>NZ_JAJCHK010000002.1:0-395420 GCF_020554465.1 Enterocloster sp. 210928-DFI.2.20
AAAAAAGGAATCTGAAAGCCTTATATTTACTGGCTTAGAGATTCCGAGAGATTATTATTAAGATTAGGAGGGTTTGAAAAAATATAAAGAGAAAATGGATTGTGACAGCGGCTGCTGTACTGACAACAGGACTTTTGGCGGGCAGTGGTTCTTTAAATGCCGGGGCGGGAACCATACCTGCAGAAACTACGGTATCAGGAACCACGGTGGAGGCTCAGACAACTGGGGAAGATGCTGGAACAGAAGGGGAAAAAGCAGCTGACGGTGAGAGTACAGGTGGTAGATGTGAAGGGGCTGAAACAACTGGCCAGGCTGTATGTCTGGGTAATCAGAGGGACACCCCTGCTGGTTCAGCTTTATGTAATTTTTTATGGGCTTCCGGGATTGGGGATAACTCTGGATGCATTCCCATCGGCCGTAGTTGTATTTTCTGTTAATACCGGAGCCTATGCGTCCGAGACCACCCGGGCTGCTATAGAGGCAGTTCCGGCCGGACAGTTGGAGGCCGGATACTGTGTGGGTTTGTCCTATACTCAGACCATGATGCGGATTATCCTGCCCCAGGCTCTCAGAATCGCATTTCCGCCGCTGAGTAATTCCCTGATTGGGTTGGTGAAGGATACGTCCCTGGCAGCCAATATCACAGTGATGGAAATGTTCATGTCGGCCCAGAGAATTGCTGCCAGAACGTATGAACCATTTGCACTGTACTGTGAGGTTGGCATCATTTACCTCATATTTTGTACGGCGCTGACCAGGCTTCAGAGCGTATGGGAACAGAAACTGAGGCTGGAGTGAAAATAAGGAGAAAGACCGCATTCGTCTTTCAGAACTACAATCTTTTCCGGAATAAAACGGCCCTGCAGAATGTAACGGAGGGGTTAGTCATTGCTCGGAAAATGCCAAGGTCCCAGGCTGAGAAGGCCGGTAAGAGGGCTTTAGATAAGGTGGGACTCTGGGACCGGTATGACTATTATCCTCATCAGCTGTCCGGCGGACAGCAGCAGAGAGTGTGGATTGCCCGCGCGATTGCCACGGAACCGGAAGTAATCCTGTTTGACGAACCGACCTCGGCCCTTGACCCGGAGCTGATTGGCGAGGTATTAGAGGTGATGAGAAAGCTGGCAGGGGAAGGAATGACGATGCTGGTTGTCACCCACGAAATGAACTTTGCAAAAAATGTGGGAACAAAGGTAATTTTCATGGATAAAGGAGTGGTGGTAGAGGAAAATACGCCGAAAGATTTTTTTGAGTCCCCGAAAGAAGACAGGGCAAGGCGGTTTATGAGTTCTATAAAATGGAGCGGATGATAAAACATATAGGAAGGGGAATTTATTTAGTAAATGTGATTAGTGGGTTAAGGGGTAAAGATACTGTATGGCCCTTCTGCATTTTGAGTGGTTATGCTCCACTTTCCTTGTATGAAGAAGTAATCCGGATTTGTAGAAAATCTGTTATTACATAAAAAATTATAAAAGAAAGGAAGAACACAATGAGAAAGAATTCGCAGAGAATCATAGCAGGGGCGTTAATGCTCACGGTACTCGTAAGCACAGGCTGCTCTGTACAGAATAGCCAGCAGACTGTAACGGAGCAGCAGACACAGCAGAGCACAACATCGGAGACAGAACCGGAAACCGGTGCACCTGTTGCAGACACAGACGAAACAACAGACGGAGTTGTAAATTATGGTATGATGGAGGATACCTCCATCAAGGTGGAACCGATTGAACTTACTGACGAATGGGATAAGGTATTTCCACTCAGTGATGAAGTGAACCATAGAAAGGTGACGTTTGTCAACCACTTTGGCAATACATTGGCTGCTGATCTTTACGAACCAAAAGAATATACAGGGAAGATTCCGGCCATTGCTGTAAGTGGCCCCTTTGGCGCTGTAAAGGAGCAGAGTTCCGGTCTTTATGCACAGGAAATGGCAGAACGAGGTTTTCTTGCTATTGCCTTTGACCCATCCTTTACAGGAGAAAGCGGCGGATATCCGAGGTACTTCAATTCGCCGGATATCAACGTTGAGGATTACCAGGCTGCGATTGATTTCCTTTCCACCCAGGACAATGTTGATCCAGAACAGATTGGTATTATCGGTATCTGTGGCTGGGGCGGTATGGCACTTCAGACAGCAGCGCTGGATACCAGAGTTAAAGCCACGGCTGCCATGACGATGTACGACATGAGCCGGAATACGGCACTTGGTTATTTTGATTCCATTGATGAGGACGGAAGGTATGAGTCCCGTGTTGCTTACAATCAACAGAGAACAGATGATTATAAAAATGGAACTTATACGCTGGGAGGCGGCCTTCCGGAAGAAGCACCGGAAGAAGCTCCGCAGTATGTTAAGGACTATGTGGCTTATTATAAGACCGACCGTGGCTATCATCCCCGTTCCGTCAATTCCAATAATGGGTGGGCGGCTACCGCTCCGGGCTCTCTGATGAATATGCGTTTGTTTGAGTATGCCCCTGAAATCAGAAGTTCGGTTCTTCTTGTGCATGGCGAGGAAGCACATTCTTTAATGTACAGCCATGATGCATACGAACTCCTCCAGGGTGATAATAAGGAACTGTTGATAATTCCGGGAGCAACCCACACAGACCTGTACGATCAGATGGATAAGATTCCGTTTGACAAATTAGAAAGCTTCTTTACGGAAGCATTTCAGTAACCGGTGGATTACGGCGGTTGTGCGCTTTAAAAGGAGCACAGGAAAGGACACTTTATGAAGAAAGCAGGATTAAAAAAATATGCCGTGGCACTTATGGTAGTCATTGGATTGACAGCAGCTCTTACAGGAGTTGCAAGTGCGGAAATGACAGGAGAGGTTGTAACTGCATCCCAGTTGGAGGTGCGTTTTGGTGATAATGGAGCAGCCTTCACAATGACACTTGAAAATAATGATACGACTGCAGCTATCAAAAAGCATGTAGGGACAGCCGACTGGAGGCTTCCAATCTATCACTTTGATGATTATGATAATTGGGAGGTGATGCAGTATTATGATATTTCATCGCGGTATGAGATTCCATCGGTTGATGTGAAAACAGTGACCTCCCAAAAAGCAGGAGAAGTGTATTACTCCCACCCAAACAGGATCATCCTGTTCTATGGGGACGGGGAGGTGACCGGAGACTATACAAAGATCGGAGAAATTGAGGCTGCCGATGATTTAAAAAAAGCGGTTGTTAACAATCCGATCTTACGGGGCTGGGGTAATAAGATTGTCCAGATTAAGAGCGTAAAATAAGCACAGCACTGTGATTGCCAACATGGAAAGTTAATTTTCAAATACAGACCTTTCTGCGGGGGTCTGTATTTTTTTCATCATTGTATGGATTGCTTCAAACCAGGAAAAAGTTCAAGGGGTTTATGAAAAGTTTATTATTTTGTTAGGTGGACGTTATTTTAGTGGTTTAAGATAGAAAAAGAGTAGAAGATGGAACGTGCCGGGTTGGCGTTTCTATCAGAAGTTATGGATAAAGCCATAGTAAAAAGGCATATGTAAATATTTAGTATAGGTATTTGATATTAAATACTACTGGTATTACAATGGACATAAAGAAAGGGGAGACATAAACAGAATGAATAAAATGAAAAGAATGCTGCTGTTTACAACACTGACCATAACAGGAGTGTTAACAGGGTGTGCAGGAGGGGCGCCTGTATTACAGCAGACCGCATACGCACAGAACAATGGGGCTTTGACTCAGACGGTTACGGCTGCCGGGAAAGCATCAGATGCGGCCATCACCCCGGGAAGCGAAATCATGAAGCTGGAAGACGGTTTTTCAGCAGTAAGCTATGACGGGAATTACTGGTTTGATGACTTTCTCGCTCAGGGAGGAGCCACGAACGATGCAGGAGTCATTGATTTCCTTACCAGACATATGATGGCCGGTGAGTCACGACCGTCACTCCGGACAGGCGGTTTCGGATGCAGCACCTTGGCGGTGAAAAGCCCGGCGGGAGAAGCTCTGTTTGGAAGGAATTTTGACTGGCAGCCATGTGAAGCCATGGTGGTCCGTTCCAGGCCGGAGGGTGCATATGCTTCTGTTTCTACGGTTAATATGGATTTTATTCGTTCCGGCTATGGGGCAGGCCTTTCACAACTGCCGGATGAGGTCCGTACCCTGATTGCCTTATATGCTCCTCTTGACGGCATGAATGAAAAAGGTCTGGCGGTATCGGTCAATATGATACAGGATTATGATGTCATCTGTCAGGACACAGGAAAACCGAATCTTACCACGACCACGGCTATCCGGCTGTTTCTGGATCGGGCGGCCAATGTGGAGGAAGCACTGGCTCTGTTGGGACAGTATGATATG
This sequence comes from Enterocloster sp. 210928-DFI.2.20, assembly GCF_020554465.1. Taxonomy (NCBI): domain Bacteria; kingdom Bacillati; phylum Bacillota; class Clostridia; order Lachnospirales; family Lachnospiraceae; genus Enterocloster; species Enterocloster sp. 210928-DFI.2.20. The sequence continues at coordinate 4,347 of NZ_JAJCHK010000002.1, forward strand.
CACTCCTCTATGGGAATGATGGTACATTTCGCACTGGCAGACAGAAGCGGCCGAAGCGTGGTGGTGGAGTATATTGATGACGAAATGGTTGTGACGGATACGCCAGCTGTGACAAATTTCTATCTGGCCGAAGGAAGAAAGCAGGGAATTGGAACAGCACAGTCCCATACCCGGTATGAGAGATTGATGAAACGTCTGGCAGAAGATGAGGCGATGGACATGGATCAGGTCAGGGATGCCTTGGACAGTGTCAGTAAGGACAATTTTGGAGAATTTGAGTCAACAGAATGGAGCATTGTTTTTAATTTAAACAACGGTAAGGCTTGTTATTATCACAGGGAGAACTATGGGAACAGTTATGTGTTTTCTGTAAATGAAGAAGCTTAAGTGAATGCCAGACAGTATGAATGGAACTGTCTGGGTATTCAGTGGAACATATGGAGGTTATGATGAATTACTTTAATTTACTGTGGAATTTATACCAGTTAAAAAGAAACACGGGAATGAGACGGGAACAATTAATAACGCTCCAGGAAAAAAAACTGAGAGAATTGCTTGTGTATGCCTATGACAATTCAACGTATTACCACCGGGTCTTTGAGGAGGCAGGCATTACAAGAAAGCAGATTCCGCTCATGCCCCTGTCGGCATTTCCTGTTTTGGATAAACAGCTTTTGATGGAGCATTTCAATGAACTGGTTACTGTTTCCGATTTAAAGCAGGAGGACCTGCGCCGGTTTGACCGGGAGGAAAGCACAGAACAGAAAAAATTTAAGGATGAGTACCATGTGGTCCATTCTTCCGGCAGTACAGGGACCCCAGGATATTTTATTTATGATGAGGCGGCATGGAGCCAGATGCTCCTTGGGATTATCCGGGCCGCGCTCTGGGATATGACCATGCCCCAGATATTAAAATTGCTGTGGAAAGGCCCGCGGATCGTGTATATTGCCGCAACAGACGGCCGGTATGGCGGGGCCATGGCAGTGGGGGACGGGATAGAAGGCGTCCATGCGGACCAACTTTTCCTGGATGTCAAGACACCCCTTGCAGCATGGATTCGCCAGATTAAAGAGTTTAAACCAAATATGGTGATCGGTTATCCGTCAGCAATCAAGATTCTCGGGGAACTTGTGGAAAAAGGTGAAGTCAGCGTGGATATATTCCGCATCGTTTCCTGCGGAGAACCTCTTGGCGCCAGCTTACGGAATTATCTGGAGACAATATTTGAAGCGGACGTGGTTAATATTTATGGAGCCAGCGAATCCCTGGCCCTTGGCGTGGAAACAAGTCATGCGGAGGGAATGTATTTGTTTGACGACTTAAATTATATCGAGGTAGAGAACGGCACCATGTACTTAACCTCCCTCTATAATTATGTACAGCCTCTGATTCGATACCGTATATCCGACCAGCTTAATTTACGGGAACCGGAGGATGGGAGCCCCTATCCGTTTACGCTGGCAGGCAATATTATGGGGCGGAATGAGGACATGATGTGGTTTGAGGATGGACGTGGAAACAGGGATTTTCTGCATCCCCTTGTCATTGAAGGATTCTGCCTGGACGGGCTTTTAGATTACCAGTTCCGCCAGCTGGACAGTCATTCCTTTGAGATGCTGGCAGAAGTGTCAGACACAGGAAAGATAAAAGAAATCCGGGAAGAAATGATGAAGCAGATGGCGCTGCTCCTGAAAGAAAAGAGCCTGGAATATGTAAGGTTTTCCATTCGCTTTGTGGGAGAAATCCGGCCGGATCAAAGGACAGGAAAAAAGCGGCTTATTGTGGCATGACGTGTTAAGTGCTCATAATGAGCCACTGCACTAAGCTCATGGAGGACCTCGCTAAGTGCCAGTGTCATGTATCGCACGTAAGCGGCCAAAAGACACCCGCTAAGTGCTCATAACGAGGAGGAAAAGAAACTTGAAAAAGACATTATTAGCTGCCAAAGATATCAGCAAAGAGTTTGGGAAGGACCGGGGAGCGGTTCCGGTGCTGAACCATGTATCCGTGGATATTTATGAGGATGACTTTACAATCATCATGGGGCCGTCCGGGGCAGGAAAATCAACTCTGCTGTATGTCCTCAGCGGAATGGACCGTGTTTCTTCCGGGACTGTGGTTTATAAGGGAAAGGTGATTAGCCGTTTCAAAGAGAGCCAGATGGCCAAAATCCGCTCACGGGAATTTGGTTTTGTGTTTCAACAGACCCTTCTGGTAAGCAACTTAACGCTTTTCGAGAATGTGACGGTTGCAGGATATTTAGGGAAGGAACGGAAGCCGGAAGAGACCAGGAAGCAGGCAGAAGCCCTGCTGGAACAGATGAATGTAGGAAGCGCCAAGGACCGGATGCCGGCAGAGGTTTCGGGCGGTGAGGCACAGAGGGCGGCCATTGCCAGGGCCATGATCAATGAACCGGGTATCATTTTTGCAGATGAGCCAACCGGAGCCTTAAATAAAAGGAATACAGGGGAGGTTCTGGATCTTTTGACTGAATTAAATAAGGAAGGCCAGAGCATTCTGATGGTTACTCACGATCTGCGGGCAGCTGTCCGCGGGACACGGCTTCTTTACCTGGAGGACGGTAAGATTCTGGACGAACTGTCCATGCCTGTTTTCCATCCGGAAGATGAAAGGACGAGGGAGGCAGCGATCAATGACTGGCTTGTTTCTTTCCAATGGTAACGAGGGGGTTCTATAATGGAAGATACAATATTATTAATGGCTGATCTAAAACGGCACAAAGGCAGCCTGTCCGGCGTATTTATCCTGGTACTGCTTGTCTGCACGGCGTTGGGAACGGTTCTTTCTATATGGATGAACTCAGAACGCTATCTCAGGGAAGAAATGGAGCGGGCGGGGTTTGGGACCCTGACTGCATGGGTCTCCAATGTGCCTGATATGGATGCTCTGGCGGACAATATTGCTGACTTGGAGGCGGTTGGTAATGTGGATACGCAGGTAGTCATTTATTCGGACTATACGGTGAATGACCAGGATTCTGATAGTGAAGGCCAGCTGATTCCCCATGGGACGGAGGATAGACGGTATAAATTCTTTGAAGATGAGCTGTCCGGGTACCAGGGAGATATACCGGAAATCCGGCCGGGAGAGATTTATGTCTCCCCTTCCATGATTTCCATGTTCGGTGTGCAGATTGGAGATGAAATCAGATTTCAGGTTGCCCGCGGGGGACAGGCGGCAGACTTTACGGTGAAAGGGTTTTATGAAGATCCATTTATGGGCAGTTCCATGATCGGAATGAAAGGATTTCTAATCAGTGAGGCCGATTATTCCGGAATCATCCAGACAATCCGGGATACTGGTATTGATGCGCTGGCCAGGGACGGAGCTATGCTGCATATATTTCAGGCGGACACAAACGGGGAAGGTGTCACGGTTTCCCAGCTGAATCAGCTCATTAATGAGAATACAGAGCTGCCGCAGTATTTGGAATTCCTCCACAGTGGGAATGCCATTGCCGGATTCATGCTGATTCTCCAGAATGCTTTCAGCGGCCTTTTGGCGGCGTTTGTAGTGGTACTTATTTTTGTGGTCCTGATCGTGCTGGGACACGGCATAGGAAGCTCCATTGAGGCAGATTATGTGAATATGGGGATTTTGAAAACCATTGGTTTTACAGGCGGGAAATTACGCCGGATTCAACTGGCGCAGTACATGCTCGTCATCTTAACCGGAATGGTTTTGGGTATCCTGGCGGCTGTTTACGTCAGCCGGATTGTGAGTGCGGCCACACTTACGACTACAGGAATCCGCATTCCTACAGACCTGCCTGCCGCCTGGTGTTTCTTAATCAGTGGTCTGCTATTCCTGGTATTGACCGGTTTTATTGTATTTAAAACGGGAAAGCTCAAACGGATCACACCGATGAAAGCAATTGGAGGTGAGGCTTTTATCTACGGAACCAGAGTGAAAAAAGGCTTCCCAATCCGGGGGAACTATCTAAAATACTCCATGGCGCTCCGTCAGCTTACCGCAGGCGCCCGAAGATATAGCGGGGCCTGTATTGTGGCAATCCTTCTGGTGTTCTTTGCCTCCATGATCGGACGGATGGATACCTGGCTGGGAGCGGACGGAAAAGGGATGATGGATGCATTCAATCCGGCGGATCACGATATCGGCGTCCAGATTTTTGGGGAACATACCCCGGAGGAAGCGGAAGCAACCGTGCTTTCCTATACCGGCATTACGGACCGTTACCTCCTGGCGATGCAGGGGGTGTCTGTGAACGGAATTGATTATACGGCCAATGCAATCACCGATCCGGAGCGGTTCCACATTGTGGAAGGGCGGACTTCCAAGGCAGATGATGAAATCGTGATGACAGAGTTTGTGGCCTCTGACCTGGGAGTAGCAGTCGGTGATACGGTCACGGTACAGGCTGATCTGGGCAGTGAGGAATATGTGATATCTGGCATTTATACCTGTGCCAATGATATGGGCGATAATATCGGAATGAGCCGGGAAGGTTACCTGAAAATCGGATCGGATGACCCGGCTATCTGGTGCCACCATTATTTTCTGGAGGATGCTTCACAGAAAGAGGCCATCATAGTGGCTCTTGATGAGTCTTATGGCGGGGATGTCCATGTCCATGAGAATACATGGCCCGGTCTATATGGAATCATCTCTGGCATGCAGGCGCTTTTGGTATTCCTGTATGGGATGGTGGCGGCTTTTATTCTGATTGTCACAATTATGACTGGCAGTAAAATCCTTTCGGCAGAACAGAGGGATATCGGGATTTACAAAGCAGTTGGCTTTACCAGTGGACAACTGCGAGGCACATTTGCCCTGCGGTTTATGATTGTTGCTGTTCTTGCTTCCATCATCGGAACCATTCTGGCTGCAGCCCTGACCGATTCTCTTGTGTCCATTGTCATGCGAATGGCAGGCATCAGCAATTTCTCTTCCGGTATGACAGCCGGCAATACGTTGGTTCCGTCCGCGGTGGTGATCCTTTTGTTTACCGGTTTTGCCTATGCCGTATCGTGGAAAGTAAAAAAAGTGGACTTAACCGTGCTGATAACGGAATGACACATACTAAAAAAGCATAGATAACTATTTGATATAAGTATTTGTTTCGTTGATACCGCAGATATATAATAAAAAAAACAGAATACAGCATTTAGAAATTCAGAGAACGAGACACAGGAAAGGAATCAGGATGAAAAAGAATATAGTAAGAAAACAGTCAATCATATTTATGCTGGCCCTGGCTGCGGCTTCCATGCTGGCGGGGTGCCAAAAAACAGATGAGACCAGGAGAGAAAACAGCAATCCCTCCACATCTGCCGGTACTACAATGAGCGCTGGACGGGATAATAGCACAGGCAATGCGGGAACCAAGGCAGAGGAAGCAGGGGAGGAACTCACAGGAGCATTGGCACTGGAAGTCCGTTTTGGCGATGACGGAGCCCCTTTTGTCATGCAGATGGAGGACAATGCAACCGCAGACGCAATCGCCGGATATGTGGGAACCGCCAACTGGAGACTGCCAATCTACCATTACGACGATTATGAGAATTGGGAAGTAATGCAGTATTACGACATTCCCAGCCACTATGAGATACCCTCTGAGCCAGAAATGGTTACCGCAGAAAAAGCGGGTGAGGTATATTATTCGGAGCCTAACCGTATTATCCTGTTTTACCAGGACGGGGAAGTTACCGGGGAATACACAAAGATTGGGACGATTGAAGACACCGGGGAGTTCAGGGAAGCAGTGGAGAGCAATCCGGTACTGGAGGGTTGGGGCAACAAGATTGTCCTGATTAGCAGCTTAGTGAATTTATTTTGAAAAATCTTGCTGCCAGGCCTGACCATGACGGTTCCGCTGACCATAATTTCCTTCACTCAGGCACTTTGTATAGCGATTCTGACAGCGCTGGTCCAGCTCTATATTGTTTTCCACGATTTTGACAAAATTGCAGCGTTTGGGAGAGAAGAAAATGAATTTCCAGGAAAAGCAGGGAGTGCCGGCACACGCGGAGCGCAGGAATCATAATTTCAATCCAATTCCAATCATGGTCAGAATCAGGGGCAAAGGAGAATCCTTGGAAAAGAAATGTTTGCAAGAGAAATAGATGCAATGAAAAGAAGGAGACAACAATGAAAAAGGGTGTACGAATCCTGCTGATTGTGTTAATGCTGCTGATTTCGGGTGCCGCTTATCTTTATTTCCGAATCAGGGCTGGCGTTGATTCGGCTGTCAATGTACAGAAACTGGAAGACGGTTTCTATTATATGGAATACAGGGACGATTATGGGTTCGACCGCTTTCTGGAACAGGGTGGAGCAGCTTCCGATCTGGATGTGGCAAAGTTTGTCGGTAAGGCTCTGTTCAAAGGATTTCTATATCCCCGTTTTTTAGGAGGCAGCTTCGGATGCAGTACTCTGTCGGCCAGAAATCCGAAGGGCGGTGTGATGTATGGCAGGAACTTTGATTGGATGGAATGCACCTCCATGGTTGTCAAGTCAAAACCGGAGAGAGGATATGCTTCGGTTTCTACTGTAAATCTGGATTTTCTGAATCTGGGTACGGAATACGATCCCGAAAAAACCGTATCTAAAATCATATCGGCCGCAGCCCTGTATGCCCCAATGGATGGGATTAACGAAGAAGGTCTCTGTGTAGCCGTGCTGATGATTGATGACTCAGCGGTTACGGAGCAGGATACCGGAAAGCCGGACCTTACAACCACAACCGCTGTCAGGCTGCTTCTGGACAAAGCCGCCAGTGTGAACGAGGCGGTTCAGTTATTGGGACAGTATGATATGCATTCCTCCGCAGGCATGATGCTTCATTTGGCTCTGTCAGATAAAAGCGGTCGTTCGGTGGCTGTGGAATATGTGAACAACGAGATGTCGGTGGTTGAAACTCCTGTGGTGACAAATTTTTACCTGACCCAGGGAGATAAATATGGGATTGGGACAGAACAGTCTCATACACGATATGAAATGTTACTAGAACGTTTGTCAGAACAGCCGGCCATGGATATGGAGAACATGAAAGACGCGATGAGCAGTGTCAGTAAAAATAATTTCGGAGAATTTGCGTCAACTGAATGGACCATAGTATATAGCCAGGACAGCGGAGAAATCCGGTATTATCACAGGGAAGACTATGATAACTATTATTCGTTTTCAGTGGAGTAAAAGGTAAGGAATATGCTGGAGAATTATTTATTAAAAGGTTTGGTAATCGGGGTTGTATTCGGGGTACCCGCCGGGGTCGTGGGTATATTATCCATACAGCGGGTGCTGACCCAAGGTGCATTTGCAGGTTTTTTGACCGGGATTGGTTCCTCTGCAGCAGACATCTTTTACGCATGTGTGGGGGTGTTTGGGCTTACCTTCATCTCGGATATTTTGCTGAAACATCAGAGCACTATCTGCATGGTTGGCTGTCTGATGGTGGTTGCCATTGGAGTCCGCACAATCAAGAAAAAGGAGAGTCATTCCTTCGCCAGTGCGGCAGGGAACAATAAGGAGGAACATCCCGGACATATTTTCTCCTGCTTCCTGTCCTCCTTTGTGATTGCGATTACCAATCCCGCAACGATTTTATCTTTTATGGTAGTATTTTCCATGTTCAGGATTGGCGGTAATGAATCTGTGGGAGAGAATGTCCAACTGATATGTGGTATCTTTGCAGGTACCTGTATCTGGTGGCTTGCAATCGCGGTGATTGTTAGCCTGTATCGGAAAAAGGTTACGGACGATGTTTATTTCATATTGAATCGGATTTTCGGGGCTCTGATGATTTTATTTGGCATCGTGATAGGTGTCAGAGGATGTCTGAACGGTTAAGATTGGCTCGATAGTTTGGAAATTGTTTAAACACATCATGACTCCTCCCGTTATATAAAGCAGATACCGTACAAAAACATCTGGAAGCTGCAGACATGTACAGGATTGGAAAAGCTCCGCAATTTTTATTCCGGAGAAAAAATGGGAATATGGGGAGAAAACAGGCAATGACAATCAGACAGAAAATTAAATTATCTAATGTAATGATGGCGCTTATTCCGATTATGCTGACGGCCATTATTGTTGCAGTATGTTTACAGACTTCGCTGGGCAGTTACTGGTATACGCTGGAGACCATGTATCAGGATGAGAATGGGATTCAGTCGGCCCAGAGCCTTATTTACACCTATCAACAGGAACTGTGGGAGAATAACTGGGGACAGGGGGTTCATAGAGAGGCCGGGACGGAAATCAGGAAAAGTGACAAAATGAACCATCTGGAAAATAAACTTTCCAGAATGGGGTATCATTTTCTGATTACCAAAAATGGAAATGAGATTTATTCCAATATTTCGGAGGAGGAGATGAGGGCGGCGGAATCTGTAGCAGGTACAGCCATGGAATCGGCTAAGACCCTGACAGCAAGCTACCATGATGTGTCTGTGGTGAAGCATACGTTTTACCATGGGGAGAAGGCTGTGTGCATCCTGGCGGTCCATACTGGGGAAACCGACCAGGAAGTTATCTCCTATCTGCAGAACTATATCCTAAACTATATCGTGGGCTTTATCAGCGCATTTCTGGTCCTGACTGTTTGTGTCAATGGAATTCTTTCCTGCTGGATATCTAAGAGCGTTCTGGTTCCTTTGCAGAAACTGAGCCGCGGCACAAAGGAAATCAAGGAGGGGAATTTAGATACCAGCATTGATTATACGAAAGAGGATGAATTCGGCGAGGTATGCCGGGACTTTGATGAGATGAGAGCCTATTTAAAGGAGTCAGTGGAGCAGCGGCTGAAGGATGAACAGCGGAAAAAGGACCTGATTATTGGGATTTCCCATGACCTTAGGACCCCGCTCACGTCCATCAGCGGGTATCTGGACGGGCTGATGGATGGGATCGCCAATACCCCGGAAAAAAGGCAGCGGTATCTGTCCGCCATCAAAACAAGGGCAAAGGATTTATCTCGCCTGGTAGACAGTCTTTCCGAATATAACCGGCTGGACAGCAGCAGCTTCCATTACCATTTGGAACCGGCAGATTTAAAAAGGTTTATAGGGCAATACCTGATTTCTTATGAGGAGGAGGCCAGACAAAATAAGGTGGAATTTAAACTCACAAGTGAAGGGGGAGAATTCCCGGTCCTTCTTGATAGAGAGGAGATGAAACGCGTGCTGGACAACCTGTTTACCAATACCATACACTACCGCAGGCATCCCCATTCAAATGTGGTGATATCCCTAAGGCGTGTGGAACGCAGTACAGTGGTGGAGTTCATTTTTTTCGACGATGGGCCGGGGGTGCCGGAAGAAAGCCTGGACCGCCTGTTTGAGAGCTTTTACCGGGTGGATGGGGCCAGGAGTAATTCTGGGGAAGGCAGCGGAATCGGACTGGCTGTTGTAAAGGAGATCATATCAGGCCACAGAGGAATCGTCCATGCGGAAAATCATGGAGGCCTTGCGATTATTATACATCTGCCAATGACAGAGGAGAAATAGCATGAATAAAGTATTGATAGTAGAAGATGACGAGTTGATTGCAGAACTGGAACGGGATTATCTGGAGGCCGGCGGTTTTGAAGTAGAGCTTATTTTTGATGGAAATGAGGGGCTTAACCGGGCAATGGCCGGCGGCTGGGATGCCCTGATTCTGGATGTGATGCTGCCGGGTAAAAGTGGGTTTGAGGTGTGCCGGGAGGTAAGGAAATCCTTGCATTTGCCGGTTATCATGGTCACAGCCAAAAAAGAGGATGTAGACAAAATACGGGGACTTGGCCTGGGGGCGGACGATTATCTGGTAAAGCCTTTCAGTCCTGCGGAATTGGTAGCCAGGGTAAAATCCCATATCCAGATTCACGAGAGACTGCTGGAGCACCGGGAGCAGCAAAAGGTGGACGCAATTATCGTGAAGAATCTCGCCATCCGTCCTAAGGAAAGAAGGGTATACTTGAATGGCGAGGAAATGAACCTGGCCAATAAGGAATTTGAAGTGCTTCTTTTCCTGGCTGAGAATCCCAATATTGTTTTCTCAAAAGATACATTGTTTGACCGGATTTGGGGCATGGACTCGGTAGGAAATACGGCGACTGTGACAGTACATATAAACCGTTTGAGAGAGAAACTGGAGAAGAATGCCGATTCCTCAACGTTTATTGAGACGGTCTGGGGAGCCGGATACCGGTTTAAGGTGGAGTGAGGAGAAAAATCCATCTAAGTTCCGAAGAAGAAATGTAAGGGGAAGAAAGCCGCAGGGGATGTTTGCAAAAAGAGCGATTAAAAATATTACGAAAGGAAATAGGATTCATGAGACTATATAAGAAGAAGCTGTTTGCGGGATTGGTGTTGGCTGCCATGTTTGTATCGTCAGCCTATAGTGCCGGAAATCTACAGCCGGAAGAAGCAGCCAGGAGTGAACATACAGCTGAAACAACAATGGAGACGTCAGAAATAGCGACGACGGAGGAGAGCAGAGCAATAACGATGAATGTACAGATAGGCAGCAGTACATTTACAGCAACGCTGGAGGATAACACGGCAGTGGATTCTTTTGTCAGGATGATGCAGACTGCTCCTGTAGTAATCCAGATGAATGATTATTCCGGATTTGAAAAGGTAGGATCGATTGGAACCAGTCTGCCGGCCAGTAACAGTCAAACCACGACGCAGTCAGGGGATATTGTTTTATATAACGGAAATCAGATCGTAATATTTTATGGTTCTAATTCCTGGAGCTATACGAGGCTGGGCAAAATAGATGATTTATCCGGATGGACGGAAGCGCTTGGAAGCGGTGATGTGACAGTAACATTTTCTTTGGAATAGCTGGAATGGGAAAAGAAACAGGCGGCCTCTGCATGGCGTGTTGCAGAGGCTGCCTGTCCTTGTCCGAATTGACAGTAACTATATTTTGCAGAGCACGTGTTTTTCTACGCCATATGGCAGGTCTGCATGGAAGATTAGATACTGCTATGAAAAGCGTCCTGCACATTTTTAAGAAAACGGTCCGCTGCTCCGGAAAATACCTGGTATTTTTTCCAGACAATGTCAAGATGGGCGTCCATCTTTGGTTTCAACGGCCGGAAACACAGGCGGCTGCCTTCTGAGGTGTTCACCAGCTTGTCCAGACACAGGGCGTATCCCAGTCCCTCCTCCACCATAAGGGAGGCATTGTATACCAGATTATAGGTGGCTACGATATTCAGCTTATCATAATCTTTTTTCAGCCAGCCTGAAAATTCATTGCTGACCGTAGTCTGTCGGGAGGATATAAGAGGCAGCTCCCAGATATCCTCCGGCCGGATGAAATCGTGGGCGGCCAGAAGGCAGTCCTTGGGCATTAATAGCCCCCAGGTATCGGTGGCAGGAAGGCGGATATAATCATACTTTTTCATATCTGCCGGTTCGATGAGGATTCCAAAGTCCAGAAGCCCCTTGTCCAGCCGTTCCATCACATCATCCGCGTTTCCGCTGTATAAGTGGTAGCGGATATCAGGACAGCTCTTTTGTAAATCCGTGGCTATCCTGGCAATCAGACGCATGGCATCTGTCTCCCCGCCTCCAATGTAAATGTCTCCGCCAATGGCCTCATCCGGCGCCGTAAGTTCCGCTTCTGTCTTATCTACCAGATCGAGTATTTCCGCCGCCCGTTTGCGGAGGAGCATCCCTTCCTCTGTCAATGTGATTCTGCGGTTTCCGCGGATCAACAGTTTTTTTCCGATCTCATTCTCTAAGTCCATGAGCTGCCTTGACAGCGTTGGCTGTGTCATATGGAGGGACTCCGCGGCCCCTGATATGCTTTCTTCCCTGGTGACAGCCATAAAGTATCTTAAAACACGAATATCCAATCTGATTCCTCCATTCCTGTTATTTATGCCAGACACACGAAAATTCTTCTATGTCTATTATATATAGAATGTGATATGCCTGTCAAGTATGGGATTGTATTTAATATAAGTATTTGATATGAATATGATTTTGGATTACAATAAAGACATAAAAGAAGCAAATAATTTGCGAGGAGGAAAATATGCAGAAGGAAAGCATCATGGGGACAACACCGATCCCCCGATTAATCATAAAAACGTCCATACCACTGATTATATCATTGCTGGTAAACAATCTTTATAACCTTGTGGACAGTATCTTTGTCTCCCGTGTCAGCGAGGATGCGCTGACGGGAATCTCAATTGCGGCGCCGCTGCAGATGCTCATGATTGCGCTGGGATGCGGGCTGGCCGTGGGGCTGAACGCAATGGTATCCAAAGCCATGGGAGAAAAGCAACCGGAGGAAGTAAAAAAGACAACATCGGCGGCAATCGTCATGGCATTCGGAGCGTATCTGATTAATGTAATTGTCTGCTTGTTACTTGTAAAACCATACTTTGCATGGCAGGCCGGCGGGAATGAAGTGATTGCGCGGTACGGAATTTCCTATATACGGATCTGCATGCTCTTTTCCTTTGGCCAGATGCTCCAGTGGGTGTTTGACCGGCTGTTGATTGCGACAGGAAAATCCAATCTGTTCCTTGCCACGCTGGGGACAGCTTCCCTCGTGAATGTGATTTTAGACCCAATCCTGATATTTGGATATTTTGGTTTTCCGGCCATGGGGACGGCAGGGGCGGCCGCAGCGACCGTCACGGGGCAGCTGGCAGGAGGACTTCTTGGAATTTATCTGAATATAAAAAGGAACAAAGAAATCCCGGTTCATTTTACCCTGCATATCCAGAAAAAGTATGTGGCTAATATCCTGAAAGTTGGAATCCCCACAGCGATTGTACAGGGAATCATGTCCGTCATGGGAATATTTATCAATACCATCCTGTACCAGTTTTCATCAACAGCAGTGGCAATCTATGGAATCCTGATGAAAGTTCAGAACCTGGCACAGATTGGCGTCCAGGGAATGAACAACGGCCTGATCCCGATTATTGCTTACAATTATGGGGCCGGAAAAGAAAAGAGAATCCATGAGACAATCCGGTACGCATTTCTTTATGCAGTGATAATCATGACAGTGGTCCTGATTTCTCTTGAATTGATACCGGATAAAATCCTGATGTTGTTTGACGCCTCTGAGCAGATGATACGGCTCGGTATTCCAGCGGTCAGAATTATGTCGGTCAGCTTTTTTGTATCGTCGGTGGGGATTATATTTGCGGCAATTTTTCAGGGGTTTGGAAATGGAAACTACAGTATGTATCTTGCATTCATGCGCCAGGTAATTCTGCTCATACCGATTCTTCTGATTGGAGCAGCTATAGGAAATATAACGGTTATCTGGTCGGGGTTTGCGGTGGCGGAGGCGCTGTCCATTCCTTTTGGAATGTGGTTATATGGAAAAGTAACACAAAATATGATTGCGCCTATGGCAGAAACTTATGGGGAAAACAGGGTCGAAACTGCATAGAAACAATAAAGCAATAAGTGTCAATTATATGTAGAACACACGATGCTTTGTGGGTATAGAGGGAAATGGAGACAAGGGAGGTGATAGATTAGAATGGCAAACTATGTGGAAAACCCTGATTCCGTGATTCAAAATCTGGAGGATGCCGGATGTGATATGGAGATGGTGGCAGAGTTTATGAAATTAGGCATCGCTGGAAACCGGCAGAACCAGTTAAAGCTGTTGGAACAGCATAGAAAACGCCTGTTGGAAAAAGTACATACGAATGAAAAGCGGATTGACTGCCTGGACTATCTGGTGTTTCAGATGAATAAAGAAGAATAACAGGATTATATAAGGAAGGAGTGCTGAACCCTGCCTATACCTTTACGCTGCCCAGGTATCAGATGGTGGCAGGCTTTTATGATATTATGTCTCATATTCTGGAACAGTACTTTTCCGGTGAGGATGACAATACTTCCGATTATATCATGGAGGGGATGTTAAAATCCATGATTCACAGCTCCAGGATTGCAGTTAAGAATCCTTTGGACTATGGGGCCAGAAGCAATATCATGTGGACCGCTACATGGGCATTAAATACACTGGTGTCCAAAGGAAAGACAACAGACTGTATAGTGCATATGATTGGGCAGCCGGTAGGAGCTTACACGGATGCCACTCATGGAATGACACTGTCTGCCGTTTCCATGGCCTATTACATATTCCTGATGCCTTACGGCCTTGCTAAATTAAAACGGTATGCTGTCAATGTATGGGATGTGGACCCAGCCGGAAAAACCGATGAGGAACTTGCGGCGGAGGGCCTGAAACAGATGGATAGCTACATGAAGGAACTGGGCCTTGTAATGAGTATCTGCGAACTGGGAGTCACAGAGGAAATGATCGGGGGCATAGCGAACGGTACATTTGTGATGGACGGCGGCTATAAGGTACTGACCCATGATGAGATTGTACAGATTTTGAAGGAAAGCATGGCATAAAAAGTATACCCAAAAGGTACCCCGTAATTCAAGCCTTGCGGGCAGGGCGCGCTTTGTGCGGTAAGATATGGAAGAAAAGAAAGGAACATTATCATGGCAAATTACATTGCAGAATTAAGTAAAGATGTAGAAAGAAAACACGTGAGATATAATAACCGTTACGGACTTGCCATTGCAGCAGATCTCTATCAGGCAAAGGCGATCGATGGCAGCGAAACGCATCCGGCGATTATCGTGGGTGCGCCCTATGGCGGCGTAAAAGAGCAGGGGCCTTGCGTTTATGCCAATGAACTGGCCAAAAGAGGATTTGTGGTCCTGACCTTTGACCAGTCCTTTATGGGGGAGTCCGCCGGGGAGCCGAGGAATCTTTCGTCGCCGGAAATCTTTACGGAGAATTTCAGCGCAGCGGTGGATTACCTTGGAGTCAAAGTCCCATATGTGGACTGTGATAAAATCGGGGTAATCGGTATCTGTGGTTCCGGAGGCTTCGCTTTATCCGCAGCACAGGCGGATACAAGAATCAAAGCGGTGGCAACCGCAAGCATGTATGTCATGACAACCGCCGTCCGAGGCACGCAGGATCAAGCTGCGCTGGCAGAAATGAAAGAACGGCTGTCTCTGAAACGGTGGGAAGATTTTGAACAGGGATATCCGGAATATATTCCCAGTTTTCCGGAAGAACCCATAGATGCAGTGCCGGAAGGAATGCCGGAGCCGGGAGCTGAATGGTTCCGCTTCTACGCAGTAAAGAGAGGCCACCATCCGAACGCCAGAGGCGGATTTACTACAACCAGTGATCTGGCATTTTTGAATGCCGACTTAACCGCGTTTGTTGGGGAGATATCACCAAGGCCCGTTCTCTTTATTGCAGGTGACCGTGCCCACTCAAAGTTCTTTTCTGAAATGGTATACGAGAAAGCACAGGAGCCGAAGGAACTTTATGTGGTGGAGGATGCGGAGCACATTGATTTATATGACAGGACAGATCGGATTCCCTTTGATAAGCTGGAGCGCTTTTTCAGAGAGAATTTGTGAAAGGAAGGAAATGTATGAGTAAAAGAATTCTGGTTTTATCGACCAGCCCCCGTATCGGCGGAAATTCGGAGACACTGGCGGATGTATTTATAAAAGGCGCAGAGGAGGCAGGTCATGAGACAAAGAAAATCTGCCTTTATGATAAGAAAATTGAATTCTGCAAGGGCTGCCTGGGCTGCCAGACCACAGGGAAATGTATCCTGCGCGACGACGCAGAAAGAATTATAGCGCAGATGAAAGCAATGGATGTATTGGTATTTGCGACCCCGATTTATTTCTATGAGATGTCGGGGCAGATGAAAACATTGTTGGACCGCACCAATCCGCTGTTCCCGGCAGAGTATGAATTCCGTGACATTTATCTGCTGGCCACTTCGGCGGACGAGGAGGAAAGCTCTATGGAGGCTGCAGTGAAAGGCCTGGAGGGCTGGATCAGCTGTTTTGAAAAGTCCCGTCTGGCCGGCGTCGTGCGCGGAACCGGTGCTGACAAAAAAGGAGCAATAGAGGAATGTGGGGAAGCGCTGTCTGCCGCATATGAAATGGGTAGAAATGTTTAGAAGGAGGCCGGGGCAATTTCCCTGGTGACAACCATACCGGTCGCTGCAATCGCCTCCAAATAGTGAGATGCAGACAGTTAAAACCGCCCGTACCCAAAATGGCTGAGTATTTCTGAAATCCAGAAAACCCAGCCATATGATATACTCAAAAAGCATAGAAATAAATTTGATATAAGCATTGGATATTTCATGCTATTGGTATTAAAATATCGTCAGATAAAGAAAAAGAGTAAAACGGCAAAGTTTATTTAAAGTTTATACTTATGTTAGCCAGCCGTTATTTTCGTCAGTTAGGATAGTTCATATTAAGAAACCGACTCACATTATTTTAAGGAGGAGCAGACAAAATGAAACAGATTAATCAGAAGTTTTTAACAGGAGAGCGCGCGTTATTCCAGGGTAAGGATTTGAAAATCTATGATACCACTTTTGCTGATGGGGAATCCCCTTTAAAGGAAAGCAGAAACATTGAGCTTTACCGCAGCATGTTCAAGTGGAAATATCCGCTGTGGTACAGTCACAATATTAAAATGGAGGACTGCGTGCTGTTTGAGATGGGGCGTGCCGGAATCTGGTATACGGAGAATATCTCCATGAAAAACTGTATTGTGGAGGCTCCAAAAAATTTCCGCCGTACCACCGGAATCGAACTGGAGCGCGTTACCATGCCGAATGCAGGTGAGACCCTGTGGAACTGCGATCAGATCCGGATGGACCAGGTATCCGCGAAAGGCGATTATTTTGCAATGAACAGCAGCAATCTTTATATCGACGGCTTTGAACTGGTTGGAAATTATTCCTTTGATGGGGTTAAAAATGCGGAAATTCATCACGCAAGGCTGCTGTCCAAGGACGCGTTCTGGAACAGTGAAAATGTAACGGTTTATGATTCCTTTATTTCCGGCGAATATTTAGGCTGGAATGCGAAGAACTTAACGCTCATCAACTGTACCATTGAAAGCAGCCAGGGTATGTGTTACATTGACAATCTGGTGATGAAAAACTGCCGCCTTTTAAATACAACGCTTGCATTTGAATATTCCACGGTGGATGTGGAGGTGAACAATACCATTGACAGCGTTTTAAATCCCAACAGCGGCATAATCCGGGCAGGAAAAATCGAAGAACTGATTATGGATGCATCAAAGATTGATGTGACAAAAACGTTCATTCAGACGGAAGAATTAAAGGAGGCTGTGTAGGATGCCTTACAATTTTGATGAGTTAACCGAGCGCCGGGGAACAGGTTCCATGAAGTGGGATGTACCGGAGGGTGAGCTTCCCATGTGGGTGGCGGATATGGATTTTGAGACAGCCCCGGAAATCAGGGAAGCGCTGATGAAACGGGCAGCCCATGGGATTTTTGGCTATACGGTAGTTCCGGACGAATGGAGAGAAGCGGTCACCGGCTGGTGGGAACGGCGGCACGGCTTTGTGATGGAAAAAGACTGGCTGGTATTTACCACCGGAGTGGTTCCGGCTATTTCAAGCGGCGTCAGAAAGCTGACGACGGTTGGAGAAAATGTGCTGGTTCAGACACCGGTCTACAACATCTTTTTTAATTCTATCCGAAACAATGGCCGGAACATCATCGAGAACAGGCTGCTCTATGATGGAGCGGGCTACCGGATTGACTGGGAGGACTTAGAGAAGAAGCTGTCAGATCCACAGACGACTCTGATGATTCTCTGTAATCCTCACAATCCCACCGGAATGATCTGGACGCGGGAAGAACTGGGGAGAATCGGAGAGCTATGTGCGGCCAATCATGTGAAGATTATGTCGGATGAGATTCATTGTGATCTGACAGAGCCGGGGTACGGTTATATCCCCTTTGCATCAGTATCAGAAACATGCGCTCAGAACAGCATCACCTGCATCGCTCCAACGAAAGCCTTTAATCTGGCTGGTTTGCAGACAGCAGCTGTCATGGTGCCAAACGAAGAACTACGTCACAAGATGGAGCGCGCTTTGAATACGGATGAAGTAGCGGAACCCAACGCCTTTGCGATTGAAGCTGCCATTGCAGCATTTACAAAAGGCGAGGGCTGGCTGGATGCGCTTAGGGAGTATTTGGCAGAAAACAGGAAAACAGTCCGTAAATTTCTGAACGATGAAATCCCGGAGATGTCTCTGGTACCGGCCCACGCCACCTATCTGCTCTGGCTGGACTGCCGTAAAATCATTGTGGATGCGTCAGAATTATGCCGGTATCTCAGAAAGGAGACAGGACTTTACCTGTCGGCCGGTATGGTATATGGCGGAAACGGCAGAGAATTTCTGCGAATGAATACAGCCTGCCCGAAAGAACGGCTTCTGGATGGTTTGGAGCGTTTGAAACAGGGCGTTAAGACCTATGAGGAATATGCAGCCGGAAGCTGTTGATGATGATAGAAGGGTGACCATGTACTATAAAAAGTTTCGTTCATTAAATTTATCAGCATTGGGGCTGGGCGCATTGCGCCTGCCCATGGAAAAGGACAATCCAGAAAGCGTTGTCCGCAGAAATTCCTGCATGTACGGTCCTTCCATATTTAAAGTTGGAGCAATAAGATTTTACAATATTGATTAGAATAAGCATTGTCTCAATAAAAAAACAGCTCCTTTTCAGGACATAAGAAATAGATGCCAGGCTCCGGAAGACGACTTTTCCGGGGCTTTTTGCGTATGCCGGGGATGGCGCTAATCTTGCTGAGGCGATGAAGCGGGTAAGGCTGTTCAATAACCTGAAGTCCCAAAAATGCAATTCCTTCCAATGCCTGTCAAAACCACTTGTAGTCAAAGTATGAAAGATGTATAATTACAAAAGAGATGCAAAGCCATGACCACTCTGGAGTGTTATTAACGCATGGAAGAAGATTAAAAAGATGATGCTCTCCCTGTTGGGTCACTGAGGAGGAGGAAGTATGGAAATATTAAATGAAACGCTCAAACGGACAGGCTACGAATATGATACGCTGATGAATCTGCTGCATGTCAGCGTCAGCAAGCATATATTGGATGAGTATTATACCCTGGTATGGTGCAATGACTACTATTATGAACTGATTGGATATTCCAGGGAGGAGTATGAGGCATTGTACCACAATAAGCCGGCTCATTACTATATGAATGACGATTTGAATATCCACGATGAAAAGCTGTGGATGCAGCTGAGCGCCAAGGTAATGGAGACACTGGAATCAGGGGAAAAGTCCTATAATCTGGTTACGCGGATGCGGCGGAAACATAACGGAAACCATCATGATTATATGTGGGTGCGGCTGAATGCATATCTTACGGATGAATATGTGGATGGCTACCAGGTCAGCTATTCGGTCATGACGGATATTACCGATGTGATGGATATGAAGCTGGAGCAGTCAGTGACCTACGACAGCCTGCCGGGGTTTGTCTCCAAGTTCAGAGTTAACCGGAACCTGGACTTTAAGCTGCTGGAGGCAAATGACCGTTTTTTTGACTTTTTTGGGAAAGACAGCATGGACGGCATGGATAATGCTCTTTTTCGTGAAAATATAATACGCAACATGCCGGTATTTCTGGAACATAAAAATGCTGTTACCAATGGCAATTCGGTTCATTTTACGGTACAGATGAAGAACCGGTCTGGCAATGACGCCTGGCTGCAGATTAACGCCTCCTGCATCGGGTATCAGGAAGGCGATCCGGTGTACCTGGCCATTTATATTGATATTACCAACGAAACAGAACTTCGGCAGATGCAGCAGAAATTGGAGGCGCAGGCGAAGGAGCTTCGTTCTGCCCTGGAGACAGCGGAGGAGGCGAACCGTGCAAAATCAGATTTTCTTTCCAGAATGAGCCATGATATCAGGACTCCCTTAAATGCGGTGCTCGGCATGAAGGATATTGCGGAAGCCCATTTGGACGACCCTGCAAAGGTGAAGGACTGCTTAAGGAAGATTGGTTTGTCAGGGCAGCATCTGCTGAGTCTTATTAACGATGTGCTGGATATGTCTAAAATTGAAAGCGGAGAAATGGTTCTCAGGGAAGATTCCATGTCCTTGCCGGAGGTGCTGGAGAATGTAGTGGCCATTATGCAGCCACAGTTCGGCGAGAAGGAGCAGCATTTTTCCATTCGCCTGCGGTCAGTGGTGCACGAACAGTTTTTAAGTGATGCCCTGCGTATGAGGCAGATTTTTATCAATATCTTGTCTAACGCATATAAGTTTACCCCTGTCAATGGAACTGTTTCCATGGATGTCTGCGAGAAGCAGGCTGTGGACGGAACAGCCCTCTTTCGCTTTTCAATAACTGACACGGGAATCGGCATGAAACCGGAATACCTGGCCCAAATCTTTACGGCATTCAGCAGAGAACGGGACAGCCGTGTGGATAAGACGGAAGGAACCGGTCTTGGAATGGCAATCACAAAAAGGTTCGTGGATATGATGGGAGGAACTATTGAGGTTACCAGCGAATTGGGAAAAGGGACCTGCTTCAGGGTGGAACTACCACTGAAAATAGAAGAGAACCAGTTTATAAAAGGGGAATTTCCAGGGTTGAGAATCATTGTCACAGATGATGACGCAGTCATGTGCGAGTATATGGCTGAGATGCTCGGACAATTGGGTATCCATGCGGATTGGGTCGACAGCGGCATCCAGACTGTGGAAATGATAAAGACAGCAAAGCAGAACGGGGAAATGTATGACGCGGTGCTTCTTGACTGGAAAATGCCGGATCTGGACGGATTTGAAACCACCCGCCGGATTCGGGAATTGTGCGGCGGCCAGCTGCCGGTACTGATTATCTCAGCTTACGATTGGAGCGATGTTGAAAAAGATGCAAAAAAGGCGGGTGTCACAGGTTTTCTGCAGAAACCGATATTCGTCTCGACTCTGATTCATGGGCTGCAGCGGTATGTGCTTGAGGGACAGCCGGCCAGGAAAACGCAGGGGACAGATACCGGAGCCAGGTTTACGGGCAGGCGCTTCCTGCTCATAGAAGACAATGCAATCAATCAGGAGGTTGCCAGGGAACTCCTGGCCGACATGGGCGCTGAAGTGGATACTGCAAGTGACGGAGCCGAGGGGGTGGAGACGTTCAGACGCTCCCCGGACGGTTTCTATGACGTGATTTTAATGGATGTCCAGATGCCGGTGATGAACGGATATGAGGCCACTAGAGCCATCCGCACCATGGACCGTGACGGGGCCAAGGCAGTTCCCATCCTTGCCATGACAGCGGATGCGTTTTCGGAGGATATCCAGGCTGCGAAAGACGCCGGAATGAACGGACATATGGCAAAACCCCTGGACAAAGCAATCCTGTGGAGGGAAATAGGAAAATACTTAAACAGTGATTTTTCCCCAGAAACAGCCGGCAAATCCGGCGTGAATCACTAAATAGCCATAAAGGCGATGAGAAAGTAAAATCCCGGAGGACACCTGAATGGAGATTAACCTGAGTTATGAACAGCTCAATGCTGAATACAGTATGCTGATGAGTGTTTTAGGCGCAAGCGTCAGCAAGCATCTGGTAGATGATCATTTTACCTGTATCTGGGCAAATGATTACTACTATGAGCTAATCCGCTATCCGAAGCCCCTGTATGAACATCTGTTTCGCAATCACTGCGATGAATATTTTTATAATAATCCCAAAGGATGGGCCAGGCTGACGGAACAGGTCCATTCTGCACTAGAGCAGGGGAAAAGCGGCTATTCCTTATATCTTCCCATGATATATCCGGATGGAGGGACTTTCTGGGTCAGGATGCAGGCGGTGTTTACCGATGAGTTTATCAATGGATACCGTGTGTCCTATACAACGATGGTTGATGTGACTGATATGATGCAGGCCCGGCTGGAACAAAAGGAAACCAGGCAGGATTTTGATAAAATGATGCAGGAGCAGGCGATGATTATGAGTGCGCTTAATATAAGCGTCAGCAAACACCTGATTGATGAACATTATACCTGTGTCCTGGCCAATGAGTATTACTATAAGCTGATTGGCTATTCAAAGGCAAGATACGAGGCGTTGTTCCACAATCATCCGGATGAGTTCTTTGCTAATAACCCGGAGGGCTGGGAACTCCTGACAAGCAAAGTTGAAGCTGTTCTGAAAAATAATGGGGATGGATATGAGGCGATTGTGCCCATGAAATATGAGGACGGTTCAAGCTACTGGGTCAAGCTGGTGAGCTTTTTTACAGATGAATACATAGACGGATTCCGCATTTCTTACACGGTAATGACAGATGTAACAGAATTAATGAGAACAAAAAACGAGCAGGAAATGCTTATGAGTGCAATGGAGGTCAGTGTCAGCAGGCACTTGATGGATGAACATTTTACTGTTATCTGGGCTAATGAATGTTACTACCGGATGATTGGGTACACGAAAGAGGACTATGAGACCAGATTCCATAACTGCTGCGATGCGTATTTCTGGGACAATGAAACCGGTTTGAGGATTATTAATGAGAATATCCAGAGTATGACCAATGCGGATGAGAAAAGTTACGAGGCATATCTGCCGCTTAAAATGCCGGACGGTTCCATGCGCTGGGTCAAAATAGTGGGTTTTCTGACAGATGAATACATGGATGGAATACAGATTGCCTACACCACAATGATTGATGTCACAGATTTGGTGCAGACCCAGAAGGAGCGGAGTATTGCTTATGAGAATATTCCGGGATTCATAGTCAGGCACCGCATCCTGCCGCAGGGGATTGTAATGCTTGACGCCAGCGAACGGATTAAGGATATTTTTGATGTCAGCATGGAGGATATCGCCGCCATCGACCCGCTGGAGGTGATGTCCGGGGAAAGCCGGGAGCTAATAATCAGCCATTTTCCGGGTCTGAGAAGAGGGGAGCCCCTTGAGGCGACTATACGTATTAAAGATAAATATGACCGTGACCGGTGGTTCCACTTCAACAGCACCTGCATTGATACAATATCGGATGACCCCGTGTACCTGTCTATGTTTATAGATATTACGGATATTACAGAATTGAGGGAACTTCAGCGCAAACTGGAAGAGCGGACCGACATGCTTAACAGCGCCCTGGAGGCGGCAAAATATGCGAATGCGGCAAAGTCTGACTTTCTTTCACGCATGAGCCATGATATCCGTACACCCATGAATGTGATCACCGGTATGGCTGAAATTGCAGCCGCCCATATTGGGGATCAGGACCGTGTGAAGGATTGTCTTCAGAAAATCCGTTTATCCAGCCATCATCTTCTGGGGCTGATTAACGACGTGCTGGATATGTCCAAAATTGAAAACGGTAATTTTTCTATCAGCATAGCTCCAATGTGTCTGCCGGATGAGCTGCAGGAGATTATCACAATTGTGCTGCCAGGCATCCGCAAAATGAATCAGAGATTTGATGTGTACCTGGAAGGTCCAGGCTGGGAGAACTTCATGAGTGACGCGCTCCGCTTCCGCCAGATTCTTCTCAATCTTCTCTCCAATGCTTCAAAATTTACTCCCAAAGACGGGAGGATCATCTTAAAAATAGAGATACAGGAAACAGAGTCTGCAAAAAAAGCCATGATCTGCTTTACCGTGTCTGACAATGGGATTGGTATGAGTCCGGAATATCTGGAGCAGATTTTTGAACCGTTTACCCGTGAAAGGGACAGCCGTATCGACCAAATCGAGGGAAGCGGGCTGGGAATGGCAATTACGAAGCGTCTGATTGACCTGCTGGGGGGCACTATAACAGTTAAAAGCCAGTTGGGTGTGGGAACTGTGTTCGATGTTCTGATGCCCATGGATGTCCTGGCTGATTCAGAAGAGGAACAGAAAGATTTCAGGGGATTACATGTCCTGCTGATAGACGATGACCCTGTACAGCAGGCGTGTGCAGGCAGTTTGCTCCGTTCTATGGGGATGGAGGTGGAGTGCACGGATTTTGAGGAAGCGGGGAAACGCTTCCTGACACATTGGGGGACAGAAAACTTCGGTTTTATCATTCTGGGTTTAAGTCTGGCGGAAGTTGAACGTATGGAGAAGACAGAAATGATCTGCAGGGGGATTCATGGCAGGGTGCCTTTGGTGGTGTCTGCCTATGATGTAAGCGGAATGAAAGAAAGAGCCATGGCATGGGGGGTCTGTGGATTTATGAGTAAACCGTTATGCCGGTCCGGGGTGATTGACTGCATGAACCGGTGCCGGATAGGGGAGGAATTGATGCGGCCGGATACGAAACTGGTGAGGCTGGAAAAGAAGCCGGGACAGCCGGATACGGAACCACTGGATTTCGCCGGAAGCCAGGTCCTCCTCGTTGAGGATAATGAGCTTAACCGCGAGATTGCCCTGGAACTGCTGGGCGGATTCGGGATGGAACTGGAAGCTGCAGTCAACGGGAGGGAGGCCCTTAAACGTTTTGAGGAGAGCCGGCCAGGGTATTATTCTTTGATTCTCATGGATATTCAGATGCCTGTGATGAACGGATATGAGGCAGCCCGCGCTATCCGTTCGCTTTCAAGAGAGGACGCCAAGACGGTTCCTATCCTGGCAATGACCGCTGACGCCTTTGTTGAGGACATAGAGAACACAAAGGCCGCGGGTATGAACGGCCATTTGGCAAAGCCTTTGGATTTTAAACAGCTTGTGCGTGAAATAGGACAATATCTGCACGTATAGCACAGATGCAGATTCCTGGCCTGCTCTGAGGTACATACAGAAAACAGTGAAGATATTCATTTTTATATTGGCATTTTTTACTTATGAAGCACCTGCTTTACTTTTTGCAGTATTATAATTCATTCCGGATCCTTCAACGTATTAAAGATGGAACCGGAGGGGAGTTTTGATAAGACCATACAAACATCTTGATAGATCAAGGCAAACGCATTACTAAACGCATCTGGTAATGCGTCGCTCCTTTGGGTTTTCAAGGCAGTGATAACAGCTTCCATTGCGAGCGCGATTTCACTGTAATCAGGATAATACGACTTGTCAATTGCCTGCATATAGTGTCCCCATATCAGCAGGTCGTCTAGCTGCCGAAAAATATTTTTAAGGGATTGGTATGGCAGGAGCTGGATGAAGGCATTCATAAGCAACTGAAAAGACAAGGGGGTGATTCTGTTATCCGATGCTGTGCGAAGCCTGCTTTCCACGGACTGGCCCAGGTAATCCGGAATAAAGGAAATGGATGATGCACAGCAGCGTGCAGTGAGAGCTACAATTTGAAGGGCTTCCAGGAAAAAGGATAGCCGCTCCTGTATCACCGGCTCCGCCAGATCCAGCTCACTTTTAAACGAAGTATATCCTTCCGGCGTAATTATACTCCCCTTTTTATCAATTGTCTGTGCGATCCCCAGTGAATTGAGCAGGCTAACCGCCCGTCTTGCAGTATTTTTTGTTATGTTGTATTCTTCCATCAGCTTTGGTATAGAGGGTAAATACGGTTCGTTGTCAAACTCCCCGGCAATAATCCTGCGTACAATGGTCATCGCCAGCCGGGAATATAGCTCGGAATGTCCTTTTATTCTGAACCAGCGGATGTCCTCATTCTTATTTGAATTGCTTTCGGTATATTTACCCAAAGCATATAAGTAATTGTCAACCCTTTCTCCTGAATCGCGGTATAATTTTGACGCATCGGCATAAAAGTCATCAAACTGTTTCTGTTTAATTTGAATGATAGCTTTGCTGAACCAAGTTTTTGTTCTTTCAAAAGTCGTAGCAAAAGGATTATCTATGCCGGGAATTGGTACGAATGGGACGTGAAGATAGTTTTCACTGTCAAACTCCAGATCGATGATTAACTGATTTTTTAATGGACGGAGCAATGCTGTAAAAAAGGCATTGGCCAGCTGATAGTGATCTGGCAGTTCCATCTGTTCTGATATATGATTCAAAATCTTATCCAACCAATACAAATCTGACTCGTTACACCGTTTGGCGCCCTCACGATAGAGGATTGGCATCAGCAACCCCAATCCCTTATATGCGTCGGCAATTTCCTCACGGTTCTGAACCAGAAATTCGGCATGGGCTTCCTTTGAGGTACGATAAGTTACTACAGACGGCTGTCCCTGCGCTGTGCGGATATATCCTTCTTCAGCAAGGAGCTTCATCACTTTGCGAACCGTAGTTATCCCCGCGTTGTATCGCTGGCAGATTTCCCGCTGTGAAGGAAACTCCTGTCCATAAATAAAAGTACCGTTACATATCTGTGTGGTAATGGTCTGATACAGATACTGATATAGCTGTTGATCATGGCTCATGGGTTTGGCCTCCTTTCATGGAAACGTTCTCCTTATTAAGAAGCAGAGAAAAAATGCAGAGATTTTTTATTAATAGCTGCTTTTCTTAAATCAACTTCATTATATCAGCTCTTTCGTGTCTCTTCAACTTGATTTCCTAACATTCATATGCTAAACCCGGCTTGCATAGATGCCGTGGCTCTGGGAGATGGATTCCCTTTTGGGTGTTTCTTTATAGGTTATCTCTGATTTACGTTTTCAGGACAGCCCCTTTTCACTCCCCCTTTTATATTTATAACAGTAAATACAGCCGCATGCCAAGAGCAGGCGGATAATCTAAAGGATAGTATATAGCTATATATTTCTGTCCAATAAATACATTGCATGTATGCCTATTTGCAGCTTCAGCATATTTTCTGGCAGCCCGATATTGTAAGGCAGCAATTCCTGAATTCTGGTCAGATAATTCATCAAGGTATTGCGATGGATATGCAGATAAGACGCAGTTTTGCTGATGTTATAATGATTCCCGATATATGTTCTCAATATATGGACATAATTGACATCGGAATTACCGGCCTTGCTTAAGGGCTCTATGGTATCTCTGTACATTTCCTCCAGACTTTCCTGGGGCATGGTCGAGAGCCATTGATAAACCTGAATGGTGCGGAATAAAAACACATTTTCTTCCGGATAGAGTTTTCTGCCCAATTTCATTGCGTCGATAGCCTGAAAAAACGCCTTTGAGATCTGCTGTAGATCAGAGGAATACAAGCTGACACCAATATATGTGGAAATATTATTGTGATTAAAAATATGCCAGATTTTTTTTGCTGCTTCCGAAGCCTGGTATTCTGCTGTTTCCTGTGATATGACATCAGAAAAGAGCAGATACAGAACATAATGGGTGTGAGTTTTTAGGAAAAAAACGTTGCATCCATAGGTGTTCATGATCCAGGTGGTTATGGACGAGAAGATTTCTCTGGTTATATATTTACGTGTGGATGTGGTGGGTACCTCACTGTCAAATTCTATGGATAAACAAATACGGTGTTTGGAGTAATCAAAATTGTACATCTTGCAATAGCGAAGAATCGTTTCGTTTGAATTTGACTGCGCCATGATTACGGAGGCCGCAAAATCCTGGGTGTTTACTTTATTATTAGCTGTTAATTGAAATAAGGCCGATATGTCCTTTACAACCCTGTAATGCCAGTCTTCCAGTTTGTTTATCTCCGGAATAATTAAGAACGTTGTATCTCCGTCAATGTTTCCCGATGATAACAGAATACAGTTTATTTCACCTTTTGGGCTGCTGATAGAGAATTGGTGGAATTGGTATGGCTGCTGCTGATGCCTTTTCAGAAGAGTATTCTGTATATTTTTATCCAGCTCCATCAAAACTTCTTTGTGAAGGAGGTTCTGCAAAGAAAAATCGTCACTTGGACCATAGGAATATTCTATCAGCTCAAACTGTGAATTTATCAGGAAAACAGGATTTCTAAGCACCAGGCTTAATTCAGACAGCATTCTCTCCGGTACCTTATACTTGCTGAATGAATTGACAATATCCTTGTATGCAATGGAAACATGGTACATATCATCTAGCTGCTCCTCAAATATACGTTTATAAATCATAGAAGCAAAATCACAAAAGTAAAGATTATATGGCATTTCGTATATGGGAAAATCCAGTTTGTTTCCGTCGTCAAGTATGATGCCGGGAATCTCGTTGTGATAGCGGTGTAGTTTTACACCAAGCGCAGCGCAGCCTTTTTCCTTAAGGGAAGCGATAAAACCTTTCAGCATGGATGGATTATGACTGGTGATATATCCGGAATCCACAACAAATTCTCCTCCATGCAGCCAGTCCAGAATCTCAGGTGTGTCGATTATGGTGAACGAGGTAACTTCTCTGTTTGTCCCGCAAAATCCGGCAACACAACGGATTTGTTCAAGGTCTGATGTAAAATCTGCAACTGTAACCATGGAGTTCCATCCTTTCTAAAACAACTAGATGTAATTATATCAGCTGCCATATTATTAAGCAATGTGCAGTTTTTTGAATTTAAATGAAAAAAATGTGCACTTTGACCAGGACTGTGCAAAAAAATAATGATAATATATAGAAGAATATATGAATTTGCAGAAAAAAGCTGGGATTAACAGAGAAAAAGGCAGTTTGTTTTCGCGATTATAAGTAGTTGTTGGTGAAATTTTCGCAAATGAAAGAGTCGGAAATAGCTATGATCCTGCTGAATATACAGATATGATTCTAAATCTGTTAAATTCAAACAAAATTTAATACATCACTGGCTGATGTAAATTAACAGCTGACGGGGGGTGTGTATGTTTATAAGATTTATAGTAACTCGTTAATCGTGTAGTCCAATTGACTATACCATCATTATGCAAGGAGGTTGCGAAATGAGTAATATTGAGCAAGTCCAACAGGTTTCCAATTCACCTATTCTGTGGCTCTTATGCGGCGTTACGGTTGTCATATCTGCTATACAGACAGTGCTTTACATGAGGCAGTGCAGCAAGACTACCAGGGCGGCAGGTCTGGATCCGAAGATTCCCAAGGAAGCTTTCCGCGTGGGACTGATATCCGCTATAGGTCCTGCTTTGGGTGTGTTTATCGTAATGGTTGGACTTATGGCTTCCATCGGAGGCCCCATGGCATGGCTCCGTCTTTCCATCATCGGCGCTGCTGCCACAGAGCTTTCAGCAGCCAATATTGGTGCAGAAGCATGTGGAGTTACTCTGGGCACAGAGCAGTATACTCTGATCTGTCTTGCGGTTTCATGGTTTACCATGGCCTTAAACGGTGCAGGCTGGCTTCTCTTCACCGGTGTTGCCACTCCGTCTTTAGAGACGCTGCGCAATAAGGTATCCGGTGGAGATATGAAATGGCTGGTTGTGCTTAGCGGTGCGTGCTCCCTTGGTATTTTTGGTTATCTGAACGCAGGTGAAATCTTAAAAGGGATGGGAAATACACTGGCAGTTTTGACAGGTGCTGTTTCAATGGTCCTGCTTGTGAAAACCGTATGTAAAAAATATCCTAAATTGATGGAATATTCCCTGGGTATCGCCATGATCATTGGCATGATATTCGCATTGGGATATGATCAGTTACTCAAATAGACCAGGAGGGAAGATAAATGAGTGATAATGAAATCATGAAACAATGGAAAAAAAGCAGTATTGTTATTGGCTCACCTACGAACATCCTGGCTGCCCTGACCTCATTCATTCCGGTAATCTGGCTTTGCACCACTTATGATTGCTGGCCGCCAATCAGCACGGTCCTTACTGCATGGGGCATGGTTGCTGCTTCCTTTGGAGCATTTTATTTTGTGGAGCCGGTTTCCTACTATGCCGCTCTTGGTATGACCGGAACCTACCTTAGCTTCCTGTCAGGAAATATCGGCAATATGAGGGTTCCCTGCGCGGCTCTGGCCCTGGATGTTACACATTCCACACCAGGTACAATCCAGGCAGAGGTGGTTTCCACCATGGCAATCTGCGGTTCTATCATTACAAACCTGATAGGCACCACTTCTGCAGTTATTGTAGGCGGAGCGGTTTTATCTGTGCTTCCTGAGTTCATAGTGGTAGGTCTTACGAAATATGCCAGTTCCGCAATTTTTGGAGCGACTTTCGGGAATTTTGCGGTTAAATATCCAAAGGTGGCAGTATTTGCATTGGCAATTCCCGTAATTCTGAAAATGACCACCGGGCTTCCGGCAGCAGCAGTCATTGTGTGCACTGTATTTGGTACCTTGTTAATCGCAAGAGTATTCTATAAAAAGGGACTTGTCAAATAATCATGGGTTGCGGCAATCTAATTTCAGGAAAGGAGTAATATATTATCATGTGGGAGAAATGTAAAGAATTACAGGAAGAGCTGGTCAGAATGCGCAGGGAGCTTCATCAGATTCCTGAGCTGGGCGGAGAACTGCCCAAGACCAGGGCGTATGTGGAAGAAAAGCTTAAGGAACTGGGGATTCCTTTTGTGGAGAATAAGACGGACAGCGGCCTCATTGCTACCATTAAGGGAGAAAAAGAGGGAAAGACCATTGTGCTCCGTGCAGATATGGATGCCCTTCCGATACAGGAAGCCAATGAGGTGGACTACATATCCAGACATGAAGGATGTATGCATGCCTGCGGACATGATACGCATATGACCATGCTGCTGGGGGCGGCTAAAATTTTAAGTGAACATAAAGATCAGATCCCAGGCACGGTAAGGCTGCTCTTCCAGACCGATGAAGAAGGTTCCAGAGGAGCTCAGAGGCTTTGTGCAGAGGGCGCTATGGATGGTGTTGATGCTGTTTTCGGAACCCATATCGGAACGATTATTTCCAAGGACATCAAGGCAGGAACCGTGATTTCCGTACCGGGCTGCTGTATGGCCTCCTTTGATAAATTTGTGATAAAAGTAAAAGGAATCGGCTGCCACGGCTCCACTCCGGAAAAAGGCGTGGACCCGGTAAACATTGCAGCCCATATCATCATCAATCTCCAGGAGATCATTGCCCGTGAGATCCCGGCAGTTAAGCCTTCCGTACTCACTATCGGCCATGTGAAGGCAGGTTTCGCCTATAATGTTATCCCGTCGGAGGTTCTGATTGAAGGTACTATCCGGGCTCTGGAGGAAGATGTACGCCAGGAGCTGTCTAAGAGGATTGGCGAGATTGCAGAGGCAACTGCGAAAGCCTTCAGAGGGGAAGCTGAGTACGAAATGATCTGGGGTGCGCCTCCTGTTATCAATGATGCCGGTATGGCTAAACTGGCAGCGGACTGTGCCAGGGACGTGGTGGGAGATGATATGGTCATTGACCATCTGGATGCGCCAAATATGGGCGGAGAGGATTTTGCATATTATCTGGAGAAAGCGCCGGGAGCATTCATGTTCTTAAGCTCATCCAACCCGGAGAAACACACGGATGTACCGCACCACAATCCGCTTTTTAATGTGGACGAGGACGTATTCTGGATTGGATCTGCCATATTTGTGCGTATAGTCGAAAAGTTTTTCAAAATGTAATAAATACGGCTCAGAAAGGACTTTTAAGATATGTCACCAGGGTTATTGTTTCTTGCATATGGTGTCATTGTCATAATGGCAATGTATGTTTTTGTATATATACCTAATAAGAAAAAGCACAGGAAGATGCAAGAGATGCATGATTCCATTGCTGCAGGGGATATGGTCATCACCATCGGAGGGGTAGTTGGAAGGGTGGTAAAAAAAGAAGGGGATTACCTCACTCTGGTTATTGATGAGGAGAAGGAAGTGACCATGAGGATTGTGCTGTATGCAGTCAATCAGAAGATAGATAAATAAGTGATTGGAAGGCGGAACATTTGGTTAAGTGTTCCGCCTTTAATTGTCCCGTTTATTCCCCTGCTTTACCGCAATTATTTTAATCCCGTCTGTAAGTATCTTGAATATAAGCCAAAACTCTGCTGTGATATACTTTTTCCATGGACAGAATCCACAAAATAAATCACCTTATTTATATAAATATCACAAATGTGTATATAAGGCACAAAAATCGTTTGACATTAATATGGTGTGATGGTAACCTAATATTAAAGCACACGCTAAAAATACACCAAAATTAAAAAATAGGGGGAACTATTCACATGGACGCTGTTAAAGAAAAACGTTACTATGGTTGGTACATGGTCATGGTCAGTGCGATTATCTATGCGCTGGTTTATTCCACCACATCCACCGGATCCGTCTTTACAATTTCAATCACGCAGGAGCAAGGCTTCAGCCGGTCACTCTGGTCATCAAAGTCAATCTTTACCTGTATTGGTTCATTGATCAGCTGTTATATGAGCGGACGTCTGATCCAGAGATTCGGCCTAAAGCGCATCATGCTGATTTCCACAGCCGGAGTCGCATCCACATTTTTCATTCCGCTGATGTTTACGGATATCCGCCAGTATTATGTTCTGTCTGTTTACTCCAGCGCTACATGGTGCGCGGCCACCATCATGTCAGTACCAATCCTTATCAACCGGTGGTTCGGGCCTAAGAAAAAGGGCATTGCCATCAGTCTTGCCCTGGCAGGCTCCGGAGTGGGAAGCATGCTCATGTCGCCGTTGCTGAGTTATCTCTGTGAGAATTACGGCTGGAGAAAGACGTACATATTTGAAGGAGTCATGCTGCTTGTGGTTATGCTGCCCCTTATCTATTTCACGGTTGTGGAGCGTCCCCAGGAAAAGGGATATACGGAACGGCTGGGAGAAAAGGAAAGTACAGGCTCCGGTGCAAGCGCCGGGAAAACCGTGCTGACCGGCGTACCCTACAAGGAGGGAATCAAGAGCATTGTATTCTTCACGGTTGTGATGGGAATCATGCTGATTCAAATTTGCAATGCGTCCGTAACCAACCACCGCACCCCATATCTTACAGACCTTTTTAATGGTAATGCAGTAAAGGCAGCCAGCATTTCCGGAATCGCCATTGGTTCCCTTACCATAGGAAAGATCGTGCTGGGCTCACTTTGTGATAAGATTGGTGTGAAGAAAGGTCTTTTACTGGGCATGACATCCTATTTCTGCTGTTTGCTCATGCTGTTTTTATCCATATACAGTACAAACTTTATTTATCTGTACCTCATGTTCTTTTGTATCGGCGGTTCTGTGGGAACGATTGTCACGCCACTCATTGTTTCTACGGTATTCGGAGATAAGGACTATGGCCGTTACCTTGGCACAATCCAGAGCATCACGGCATTCGGAACACCTATCGGAAATATGTTTTCCGCCTATGTTTTCGATAAGACCGGCGGGTATTCCGGCGCGTGGATGGTGGTGTCCACAGCTGCGCTGATTGCCATTCCGATGATTTTTATAAGCATAGTGATTGCAAACCGCAAACGGGCAAAGCTTCCGGTTTCCATGAAGGAGGCAACCGTCTGACTGGCAAGGCGCCGGCACTGAGTGAATATAAACCTTAAAATGATATGGGAGAGACTAAAATGAACTACAATTATCTTGAGGAAGCATGCCAATTAAACGACGAGCTTGTTGCATACAGAAGATATCTGCATGCGAATCCGGAGCTGGGGCTTTCCCTTCCGGGTACAAAAGCCTATGTGATGAAGGCCCTCTCGGATTTCGGCTACCAGCCCCTTGAGTATGGGGAATCGGGTGTTGCCGTGCTGGCAGGAGGTAAAAAGCCGGGCAAGGTATTTCTCATCCGCGCGGATATGGACGCCCTTCCCATAGAGGAGGAATCCGGTGTGCCGTATGCTTCGCGGATAAAGGGACGCATGCACACATGCGGACATGACAACCATACCGCTATGCTGTTAGGCGCTGCAAAGCTTTTGAAACGCCATGAAGATGAGATTGAAGGGACGGTAAAAATACTGTTTCAGCCGGGGGAGGAGACACTTGAAGGGGCTAAGGCCATGATAGAGGCAGGAATCCTTGAAAATCCCCATGTGGATGCCGCGCTCATGTTTCATAATATTGCAGGCAGCCCTGTAAAGGAAGGGACCGTGGGTGTCTTTGGGCCGGGCGCGGTGTACGCCTCCTCCGGACGGTTTGAAATCCATATAAAGGGGGTGGGCGGTCATGGTGCAGCCCCTGACTGGACGCATAATCCCCTTGGAGCCATGTGCGCAATCTACCAGGGAATCCATGAAATCGTGGCGGAGCACCGGTCGCCCTTTGACAGCTGTACCATGACGGTGGGGAAAATGAGTGCAGGGGACAGCGCCAATATCATACCGGAAACAGCTATTATGCAGGGGACCATACGTACATTCAGCAAGCAGGTTGGAGAACGGCTGAGAAAGGACCTTGTAACCCTGGTGGAATATGTGGGGAAGGCCAAAGGTGTGACGGCAGAGGTTACCTTCGGCACTGCCTGTCCGCCCCTTGTGGTGGACAGCAACGTGCACAAGTCCTTTCTCTGTTCCATGAAGGAGATGTTTGGGGACGAGGCCTGGGATATGCGCACTGCATGGGGGGGAGCTTACAGTAAAAGCACAAGTGCCGAGGATTTTTCCTATATCGCCGAAAAGGTTCCTTCCGGCTTTGGCTGGATATTCCTTGGGGACAGCCGTCAGGGACGCAAGTGGGGATGTCATAATCCCAAGGTACAGTTTAATGATGCCTATCTTTACCGGGGCGCGGCTGCTTATACTAAGGCGGCAATGGATTGGCTGCTGGAAAATGCAGCGGCAGGAACGGTATCGGACTGTATCCGGCAGGCAGAAGAGACTCTTTATGAGATGGCCGGAAATTGATGGTGGATGTCCTTTGAAAGGTTGATTGTATGGATATAAAACAGCGTATAGAAGAAATATACCCGGAGCTGGTGGAGATCCGCAGGGATTTCCACCGCCATCCTGAACCTGGGTTTGAAGAAAAATGGACCAGTGCCCGTATCCGCGAACGGCTGGACGGATGGGGGATTTCCTACGAATATCCTGTAGCAGGCACGGGGATTGCAGCCATGATTCAGGGCAGCAGACCGGGCAGGGGAAACACGGTGGCCCTGCGGGCTGACATGGATGCCCTGCCGCTGACGGAGAATCCGGCCTGCCCGTACGGCTCCATGAATCCCGGCTTTATGCATGCCTGCGGCCATGATGCCCATGTGTCCATAGCTCTGGGTGCGGCCCGCATCCTGAGGGAATGTAAGGCAGAGTGGTCCGGGTGTGTGAAGTTCTTTTTCCAGCCCGCAGAGGAGACTACAGGAGGCGCACTTCCCATGGTGGAGGCTGGCTGTATGGAAGAACCTCATGTGGATTATGTCATAGGCCTGCATGTGATGCCAACCCATGAGTCAGGCGAAATTGAAATCCGCTACGGTGATTTAAATGCCTCTTCTGACCATATACACATAAAACTTCGTGGAAAAAGCTGTCATGGGGCTTATCCGGATACAGGGGTGGATGCCATTGTCATGGCTGCTGCTGTCATAAACAGCCTGCAGGTTCTGGTGAGCCGCTGTATTTCCCCGCTGGACAATGGGGTGCTCACAATAGGGACCATATGCGGCGGGACTGCCGGCAACATTGTTGCAGGGGAAGTGGAGATGACCGGCACCCTTAGAACCACAGACCGGATGGTGAGGCAGAATATCATTGACACCATGACCCGCATGGTAAAGTGCACCTGCCAGGCAATGGGAGGAAACGGCGAAGTCACGGTGACCCCGGGATATGCCGCCCTTATCAACACGGATCAGGTGGTGGATGTGCTGGTGGAAACAGCTTCTGACATCATTGGAGAGGAACATATCCACTGGAAGAAGTGTCCCAGCATGGGGGTGGAGGACTTTTCATTTTTCCTGGACAAGGCCAAGGGTGTCTTTTATCATCTGGGCTGCGCCAGCAGAAGGAAAAAGATCACGGCGCCCCTTCACAGCCAGGACTTTGATATGGATGAAACCTGTCTCAAGCTGGGGGTTGAAATGCAGACCAGGCTGGCCCTGCGGCTGTTGGAAAGAGAGGTGAATCCAGCCATATCAGGGTGAACGGCAAGTCCTGTTTCGTCAAAGAAGAGTCAGGGGATTCATGTACCTGGCTTTTTTGCTTGCTATTTGCCTGGCCGTATGCTATAAAAAAATGGACAGAATCATTTGAAAGGAACTGCGTGGTGATTAAACATGATGAAACTTGCGATTTTGGCAGCCCCTGGCCTGATTCCATATCTCTCAGACAAGCTTGAGTCCACAGGCCAGGCAGCGGGAGTAAAGCTTGATCTCTATGATTACGGGCATCTCTCCATGCTCCCTGAGCTTTACCCCAAGCTCAGGGACAAGTATGACGGATTTCTTTTGAGCGGACTTGTGGTGCAGACAGCCATACAGCGTTATTTCCCGGAGGATGACAAGCCGGTGGCTGCGTTCGATACTGAGCTTGAAGAGATATACCATGCGCTTCTGGACCTTTTGGACAGGGACAGAAGCCTTGACCTCACTAAGGTGGTGGTGGATATCTATCTGCAGGTGAATGAGAAGCACAACTGCAGGGCCTTGCTTGATATTAAGGATATGGATGCAGCAAGACAGAAAACCATGGATTATTGGAAAAATATCTCCCTTAAGGAGATTGAGGGACTGGGGGACAGGCTTTTTGCCCAGATTAAGAGACGCTGGGAGGCAGGGGAGATAACGTATGTGATATCCAGGAATTCCTCAGTCCAGCCAAAGCTGGCGGCCTGCGGCATTCCCCATACCTTCCTGTATCCGTCAGAGAAGCAGCTGCTCCGCACGGTTCACGGGCTCCTCAGGCAGATTACTGCCCAAAAAAGCGCAGATTATATGGCGGCCGCGGTGGTGGTGGCCAGGGAATCCGTGAAAGGGCTGGTGGAAGCAGACGAGGAGGAAGAGCTTCTGCTCCAGCAGGCGATTCTGGACTATAAGAAGGAGACCCTTGCTGATTTCCAGATACAGAAGACCACAAACGGCCTGTTCCTTTTTACGAACCTGAAAACCGTCAGCCGTATGACCGGTAATTTCAGGCATTGCGGGTTGAGTCACTACCTGCAGAAGCGGCTGCGCTTTTGTACCTATGTTGCTTATGGGGTTGCGCCGGAGCTGTCCACGGCAAAAAGCAGTGCCCTTGAGGCGCTCCGCGAGGGCGTTTACCGCAAAGCGGTTTATGCTGTGGTGGAGGATTCTCTTGTGGGTCCGCTCATGCCCGAGACAGAGCCGCTTAAACAGGTGCCCCTTGACGAGGATTTGATGGAAATTGCCGGGAAGGCAATGCTTGCTCCGGGGACGGTCCGCAAAATCAAGACCATCCTTGGGATCCGCGGGAATAACGAAATTACGGCGGCCGAGCTTGCCGAGCGTCTCAATGTAAAGATCCGCCATACAAACCATATCATAGAGAGGCTGACTACGGCAGGATATGCGGTACAGACAGGGATGAAATCCACAGGGACAAAGGGAAGGCCCACCCGTATATACCGGATTGATATATAGGTATCGGAATATGCTGCTGACCAAGCGTTTTCACTAAAAAACGTATATTGCCGAACTGAGTTTGTCAGGATATAATGCAGCGGCACCCCTTGCAAAGAAGGAAGGATCCGGTATCCACAATCTCCGGCACAGGTACTGGGACTGCCTTGTACATGTGGCGGCCTGTGAGGAGGTGCAGAAGTATCTGTGAAGTGTATCCTTTTCGGGAAACATAGCGTGTCTGTGGAAAAGAAAAATAAAAAACAGGATAGATTGTATAAAACACACAATACAGTTTGTGGAAAAAGTACAAAATATAGTTAAAATAGAACTGTCTATTGACATTTCAAACGTTTTAAATTATACTTTCAGTAAGAAATCCAGAAGGAGAGAGACCTGTATGACCATCAAAGATATTGCTAAAAATTTAAATGTCAGCTATTCCACTGTCTCTTTGTCCTTGAATAACGACCCCAGGGTCGCGGAGAAAACAAAAAAACGTGTCATAGAAGAGGCGGAGCGCCTGGGATTTACCTTTAATGCCAATGCCCGCAGTCTGGTGACCAAAAAAACAAACCGTATCGGCATTATATTTTCAGATAACTTTAATGCGCCTGATTACCGCTGGTTTTTCAATGAGATTGAGACCTACTCTACCAGAGCAGTTGAAAACTGCGGATATGATTTTTTGATACAGCCCAACAAAAACATACATTCCCAGAGTAATATACTCAGAATGGTCAATGGGAAGATGGTGGACGGCCTTGTTATTTTTTCCAAAACCCTGACAGAGGCCGAGTATAAATTCCTGAGTGATGCCGGCATTCCATATGTATATGTATATTTTAAACCTTCCTTTTCCGCAGATATACCGGATCATTTCTTTTGGGATGACAACAGGAAGGGGGGATACTGGGCCACAAAGCACCTTCTGGAGCATGGACACAGGAAAATCCTGACCATCCGTTCCAATGACCCGGAACTGAAGATGTATGATGACCGCACGGCCGGATACATGGAAGCCATGGCGGAATACGGCGCAGAGCCGGCGGTATTGACAGCCCGCATGGATTTTGAATCCCAGAAGGAGTTTGTAAGACAGAATATTGAATATATACGCAAATTTACGGGTATCTTTTCCCAGCAGGACCTTCCGGCCTTGTCCATTGTACAGCAGTTAAAAAAGTACTATGGGATGGATGTTCCGGAGGACCTGTCAATCGTGGGATATAATGATATTGAACTGATTCATTATCTGGACATTCCGCTGGACACCATTGCAGATCCCAGGGAAGAAGTGATTACCAATGCGGTTAATTCCCTTGTCTGCCGCATTGAGGGAAGGGAAGATCTGAATCCGCGGAAAATTTACCCGCGTTTAATCACACGGGGATCCGTACGGGACGCGGCACAGGCCGGTCCTGTAAAATAGGATGTTTTATGGTTTCTATGTGTTCACACTTAGCCTTGTAAAAGGCTTT
Organism: Enterocloster sp. 210928-DFI.2.20; assembly: GCF_020554465.1. Lineage (NCBI taxonomy): Bacteria > Bacillati > Bacillota > Clostridia > Lachnospirales > Lachnospiraceae > Enterocloster > Enterocloster sp. 210928-DFI.2.20. The sequence continues at coordinate 42,957 of NZ_JAJCHK010000002.1, forward strand.
GTTTTAATCCAAAATTTCAAACGTTTGAAAAAAGAAGGAGGACGTTATGATTATGCAGGAAAAGGAACCGGGTACATATGAAAAAACAGGTATTCCGGACCCGGTGATTCCGGGTAAGACAGATATGAAAAAAGGAGAGGAGAAGGGAACGAAAATGAAGGAAAAGCCAAAAAGCAGCGGTAAAATTTACTACGGTGAGACGGAGGAGGTGAACCCGGTCAGACACGCGGATTACAATGACTATCTGGAACTGGCTGGCTCAAAGCAGCAGCTGCCGGGGTTTGATGAGGAATACCGCGACATTGTGGACTATGTGCTTAAGATAACCCACAGAATATGGGAAGAAAAGGGAATCGGGGTCATTTATGACACGTACCATAACGATGTAACCATGCATTGTGCTTCCTCTAATCTGGTGGGAATCAAGGATGTGGTTGCAAATACGCTGATGACCCTGCATTCATTTCCGGACCGCCGTCTGATAGGGGAACAGGTTATCTGGTCAAAGCATGATACAAAGGGATATCTTTCCTCCCACAGGGTCCTGTCCACGGCCACTAATCTTGGGGACAGTGATTTTGGAAAGGCCACAGGGAAAAAGGTTAACTTCCGCACTGTCATTGACTGTGCCATTGAGAACAACCGTATTTACGAGGAATGGCTGGTAAGGGACAATCTGTGGCTGGTAAAGCAGCTGGGATTGGATGTCCATGAGGTTGCCAGGAATATGGCCAGGGGGTCAAAGGGGAAGACTCCTGCACTGCAGTCCCGGTTTGGACTGGGCGAATCCATGCAGGGGCAGTTTTTCCCTGAGAAATATAAGGCCGCTGATGACAGTGTCGGAGAAATGATGCTGGAAATGCACAGCCAGGTGTTTAACTATAAGATGATTAACCAGGTTAAGGCCTATTATGCGCCGGATGCAGTGGTTCACTATATATGCGGAAAAGACCTGGTGGGATATGAGGAGATTCAGGGAATGGTCATCAGTCTCCTGGCATCCTTCCCCAATGCGCATCACAGCGTGGACCGTGTTACCTGCAACAGGCGGGCCGGGGATGATGAATGGGATGTGGCTGTCAGATGGAGGCTGCGCGGACTGCATGAAGGCCGCGGCATGTTTGGGGCGCCGTCCATGAAGCCGGTGGATATATTAGGAATTAATCATTACCGTATTGCGGGAAATCAGATTCAGGAAGAATGGGTTACATTTGACGGCCTGGATGTACTGAAACAGATTTATATGGAAACAGAGGACAGCTATGCAAAAACAGAAGATAACATGACGGAGGGAGAGAGATAAATGTCTGCAATCGCACTAAATACGTCTGAAGCAGAAAACGAGATAATATTGGGAAAGAATCTGTCGGCTGGCCGCAGGAGTCTTGCATTCTTGTCCATTGTCATTGTATACTTTTTTTATTGTTACAATTTTATGGTGGGAACCTTTGTAAAGCCCACCATGATTGCAGAGGCAGCTTCAGGAGGGTTCGGTTTTACGTTACAGCAGTCGGAAACCATATTTGCGGTTATGTCCTTCGGAACCATTCCCGGAACCATTGTATTCGGCATACTGAATGCAAAGATAGGAAAAAAGTATACATTGATTGTGGTGGCGTCACTGATTGCGCTGACCACATTCCTGCCCATGATGACACCCGGCAGCTATCAGGTATGGCTGGTGTCCAGGCTGATTACAGGCGGTACCCTGGGAGGAGTATTCGGCTGCGCCATGCCTCTGGTGACGGAACTGTTTCCGCAGAAATACCGCGGCAAGCTGGCTGCGGTTCTGACCAGTCTCTTTTCCCTGGCCATGATTTTCGGGGGTCAGCTCTACTCATTTATGGGGGACTCCAACTGGCAGGTGCTGATGTATACAGCCATCATACCTCCGGCGGTGGGGGCAGTCATGATTTTCCTGTTTGTACCCAACGATTACCAGAATACCAGGCAGTTAAATGAAGTATCCAAACAGCAGAATGAGAAAATCAGCTATTTAAATATGTATAAGGGAAAGTATCTGTGGATTGGACTGGGGGTCATCCTGCTCTCCGGCGCTAACTTTACGGCCTACTCGGCATTTTCCAACAATGCCACTACATATCTTAGAAACTCCCTGGGGCTGAGCGCGGCAGTTGCAGGAGGCATTTACAGCCTTCAGGGAATAGGGCAATTAATCGGTTACAACATATGGGGATTCATTTCAGACAGGTTCGGGCGGAAAAAACCTCTGATTGGCATGGCGCTCAGCGCTGTGTTTGTATTCCTCTTTATGAGGCTGGGGGCCGGGAATATTACCCAGTTCAAGCTGGTATCGGTATTTTTGGGGTTTGCGGTCGGCTTTTCCGGTGCCTGGGGCGCCTATTATACGGAGTTGTTCCCGCAGAAATTCAGCGCCCTGTCCTCCGGAATCTCATTTAACGGGGGAAGAATCATATCCACCTTTGCCATTCCTGCAATTGCAGGCCTGGGATCCGCGGCTGCGGGGATGCAGGGGATCTTCATGGTATCCATGGCAGTATTTGTGGCAGGCGCGGTCATATGGATGTTCCTGCCGGAAACTTATCAGAAAAACGAAAAAGCAGCAGATAATGAATAACACACAGGAGGTTGTAAGATGGGACAATATCAGGAAGCAAAAAAGGTAGCATTGTCATATTTTGACGCACTGGAAAAGGCTGAACCGGAACAGGTGCTCCAGGTTTTCCGGGAATATATGACCGAGGACTATAATTGGAAGGGGGTATACCCGTTCCGTGAGCAAAACGGCAGGGAGGCTGTGGCGGAGTCATTCTGGATACCTTTAAAAAAGGCTCTCCGCCATATGCAGAGGAGACAGGACATCTTTATCGCTGGTACAAATGAAATCAGCGGTGAGGAATGGGTTATGAGCATGGGACATCTGATGGGTCTATTCGACCAGGATTTTCTGGGGATTCGCCATACCAGGAAAATGGCCAGCCTCCGTTATGCGGAATTCAGCTGTGTAGAGAATGGCAAGATATGCAAGAGCGGTATGTTCGTGGATTTAATCGGACTCATGATCCAGGCCGGCGAAAATCCACTTCCGCCTTCCACTGGAAATTATTTTATCTACCCCGGCCCCAGGTATCATGATGGAATTCTGTTGGAAGACGCTCCTGAAGAGGAAGGGATAAAAACACTTGCACTGGTAAATAAAATGGTAGACGACCTGGACGAGCTGAATAAGAGCGGGGCCATGGGCTGTCCCCCTGAGGTTTTGGAAAAGGCCTGGGCATCGGATATGATTTGGTATGGTCCGGGGGGAATCGGAGCTTCCTATACCATTCCGCGCTACCAGGAACAGCACCAGCTTCCGTTCCGCAATCATTTAAAGGACAAAACCTTTAACGGGCATGTATGCCGGTTTGCGGAAGGCAACTTTGCATGCTTCTTCGGCTGGCCTAACCTGACCAATACACCCATCGGAGGATTTCTGGGCTTACCCGGAGGAGGAAGAGGAGATATGCAGGTGGTGGATGTTTACTGCCGCAGGGGAGACAAGCTTTCTGAAAACTGGGTTTTAATCGACCTCCCGTACTGGCTGAAACAGCAGGGACTGGATATTTTTGAGAGGACACGTCAGATTCTGAACCACGACTGATTGTAAGCCGGCTCAGCCGTAATACGGAACCGGACCAAACAAAAATTTTAATAGAAAGGCAGGCATGACAATGACATTTACAATCATAGATGCTGCAATCATTTTCATTTATCTTATGGGAATGCTTGTGTTAGGATTTATCATGGGCAAGACCAACAAAACCCAGGAAGATTATTTTGTTGCAAAGCGTTCATTGCCATGGCTGCCAATCGGACTGTCCATTGCCGCCACCATGATTAGCTGCAACAGCTTTGTGGGAGGCCCAGGATGGGGGTATCACAGTGGACTGCTTCCGTTCATGCAGAACATGACAGTGCCATTGGCATTATTCATCAGCACTACTATATTTGTGCCCATGCTGTACGATCTGAAACTGACATCCGTATATGAGTACATTGAACTCCGGCTGGGTCCTAAAACACGGATGGCGGCAGTGCTGGGCTTCATCCTCAACTCCCTGATTCAGGTCAGCTCCATGGTGTTTGTCCCTTCCCTGGTCCTGCAGCGTTTTATGGGTGTCAGCATAAACATCATAATACCGGTCATTGTGGTGATTGCGGTGGTTTACACAATGGCCGGCGGAATCAAGGCAGTTATCTGGACGGATGCTATCCAGATATTGGTAATATGGGGCGGCCTGATAGGCGGAATGGTTTTCCTGTTCTCAAAGAGTGATATCGGATTTTTTGAAACCGTCCGCATGGCTGCACAGGCAGGGAAGCTGAGGGCGTTTGACACCAGCTGGCAGTTCTCCCTGACCAATGAGAACGGATTTTGGGCGGCATTGGTGGGGGGACTGTTTATGTGGTCACGGTATTTTTCCTTTGACCAGGCCCAGGTTCAACGGATGTTCACGGCCAAATCCATACGGGAATTAAAGCGTTCGTTTGTGGTGAGCGGTATCATGATGAATGTCCTCTATTTCCTGTTTATTTTTCTGGGAGCGCTGTTGTTTATACAGTTTGGCGGAGCTGCCTTTGAAAATGCCAATGATGTGATGATCCGTTTCATCGGAGGACTGCCGGCAGGACTGGTGGGGCTGCTGCTGGCAAGTTTATTTGCTGCAGCCATGTCCAGTGTGGATTCCCTGCTGAATTCCATGTCCACGGTATTTACCAAAGATATCTATGAAAGATATATAGAAAAGGGAAAGGAGGCCTCCTTAAAGACCTCCATGATGGTATCGGCCGTCTGGGGAATCCTGGTATATATCATCACCATGCTGGCCTTTTCCGGCACTTCAAAATCTATTTTGGCGGTTATCGGCAGCTATATATCCTATATAAGCGGCCCTACCTGCGGTATATTTCTTTTAGCCATGCTCACGAAAAAGGCCAATGACAAAGGAACGGTATGCGGTGCTGTAGTTGGTTTCATTATCACATTGCTGTTTGGAACATTGGCCGGATTTACCTGGATGTGGAATTCTGCCTTTGGTACGGTGATGACCTTTCTGGCAGGGTATGTATTCAGCTGCCTGTTTGGAGAGCCGGCGGGAGAACAGGCCCGGCGTTATACAATCCGCGGCCATATGGCCTGTTTGAAGGAGCAGGGGCGTACCGAGGAAAACGGTATCAGCCTTATGCCCTTTGCAGTTGATAGATACAGTATGATCCTGTTGGTTTTCTTTTTGATTCAGCTGGCGGTCATCTGTTTCTTTCAGCGGGCTTAGGGGCATACTCCGGCGGCCCGTGTGCGTCAGACTGTCCCGGCTCCCATGAACTGCGCTATCAGCCCTGATGTAAAGAAAGTCCCGAAGATCACTAGCAGCGACACCAGAACGCCCTTCCAGCCAATGGACAGGAATGCTTTCCAGTCCTTGCCTAACAGCACGCCGGCAAAGGCCAGAATGGGGGTGATGGAAGCCATTAAATCAATTTTACCGGTCCAGTAGATAATGGGAGCGGATACGGGAGAAGCAGGGACGGCGGCCAGCATTCCGATAATTCCGATATAGGTTACAGCCGGCAGGCTGCTGGGGATGAAGTGTTTTGCCGTCAGTCCAAGGAAGCTGATTACGCACAGAATCAGCATTCCGGGAATGGATTCCAGAAACCGTCCCCCATACCCCACGATATTACAGGCCATGGTCAGAATCACCATTACAGTCAGTGAAATTACCCATTCCACGCAGAGACTTTTAAAAGATACTTTTTCGCTCATGATGGTACCCCTTTTCTTTTCATGACCTTATAAATCAGGTTGCTCAGCGGGATGGTTATAAAGATCCCAAGGTAGACTGTGATTGCAGATGAGATAACATTGCTGATGGTTGCAAAGGCTGTCAGCGTGTCGGGATTGCTGGCAGGGGATGCTTCTATCACACCTGCCAGTCCTGCCGCCATCATGGAGGAACTTCCTGCCCCCACAGCCATGGCGGCGGCTTCAGGGCGGAAGATTCCAAGGGTGACAAAAAGCGGAGGAATAACACTCATAAAAATGCTGCCGAATACGGTTCCCACGATGTAGCAGACCATAACGCCCTTAAATTCATCGGATTCACTGCCGTACATATCGGCAATCAGAGCAACATTCGGCTCGCGGCTGAGCGCATAGCTCATGCCCACGGCTTCCCGTTTCATGCCTAATATCAGGGCAATGGGAAGGGCAAAAAGCACGGTTCCAATGTTTCCGATGTTCTGTAAAATCAGGATTGGACTGGCGGAAATCATCTCCTTTATGGAAGCGCCGCTGGAAATGCCCAGCTTTGCCATGGCGAACACAACCCCCATGGACAGCATCCTGGAAGCAGCCGGAACATAAGCTTTCCCCACTCCCCGGACCGGTTTTGCCAGATACAGGACCAGCATAAGAAGCATGGCGTATAACAGCGGCAGAAAGGTAACGGTAAACCTCCCTAAGGAGAGCTTAATGGGACCAATGAATTCTGCGGCCAGGCAGCACAGGATAACACATAGAAAAAATGAAGAGTATTGTTTTGTCATATCAGACAGTTTCTTTCGCATAGTTATTGCCCCCCTTCTCTGGGCCGTCCGGCCTATTTTTTCAGCTTTTCCAGAATCTCCGCCCGTCTGGCTTTTGTTCTGCGCAGCCAGATAACAGTCAGTACCAGTCCGAAAACAGTAACGGCAAAAAGGTAGACAAAGAACAGGCGGTATCCGGCGGCACCTGGAAAATGATCCAGAATCACACCAGCTACAAAGGGTGATGTGGCCTCCGGCAGATAGCCAATGGCACATATCAGGCCGATAGCGGTTCCCACGCATTCAGGCGGGAAATATTCCTCATCCATAATGGCAAAATGCATGGTTACGCACATATACATGCAGAAGAAAATCATCAGGCAGGCCACCAGAATGGGAAGGACTCCCATGGAGGACGGAACGGCCAGGATAATAACCAGAGCAATAGCGAGTCCAATCTGTCCAATGAGCATGACCTTGGAATTGTTGATTCTGTCGCCCAGCACGCCTGCCCCGAAGGAGGCAATGGGACGTATGTACTGTGAGGAAGAGGACAGAACAGCGCCAAGAAGCGCGCTGACACCGAACACCTCGGTTACATAAGGTGAAATATAATAGTAACCGGTGCTGATGGTTAATGTCGCGAAGATGATGCCAATCATCAGCCAGACTGCAGGCATTTTGAGGGGCTTTGTAAGCATTTTTAAGTTTACAGTATCATTGCTGTCACCTTTTTTGCCATCGTCAATTCCCTTCAGCAGGACAATATCAATCACACCCAGGAGAATGGTCATAACAGAATAGAACAGAATGATTCCGCGTACGCCAAAGGATTCGCTTTTTATAATCGTCATCTGGCCGAAAATCAAAGCAGCGATTGCCAGATATACGGCGTTTGAGATACCGCGTCCTCCTTCAAAGATACCGAAGGCCTTTCCCTGCTCATTGACAGATGCCAGATTACGCACTGCCTTTGTCTGAGCCGGGAAAAAGAGCATCAGGCAGGTGATGGCAAACAGACCGTGAATGATTACCATAATGATGGGAGAAGGAATGGTCAGCATCACAAGTCCCAGGGCGCCTGTTGATATCATGGCTGCAGGAATCAGTTTTTTGATGGATATGTAGTCGCAGATAATTCCGCCGAACAGGTATGCGGCGATTCCGCCTACGCCGAGGGCCGTACCGCACAGGCCCATCTGGGTATTGGTCATGCCGAAGGTTTCCATAAAGGGATTATAATAGTATGAACGGAACCAGGGAAGAGAGCAGATAAAGGAACCGGACAATGTCAGCGTGATTAAGAGCGGCAGATTCTTTTTTAAGGATGGAGTTTCCATATGTTCACCTCGTTTGTCCATTATGGTAAAATTTGCTCGGTTTCAAGAGACTTTACATAAGTACAGTAGTCTTCGGCGCTGGCGAACAGGGGCTTATGGGCCGCCTTCACTTTTTGGGCCAGGGCGCCCCCGTCATCCAGCAGGCGGCAGGCCATGGCAGCCAGAAATAAAGATGCGGTTTCATATATTTTCCGGTCCGCAATCCTGTAATCCGCCCCGTGATGGTCCCCATACATATAGTTGACAAATACCTGGATTCCGGGAATGACCTCGTTTAAGTCGCCAAGATCCGTAGAACCGCAGTTATGTCCGCCTTTGTTTACGCGGCCTTTGCCCAGGATATCGTCTGCTGTCTGAACCGCTGCCTGGTCAAGCTCCGGCAGGGGGCGGTAGGGCAGGTAACCAGGCTGTGTGCGAACCAGGGCCTTCCCGCCGAAGGCGTAAGCGCCTGCCCCCATGGCCTGGTCAAATTTCTTTGAAACATCCAGAACCGTTTCCGTCTTTCCGGCACGGCACAGACATTCTACGCATACTTCCTCAGGAATGGCATTTACAACCGTACCGCCTTTGGTGATGATTGGATGAACACGCACAGTATCGCTGTCCTTAAAGGTTTCTCTTAAGGAATTGAGAGCAGTCAGAGCCGTGTTTGCCATGTACAGGGCGTTGATCCCGTTTTCCGGATCCGCTGCCGCGTGGGCGGATCGTCCCTGGAATGTGACATTTTTGGAGATGAAGCCGTTGTGGGAGCCAAGGATGGTGATTGTGCCGTCATTTCCCAGACCGGCGTGCATGGAGATGACAATGTCCACGCCGTCAAATGCGCCCCGGTACAGCAGTTCCGCTTTGCCGCAAAGGTAATGGAGCCGCCCCTTTTGGATTTCCCGGGTTCTCCACTCTATCTCCAGGCATTCCTCCGCAGGAACACCGGCTAACATGACCTTTCCGCCGAAATTCTCTAATACGCCGCTCTCTGTGAGAGTGATGAACGCCCCCATGGCTGTGGCCACCTGGATGGAATGGCCGCAGGCATGGGCTGCACCTGTTTCAGGATTGCAGTCCGGATGGGAATAGCAGATAAGTGAATCCATCTCTCCCATGATCATCACACAGGGGCCGGGCCTTCCGGTGTCATAGGTACAGGTAAAACCTGTTACATCCGGCCAGGTACAGGCCTCAAAGCCATGGTTTTTCAGAACCTCCAGACAGTATTTCTGGGTTTCTGTTTCTTTAAATCCTGCCTCCGGGTGATGCCAGAGCCAGTCACCATTTGCCTCTATCTCCGGCAGTTGTTTCTTAAGCTCGGCCTTCAGCCGGTCCAGCGTTTTCTTGTATAATTCTTCCATTCGGTTTTCCTCCTGATTTCCGATAAAAGTAAAATATGCTGCATTTACGGATACGCGCGTCCTATGATTTTGTATTTTATTACTAAGACGGTCAGGAGTAAAGTACCATAATGATTTTGATATGTGTACCAATATGAATATTGGTACACTATTTTGCTAGATCCGGCAGGAATTCAGGACCTCTGCCATGCGCCGGCACCCCTCTGCGATTTCTTCGTCCGTGACAGAGGAATAGGAGACCCGGATATAAGACTCTCCATGGCTGCCCTCGGCAAAAAAGGTATTTCCCGGCATGAGAAGCAGTCCTGTCCGCTCTGCCGCCGCGGCAATCTGCCGGTCATTTGTATATTCAGGCAGGCGGATCCAGATAACAAGACCGCCGTCCGGGACAGAGAAAGACAAACCGGGAATACAGGAGAGGGCGCTGCACATCAGATCGCGTTTTTTTCTGTAAAAGTCAATCAGAAACTGTCTGTGCTTTTCATAGTATCCCTTTTCAAAAAAACGGGCCCACATATACTGGCTTAAGCTGTTGAGAAACATCTGATCCTTATTCACAATACGCCGGTAGGTCTTGATCACATTATCAGGAGCCACGATATAGCCCACCCGGGCGCCGGGGAAAAAGGACAGATTAAAGGAATCTATATAAATGACCGAGTTGGTGCGATCCATGGAGTACAGGCTTGGAAGTGTAATGCCGCTGTAGTTAAAGTCGAACAGGGAGTCATCTTCCACTATGGGGATGTTGTGTGATAGGGCGCACTGAAGAAGCCGTTTCCTTTTTTCCAGGCTCATTACGGCTGCAGAGGGGTTGTGGAAGTTTGGCATGGAATAGATTAACTTGGGGCGATAGCGTTCAACCAGGTTTTCCAGTATTTCGATCTGGATACCGTCTTTTTCCACGGGAACAAAGAGCACATGGGCTCCTGTATGCAGAAGGATGTTGACAATGGCGGGCATGACCGGTTCCTCCACAATTGCAAAATCACCTTCCTTCAGATACATGAAGGCGATATTGCTCAGGGCCTCGTAAGTCTCGGTTATGATTTGGATATTCTGGGGCTGTACGTAAATCTTCCTCCCAAAGAGCAGGGATGCCAGGCATGCTCTCATACGCTCCGTTCCCTGGGGATCGCAGAACCAGAATGGCTCTAAGTCATCACCGGAAGTAATTTCATCCATAATCTCATGCAGATAAGGCAATGGAAGTGTTTCTTTATTTACCAGAACGCCGGCAAAGGAAATGCTATCGGAGAGGTATGAGGAATTATACAGACGCTGGAACGTATTTTGCGTCCCTAGAAAATGGTAATTAAAATTCTTGTCCAGAGAAGAAAATGCTTTCCTTGTATCCGGTTTGCCGTCGGGTTTTACCTCGGAAGGGCTGTTTCTCACAAAATATCCCCTGGGTGCCTTGACGGAGGCATAGACCAACCCCTCATGAATGAGCATCTCATACGCCTTTTTAACAGTATTGCGGTGGACACCCAGCTTTTCCACCAGCTGGCGCTCCGAGGGCAGCTTAAAGCCGTCGGAGAGCTGGCCGGAGAGTATCTGACTGCGGATTGTGTTCCGGATCTGTTTGTACAGCGGGGTTGTACTGTTTTTCTTCAGTTGAATCTCCATATTCGCTCCTTTTATGATATTCCTTCAAAGTTTCTGTCTTGTTTTATATCATTCTAATTCAATTATATTATAAAAACAATGAATTTCTGTCATATGCGGAGTGCGCGGGTTCTGCAACGGATGGCATATACCAGTCAGATGAAACCCGCCCTGATTCAGTTGAAATATTTCCGTATAAAATAGGAGGGTGTGCAGCTCCATGCATGGCAATAGCTGTTAATGATTCTGGAGCCATAGGGGGAGGCATACCTGTCCCTGGGATTAAAGAGTTCCCAGAAACAGTCCGCGCCCAGGTCCGCCATCTGTCCCCAATAAAAGCGGATGTAGTGGAGTGCAGTGTCCTTCATGCCGTTTTGTATCAGGGCTTCTATAAAATGATGGTACATGTAGGGGGTAACCATTCCCACAGGCGGGTCCTCCTTTACAAGATGTTCCAGCAGTCTGCGGTTTGACTCCTGGTCCAGCACACCCGCCAGGACCAGCCATATCTGAGAGGCCCAGGACACCTGGCGGTTCTGTCCGCTTATGAAGAACCGCAGTTCCTTATCCCACAGATATTCCAGGGCTCCGCGGACAGCGGTTTCTATCCAGCTCTCCAACTGTTTGACGGATTCTGCCCCGGATGTCTCACTGCACATAAGCCGGGCTAAAGAAAGGGCCTGCCTCAGGGTGTAAATCAGGACGCCCTGTGCGCCGGCCTGTTTGTTCAGACTGTCATTCCAATCCAGGAAGCACCACCAGTCGCCGCTGTCTTTTACCACGCCTCTGCCATCCAGACGTTTTAGCGCAAGCTCAGCCTGGTGGTAAGCAGCAGGCCACAGCTGCATCAGGGTTTCCCGGTCTCCGGTGGCCTGATAATAGTCATGGAGACAGGAAATAAAGAACAGGCCATAGTCAAACAGGGAAGTATCATCTACCATCGGGGCCGGCCGCAGGAACAGGCAGGCGCCTACATGATGTTCGTTTTGGGTAAGTCCGGCAAACAGGTACAAGCACCGCTTTACCAGATCATAGTTCTTAAATGTTTCGTAATTGGTCAGAGCCTGGAGCCTTAAGTCTCCAATCCATAGGCGCCGGTCGCGTTTGGGGCCATCCTCAAACACAGACTGCATGCAGTCCTCCATTGTCTTAAGGGCTATGGCGTCGATTCGTTTCAGGTCTTCCGGCACATTTTCATTCAGGGGATCTACCTGGGACATGTCGCCGGAAGTGACGGTATCACAGGATACATCACTTAGCAGCACCTGGTATTTGGGGGAGGTGTCCATGACCTTCAGTTCCAGGTAGCGGAAAGCGTACCGCCTGGGCAGAGAGATTCTGGCCGGCATCTCATCAATATGAAGGTATTCCTCCTGGATCCAGCTGCTGCTGATGGAGCCCTGGTAGGATGCGGTGTCCTCCATAATTTCACAGGGCATTTCCCCCAGCTTAATCCGTATATGGGCCGGAGCGTCAGGCGGACTGCCTGCAGGCGTCAGGCGGAAGGATATATAACCCACATGATGGGTGCCAAAATCCAGGCACACGGAACTGCCCTTTGACAGAGGCATGGTATCCAGTGCTTCCACGGGCTGCATACGGCAGGGAATCCAGTCAAAGACCCGGTCTGCCCTGTTATGGACCGGGAGGTCCCAGTCATTGGGCTTGTCTGGGGCATCAGAAGGCTGGAATGAGACGAGCTGCGCGGGCCGGACTGTTTTGTAGTGAAGAGCTGGCTCCAGTTCCTGGGCTTTTCTTACGAAATCCTCATTTATATTCATTTCAAAGTTTTCAATATGATTTGTAATCTGCGCCATTGTTATATCTCCTTATTCGTTTCGGGAATCCAGTACAGCCTTAATTTGGGGATAAATCTTATCCAGATTGTAAAACAGCATAGTGACGATGGAGCATATAAGAAGAAGCATGGGAATATACAGGTACATGGCTTTGATTGCCAGTACCGCATTGGAACTCTGTGCCGAAGCACCGCCCTGGTAAGCACCCCATGCCAGAAGGACTCCGCTGATACCGCCGGCGGCCGCCTGGGCCACCTTTCCCAGGAAGCCGTTGATGGCGGACAGTGAACCGGCTGTGTTGATGCCGGTCTTCCATTCACCGTAGTCCACCGGGTCTGCCTGCATGGAAAAATAGATGCTTTCCTTCATGCCGTATCCCAGAGCGGTTACCACTGCTCCGGCCAGTATAGCCCCATGGTTTATACCTGCAAAGAGGATGACAACCAGCCCGGCCAGCTGTATGGCAGCACTGCCCACATACAGGTTGCGTTTTCCCATGCGTCCGGCCAGTGCGGGCACCAGGAAATTGGCTGCCATGGGCACAATGGACATGATGGTGGCAATGGTAACTGACAGCTCCTTGCTTCCTATGACAGCTGTATAGTAGTAAACAATTGCACTGGTCTGGAGAAAAAAGCCGGTCCACATGAAAATAATGTTGAGGGCAAAGATAAGCCAAGGCTTGTTTTTTCCCAGGGACATAAGGCTTTCTTTCAGGGAAACGCTCTCAGCGGCCGTATTTACCCGTTCTTTTACAGTGGCAAAGGTAAAGAAGAATAGCAGGCATCCAATGAAACCAAAGATTATCATTACGATACGAAAGCCCAGAGCTTCGCTGCCTTTGCCCAGGGAATCCACCAGCTTTAAGGCTGTGGAGCTGACCACTGTGGAGCCCAGAAAGGCGAAGAACTTGCGCGTGGTGGACAGGGCTGTCCGTTCCTGGGTATCGGTTGTCAGGCTTGGCAGGATGGAAGCCATGGGGATGTTCACCACAGTGTAGGTAAAAGACAGACCGATGTAAGTCACATAGGCATAGATAAGCTTGCCTGACTGGGAAATGTCGGGTACACTGAAGGCTAGGACGGCAAACAATGCAAATGGTATGGCTCCGAAGAGAAAATAAGGCCTGGACTTCCCCCACCGTGTACGGGTATGGTCAATGCAATAGCCAATCAGTAAATCCGTCCCTCCGTCTATAAATCGCGTGACAACAAACATAAAAGCGATGGACTTCGCGCTCAGGGACATGACATCCGTGTAAAAATATAAGAGATACAGGGAAATCATCTGCCAAATCAGATTGCATGCAAAGTCAGAAACCCCATAGCCAATTCTTTGTTTCCATATCTGCTGCTTCACGTACCTCATGGTTGAATCTTGTTTCATTCAATAACCCCTCCTTGTATTTGATGCTGTTATTGTAAGGGATAAGGCAATAAAAAACGATTGAGTTTTATAATCAAATAAATTGATGTTTTATAACCTGTCTGTTACAATCATAACAGAGATGGGAGGGAAAAACCATGACTACCGGAGAATTAGAGAACCAGCTGATGGAATTTAACGAGGATGAGCGATTTTATCAGCAGTATTATAATGTGAAGCAGGATAAATGGATGCTGGAGGATTTCTTGGAAAGTCTGGATTTTAATGAAGTCATACAGCGCCGTTTGATCGTGCCGGAGGTATCAGGGGGCTGGATGCCTTCTGACATGAAGGATGAAGCCTATTTTGACGCGGAGGATAAGAACCATATTGTGATTAGCAAGCACAACCGTTTCACACCCCCTTTCCGGCACCGCCATATATTTTTCGAGCTGGCCTATGTGGTAAAGGGACACTGCAGCCAGGATGTGGGGAAAGACAGGATTGAGATGGAGGAAGGGGACTTTTGCCTTTTGGCGCCGGATACCATACACAGCGTGAGCGTATTTGACGACAGCCTGCTGGTGAACATACTGGTAAGGCGGAGTACCTTTGAGGATATATTTTTTAATATGCTAAGGGACACAAACATGATAGCAACCTTTTTTAACCAGTCCCTGTATTCAGGAGTCCATAATCCCTATCTGATTATTCCGGCCAGGGGTGACCAGGTGCTTAAGGAATATGTTCTTTCCATGTTTCTGGAATACCTGGGAAAGAGCCGGTACTATGAAAAGATACTCAGCAATCAGCTGATGATACTGTTTGCCAAAATACTTCAAAGCTACGAAGATCGTATTCAGCTGCCTTCCGTTATGCGCAGGGCCACAGAGGAGAGCATAAGAATCTTAAGCTATATTGAGGACAACTACCAGAGTGTCACCTTAAAGCAAACCGCTGCGCAGTTTCATTTTTCCCAGCCCTATTGTTCCAAAATCATAAAGGAATACACCGGTAAATCATTTACACAGATTGTACAGGAAATCCGATTTCAGAAAGCTGCCATCCTTTTGAAAAATACAAATATCAGCATAGCGGAGATAAGCAGCCGGGTGGGATTTGAGAATGTGGAGCATTTTAACAGGATGTTCAGGAAGCTGTATGAAATGCCGCCTGGGAAGTACAGAAAGGGGAATACAGGGAGCCGTCTTTTCACCGGGCCGGGCGGGGAGAGCCGGACAGGGCCGCAGGCACTGTAATACGCAGAGAGGATAAGATGACGGTTTTTCCAAAACATCATCTTATCCTCTCTGTTTCATGGTGGCAGCGCATATATAAAAATGTAGCTTATTTGCTCAGCATCCCTGTATAATCAGTGTTTCATAGTCAGACTGGGGCATGGGGCGGTAGAAAACATAGCCCTGTACATAGTCACAGCCAATCTGCTTCAGATATTCGACCTGGTCCATGGACTCGATTCCTTCTGCCACTGTGCGGATGTCAAATTTTTTCACCATATCAATAATACCCTCAACCAGTGCCATATCCTTGTTCTGGTCCGGTCCTTCATCAAAGAACAGGCTGTCAATTTTCAGTACATCAATAGGCAGATTTTTCAGCAGCCCCAGAGAAGAATAACCTTTTCCAAAATCATCAATTGAGCAGGAGAAGCCTGCCTTTTTAAGCCGGGCTACTGTCTGCAGCAGCAGGGCAGTGTTGTCAAATGCAATGGATTCCGTAAATTCCACTTCAAGAAGCTCAGGCGGTATGGCATACTGGTCGCGTATACTCACATAACGGTCAACAAAGTGCTGATCATAGAATTGAAGCCGGGATACATTGACCGACACGGGAAGGGGGGTTCTACCCGAGTCAAGCAGACTCCGGAGCCAACGGCAGACCTCCTCGTATACATACTGGTCAAGGCGGTCAATCATATATTTTCTCTCGAATACAGGGATGAAGCGGTCCGGAGGAATGATGGCGCCGGCCTGGGACTGCCAGCGGACCAAAGCCTCTGCACAGCCGATTTTTCCTGTTGCAAGGTTGACCTTTGGCTGGTAATAGACCGTGAACTCTCTGTTTTCAAGGGCAGTCAGCATTCTGTTTTCTATGTCTTTTTCTTCTCTGAGGTGGCTGCGGATACTCTCATCATAATAAACATAATTCTGCTTGTTTCCTGTTTTAACTGTTTTTCTGGCAAAATTGGCCCGGTCCAGAAGACCGTCGATGGTCAGTGACTCTATGACATCCTCTATGCAGCAGATACCGCAGTTTGTGGGGAGCATCTGGCCGTCATGGGCCGTATGCATGAAGCGGAGAATTTCGTAATCCGCGTCAGCCTGGCGGGCCGCTATCTCGCTTTTTTCGTTGTAATGGAGAAGCAGTACAAAGTTATCTGCTGATACACGGCCGCATAATTCATATTCATGCAGCCCCTTTAGCAGGAGTTTTCCGTATTGGGACAGCAGAAGGTCGCCGTAATCATAGCCGAACACATCATTAATATACTTGAAGTCAGAGAAATCAGTATAGACAACAGCAAACTTTTCCGGCCTGGTGTCCAGAAGCTGCTGGGCTTTTTCCTTGAAAGCGCTAAACAGGTAAACCCCGGTAAGAGTGTCGCGGGATGCCAGATCATTCAGCTGTTCATTCTGGACTTCAAGCTTCAATAGATTTTTAGAGTTGGCCCACAATATAAATATCCAGGTGAGTGACATGACTCCCATCATGACCAGACAGCCGGTCAGAAGAAAACGCATCTGCCGGGCTGAGTAGGCATCGGCGGAAAACACGGTATGATTGGCCTGTTCAAAAAAGTCCTCGCTGAGGGAAAGCAGTCTGGAACTGTCAGCGGACCCGCTGCGGTAGGCAGAGATTTCGTCCTTGACCTGACTCCACATCAGCTCCAGCTTTGCCAAATCCCTCTGATAGGCCGGATCGTCAGGTGAAGGAAGACCATATGTGGCCTCTCCGCCCTGTAATTCCAGAAGAATGCTGTCCAGATAGGCAATCATATCGTCATCGGGCTGGCCGGAAAGTTCTAACTTTATGAGCCGCTGGCTGGCACCGCGGACAATTCCTACATAGTTGATGAGCCTTCCGTTTGTCTGGGTTTGGATTACCGTTTGAATGGTAATACTGCCGAACAGGAAAAGTAAAATAAACAGGGAGATCAGTCCGCCTCTAAAAAACCGCTTCATATGGGGTGCCTACAACAGCTATTGCTGCCTTTCCGGATTCATTGTGCTAACCATACAGCGGGTTTGCAATGATATCAATAGCTCAATTGTATCAAACTATGCATTTTATTTCAATATACGAGAGATAAATAATATTATTTTGTAATTTATTACAAAAATTTAAAGGAGAAGCGGGGAACGGAAAAGAAAGAGTCTGTTCAGTCAGCATATAAGTGAAATAAAAGAAACTGGAAATAGGGTAGACGCGGGTGTATAATGTTCTGTATCAGGCAGACCCGTAGACGTTAACAGTAAAGCCGTGGCAGCGCGCCAGGAGAGGCTGAATCCGTCTTAAAATAGATAGTAAGAGTTGTTTCGCACAGAGAATAGAGGAGGTATCGAATGAAAAACAATAAGTTGTTTCAGACGAACCTGTTAGTCAGCAGTATACTGGTGGTAGGATTTATCCTTACAGCGTTTTTCAGCTACCGCGCCAATTACCGTGCATCATTAGAGAACATAGAACAAGTATCCTCCCTGACAGCGGAGGGAATTTATTACCAGCTGAAGGCAATGCTTACAAAGCCGGTGAACATTTCGCTGACAATGTCTCATGACAGCCTTTTGGTGGACCATCTTCTTGCAGAAAACAGCCGTATGGATGCTTTGGATTTTGCGGAGACTACAAAAACGTATCTGGAGACATACCAGAAGAAATATGGCTTTGATTCCGTGTTCCTGATATCCGCAAATTCCGGCCGCTACTATAATTTTAATGGCCTTGACCGTGTAATGGAAAAAGGGGATCCGGAAAACGAATGGTATTATGAACTTCTTGGCAATGATTTGGAGTATTCCCTTAACGTGGATAATGACCAGGTAGAGGGAGCGGATAACAGGATAACTGTCTTTGTGAATTGCAAGGTTACTGCGCCGGACGGGGCGGTGATTGGCATCGTGGGAGTGGGAATTCAGATAGATTATCTGGAAGAGCTGCTGCAGGAATATGAAGACAGCTATGGCAATCAGGCCAGCCTGATTAACCAGGATGGTTTTATAGAGATATCCACCACCTATAATGGATATGAAAAGAAGGACTGGTTTGGAGTATATGGCCAGGAACATATACGGGAACAGGTACTTGATTTCCGGGAGTCGGATAACAGTATGGAATTCTGGACTGATACAGGTCCAAAGGAAGGAAAGAGAAGCTTTATTGTGGAGCGGTATATTCCGGAGCTCTCCTGGTATCTGCTTGTGGAACAGAATACCGGACCCATTGTGGAGGCCATGAACCGCCAGCTTTATCAGACTGGTTTTATACTGACTGTGGTAATTCTCACTGTTCTGATTGTCATTACTGCTGTAATCCGGAAGTACAGCAGCCAGGTGACGGAGCTGGTTGAGGAGCGGCAGGCTCTTTTTAAAAAGGCCACGGAACAGCTTTACGACAGTATTTACGAATTGAATCTGACAAAGAACAGCTATGTGGGGAAACAGACAGAGGAATACTTTAAGAGTCTGGGAGCCGGAGGGCTTCCCTTTGACCAGGGATTGTGTGTCATTGCCCGGGAACAAATTAAAGAGGAGTTCCGGGAAGGCTATGTTTCCATGTTTACCCCGGAAAATGCCATCCGGGAGTATAACGCCGGAAATAACCATCTTCAGTATGACTTTATGATTTCGCAGAACGGTGAGGATTATCATTGGATTCGTGTAGAAACCTTCCTGTTTTATTCGGAAGAAGACAGTTCCGTCCACATGTTCTCTTACCGGAGAAACATAGATGCGGAAAAGAAACGGGAGTGGCAGGCTGCTATTGATGAAATGACAAAGCTTCTTTCCAAAAAGGCAACCGAGCGTCTGATTGATAAACAGCTGTCTGAGAGTCCGGACAAAATGTATGCGTTTTTTATTTTTGATATTGATGAATTCAAGATGGTAAATGACAGGTACGGCCATTCTTTTGGAGATTTCTGCATCTGCAGTTTTTCAGATATCCTTAAGAGTCATTTCAGGGAAGGGGATATCCTTGGCAGGATTGGCGGCGATGAATTCGCGGCGTTTATTCAGGTATCGGATACGGAATGTGTAGAAGAAAAAGTAAAGATTCTCTCCTCCGCCCTCCATACGGTAATTGGAAGGGGAGACATAAGATGCAGTGTCACGGCCAGCATCGGTATTGCCCTATACCCCAGGGACGGGGCAAACTTTGAGGATTTATACCAGCAGGCTGACCGTGCCCTTTATGAGACAAAGCAGCGGGGGAAGGACGGGTTTACCATTGTTTCTTAGGTCAGACATGAGAGCAGGATTGCTATAATGAAAGGGGATATCGGGACGCAGTAAGAACCCATCGGGTGAATATCAAACAATCAAATAAGCAGTTTTTAAATGCTCATGTTCCTTTTAGAGGGGAATTATGGGCATTTTTAAATTTGTTAAGCTTGTTGTGGCAAACATTTTCATAAGGTAATCAGAATAAGCAGCAGTTCAGTATTTTATGAAATACTGGAAAAAATACAATCCAATGATTGATTCATATAGTTTGTGGTGATATAATTATTTTGAATATATGGTTGAGGTACCAAGATTAGAAGGCAATCTATTTGATAACTATATAAACGATACCTCTGTGTCTGAACTGCTTCGTATTGATTATCGCAAACACATTATTTAGCAAAGTGTTGCGATATCTTTTTGGGCTTATAAAGCAGTATTTAGATATTTAAGGGAGATAAAAATGAAAACAAAGCCGAAAAAAAAATCAATTGCAATGTTGGCAGTTCCGGCTGGGATTTGTGTGACTGCTTTATCAATCTCTGTATTTTTTCTTGTGCAGATTACCGGCAGAATGAACCTCAGCGCAAACCAGAATCTTCTTACTTCCAGCAAGGTTATCAGCGAGGGACTGAATAATAAAATTAGTCTCGACAGGGAGCTTTTGTTTACCCTGGCCGATATGCTCGCATCGGAGCAGGAGAGTGCAGTTGGAGAGACTTTGCTGGGATATGTAAAATCCACTGATTTTTTTCACTTTACATATATAACCATGGATGGAGAAGGTGTAGATAGTGATGGGAATTTAGTCCATGTATCTGATCTGCCCTTTGACGATCTGGCCCTTTCCAGTGGAAAGGACGGGATGTCGGCTCCTTATTATGGTGCAAGCGGACGGCTTCAGATTACATACCAGTCCCCTGTCAGAAAGGATGAAAAACAGATAGGGGCAATTTATGCGGACCGGGTTATTAATGATTATAATCTTCCAACCTTATTTACCTTTAATAACGGGGAGGGGTATGCCTATGTGGTGGATAAGAACGGAAATTACATTATCGAATCCAGAGGTACAGCAGAACAGCCGGATATTTACAGCTATCTGGCAATGCAGGGGAACAGCAGGGCTGTACAGAATACGCTTTGTGAGGTGATTCAGGAAGGAATAAGCGGTACCCTTGTCGTAATAAACGAGAACCAGAAATCCCTTCTCGGCTTTCTTCCATTAGACGAGCCGGAAGGGAGCTATCTGATTACCATGATTCCACGGGCAGTCCTTCAGCGGGAGTCAACACCTATCATCATTATGCTTTATACTATGTTTACTTTTCTTCTGATTGGTGCGGTTGCGATTGCTAATCTTGTAACTGGAAGACAGTCTATGAGGGAGGAGGCAAGGCAGAGGGAGTATAGGGAAAAGCTGTTCCGAAATCTTTCCGCCAATATAGATTTTGTGTTTCTGCTCTACACACCGTCTACACAGAAGGTGGAGCTTGTGTCTGACAACCTGCCGGTGCTTCTTGGAATTACTGCAAAGCAGGTACAGGAAAGGCCTAAGCTGGTATTTAGTGCCAGCGGAATGGCGCCGGATGATCCTGCGGGAAACAGTTTCCTGGACGGAACATTGAATAAACAGGTGACCAGGGAAGCCATGGTGGGGGATGGCCCCAATGAAGTGAAGCGCTGGTTTGCAGTCCATATGATTCCGGCGGATTACGGCCAGTATCTTGCCGTGTTTCAGGAGACAACCAAAGAACATAATATGCGTGAGCATCTGGCAGATGCCCTCAAGCAGGCGCAGAACAGCAACCAGGCCAGGACCGCATTTTTTTCTTCCATGTCGCATGATATCAGAACTCCAATGAATGGTATCATAGGAATGACCAATGTCGCGCTGAACAGCCTGGACAATATGGAAAAAGTAGAGTCCTGTCTGAATAAAATTACAGCGGCTTCCGGTCATCTGCTGCAGCTGATTAATGAGGTGCTTGATATGTCCAGGATTGAGAGCGGGAAAATCAGCCTTAAGGAAGAAAATGTGCATTTACCCAGTATGATGGCGAACCTGATTTCATTCATCAGACCGGATATGGATAAAAAAAGGCAGTCATTTGAACTGAAATCACAGATTTTGGAACATGACACGGTTATCAGCGATGGGCTCCACCTGCAGAAAATACTGCTCAATCTTCTGTCAAATGCCATGAAATATACACAGGCGGGCGGTACAATCAGTATGCAGATTACAGAGACGAATGTTGATGCAGACACCATACGGCTGCGCTTTGTGGTTGAGGACAATGGAATCGGCATGACTCCTGAATTTCTGGAGCGCGTATTCGCGCCATTTGAGCGGGCGGAGGACAGCAGGATGAGCCAGGCAACGGGTACCGGGTTAGGACTTGCTATTACAAAGAGCATAGTGGACATGATGGAGGGTGATATATATGTTGAAAGTGAGAAAGACATGGGCTCACGGTTTACAGTGGAACTTCCACTTAAACTGCCAAAACTGCAGATGCAGGAATTACCGGATCTGGCCGGCTATTCTGTTCTGATTGTGGATGACGATCAGGATGCGTGTGAAAGCATCAGCTTAATCCTGCAGGAGACGGGTATCCGCGCGGATTGGGTTATGAATGGGATGGAGGCAGTGGAAAAAGCATGGCAGGCCCATGTAATGGAAGATGATTACTGTATCGTCATCGTGGACTGGAAGATGCCGGAGATGGATGGGGTGGAAACTGCCAGACGGATTAGAGCGCGGCTGGGCAGCGGAATGCCGATTCTTCTGTTGTCCGCGTATGATTGGGAAAATGTAAAAGAGGAAGCGATTCAGGCAGGGATTAACGGTTTTCTGACAAAGCCGATTTTTAAAGCTGACATTTTGGAACAGATGAAGCAATACATCCAGGGCGGATACCAGGAATACGAAGAACAGCAGATTCAGGAAACAGAAAATCTGGAAGGCGTCAGAAAACTGGAAGGTGTCAGGATTCTGGTGGCGGATGACAATGAACTGAATCTGGAAATCATGTTTGAGATTTTGAACAGCAGCGGGGCTGAAGTGGATTGTGTCCATAATGGCAAAGAAGCCTTAGACACCTATCTCAAGAGCAGTCAGGGATATTACCAGATCATACTGATGGATGTACATATGCCGGAAATGGATGGGCTGCAGGCTACGAAAAAAATCCGTAATTCGGGCCGGCCGGATGCCTCCATTGTTCCAATCATCGCCATGACAGCGGATGTATTTAAGGAAGATATACGCAGGTGCAAGGATGCAGGTATGGATGCTCATATAGGAAAACCTGTGGAGCTGGATAAGCTATATAGTATGGTCCGGAAGTTTATAAATTAAGACTGGGGGAGACAGAATGAAGAAGATTAGGACAAAAAGGGGATTATTGGGGACTCTTATGATAGCTGCCATTTTGGGGACTGGCTGCAATACGGAGCAGTCGGTTCCGGAGCTGTATGTAGACGATAACATCCGGGAAACACCGGTTACCGCCTTTACAGAGAATATTGAGGTTTCAAAGGCAATAGAGGAGCGCTGCAAAGCAGTGCTGAATCAAGACGGAAATACGAATATAGCGGTTTACAGCGACTCTGCGGATTATTATGCAGCGGAGGGATTATCATACCGGGAGCTTCTTTTGAAGCGCCTGGCTTCAGGAAATGCGGATGACTTATACACGATACATGCAGAAGATGTCCTGGAGTTTGATGAGAAAGGTTACATATATGATATGTCCTCTCTGGAGTTCACCGGTAACCTGTCCCATGATGCGCTGTCGCAGAGTACCTATAACGGAAAGGTATTTTCGATTCCATTATCTTATACTGGTTTCGGCTTTATATGGAATGTTGATATGCTGAAACAGTATGGTTTGAAGCTGCCGGAGAATCTGGATGAATTTCTCGATGTATGCGAAACACTGAAAGAAAATGGAATTCTTCCCTATGGAGCAAACAAGGATTTTGCCTTGACAGTTCCGGTTATGTGCGCCGGCCTTTATGATGTTTACCAGAGTGACGATTGTAATCAAAAGCTGGAAGCATTGTCAAATGGTACGGTGGCAATCAGTGAATATATGGAAAAAGGCTTTGACTTTCTTCAGATGATGATTGATAAAGGATATATGAATCCGGAGCGGGCACTTGACACGCTTCCAAAAAAAGAGGAGGAAAAGTCGTTTTTTGCCAATGGAAACTGCGCTTTTATTTGCGCAATCTACAGCGGCAAAGCGTTAGAAGGCTATCCGTTTGAAATCGCAATGACACCTTTACCTGTGCTTAAAAATGGCTCTATCTGTGTTGTGGGGGCTGATCAGAGAATGGCAATCAATCCAAAGTCAAAACATTTAGACTCGGCTATTGCCATTGTAGAAGCGCTGGGGCAGGCTGAAACACTTGATTCCCTGGCCAAAAGCCAGGGAAGAATATCCTCTTCAAAAAATGCCACAGCGCCTGATATACCTCAGACAAATTCATTTATTGCCTGTATAGCAGAAGGCAGACAGATTCCTAATCAGGATTTCAGCCTGAATTTCAATGTGTGGGAAAATGTGCGGGACTTAAGCCAGCAGCTCTGCAGAGGGAAGAGTGCCGCACAAGTGGCGGCAGAATACGATTCCATACAGATAGAGGAAATTTCAAAATACGGGAATTAACGATAAAAACGAGTGTACTTTGAATGATAAAGCGCTATATCTGCCTACTGGTAAAAATCCATGAGACCCTGATATGCATAAGTGCCAATCATTTTCAGTCTTTTGTAATATCATAATAGCTGACACATGTCTGATAAGCCGGGTTTTCGTATACACCGTGGATTGCATTATTTACAGCATAGTATTGAAGCGTGTTATAAGCAAAAATCATATAACATTGGTCCAGAATTTCCTCCTGCATCTCAATATAAAGTTTTTCCGCCTCGTTTTTATTGGTCGCTGTCAGCCTGACGGCGTCGCGATTCTTTTCACCAAATATATCATCATCCAGATAACAGAAGTTGTAGCCCACTGAATCCCCGCTGCTCATCAGCAGCGGAGAGAACCAGCCAGCCGGATCCGCGTAATCCGGCCACCATTTCATTAGTAATATATCCTGGCAGTCATCCGGATTGGGACTCTTTGCAAGAGCTAACTGGGCATCCCAGTCCATGTTGAGAAGTTTCAGGGTAACACCTATTTGGGCAAGGTTTTCTTTATACAGTTGAAGAATCTCACGATATACGGCATCATTTACTATGAAGGTAACCGTAACAGTAGCATCCATTAATCCTGATTTTTCAAGGTACTCCGCTGATTTTTTCAGGTCGCAGTGATACTGCGTTAAATTGTCTTGATGGCCCCAAAGGCCTTTCGGTATCATACCGCAGGATTGAGCCGCATTTCCCTGTAAAATATCATGAACCGCTTCTTCATATGGGAAAGCATATGCCAGCGCTTTTCGAAAATCTGCATTAGAACAGGGGGAGCTTTTTGTGTTCAGCATCAGGATTACATTGGTGAACGAATCAGCGGGCAGGATGGTGACTCCATCGTTCTCGCTTAATGCTCCAAGATCCTCTGCTGATAATTCAGAAGTAAGATGGGCCTCGCCGGCCTCAAGAAGTCTGCGCCGTGTACCTGAGTCGGAAATCTCCTGGATATAGACGTTCTTATACTGATTATCCTCCCAGCCGCCGCGATAGCCTTCATAGGAGGAGAGGGTAACCGCTCTTGCTGAAACCGTAGCAATGGTATAAGGTCCGCTTCCTCCGTCATTTCCTGCATTAAACCATTCGGTATCCTTATCAGCCGCATTCGGGCTCATAATATAAGCGGCATAGCCTGCTGACGCAATGAGGGGGATTGAGGCACCGTAGCGGAGATGAAAGGTCACTTCATATTCCCCGGTCACCTCGATGGAATCCACACTGTCCCAGATATAAGCAGCGCCTTTATTAAGGGCAATGGTCCGGTCAATGGATTTCTTGACGGCCTCCGCATTCATTTTTTCTCCATCATGAAATTGGACATCGTTGCGCAGTTTGAAAACCCATTCAGTGGCATCGGCATTGGATGACCACTCAACAGCAAGTTTAGGTATGACTTCTCCGGTCTTATCATCGTAATGCGTCAGGGTTTCATATACATTATACAGTATCCTGATACCATTCGACTGCTCTGCACTTGGGTCTAACGTCACGTATGGTTCTGAATAGCAGGCATGGTATAAGACGTCTGCGTCCCTGCTTTCTGTTTTCCTGATTTTTCCGCATCCGCAAAGCCAGGCCGCGGCCAGAATTGATACTGACAGAATGGTCAATGCCCTTTTCATAATCATCAGCGTTTCCTTTCATTCCCATTGGTAAGTCCTGCGTTTCTCAGCTCCTTAAACAGCTTTTTCATGTCAACCGGTTTGGCTATATGGCCATTCATTCCAGTATCCAGGCAGGCTCGGATATCTTCAGCGAAGGCATCTGCGGTCATGGCAATAATAGGAATATTCCGTATATACATGTCGGGAAATGCACGTATAGCTGCAGAAGCTTCATAGCCATTCATGACGGGCATCTGAATATCCATCAGAACTGCATCAAAAGTACCTGGTTCTGCATGCTTTAAAATGTCAATACAAACCTGTCCATTAACTGCTCTGACCGCTGTGATGCCTCTATATTTCAGCAGCTCCTGGATGATTTCCCAATTCAGATCATTATCCTCTGCGACCAGGAGATGTAATCCCTGTAATTCATCAGCGCTGCTTTCGGCCGTTTTTTCATTCTTTTCAGTGAATTGCAGGTACTCGTTTATCTTTTCATAGATGGTTGATTTAAACATGGGCTTATTAATGAAACCATTTATTCCGGCTGCCTTGGCAGCATCTTCCATCTCAACCCAATCATACGCACTGATAAGAATGATTGGAAAGTCCTCGCCAACCTTAGCGCGAATCGTTCCGGCAATTTCAATTCCATTCATATCCGGCATTTTAAGGCTCACAATCATAATGGGGTAATCTTCACCAGCATTGTGCTTTGCCTCTGCCATTTCGATCGCCGTATGTCCATTGTCTGCCGTATCGACCGCCACTCCCATGGATACCAGCATATTTTCTGCTGCATCAAGGGATGTTTTATCGTTGTCCGCCAGTAATAGATGAAGGGGCGGAAGCATTAAATTATCTGTAATTTCAGTGGCTGGAAGCGGCAGGGCGACTATGAATCTGGTACCTTTTCCAGGCTCACTCTCACAATTAATGGTGCCATTCATGAGCTCAACCATCTGCTTGGTAATCGCAAGCCCCAGGCCTGAGCCATGTACTTTATCAATACGGGAATCTACTGCACGGGTGAAGGTCTGGTACATATCCCTCATAAAATCGCTGGACATACCGATACCGGTGTCCTGCACGGTATAAGTTAAAACCACGTTACCCTTGTCACCTGGCTGCAGGGCCTCTTCAAATTCCACGATAATTTTACCGCCTGGATTTGTGTATTTTACGGCATTTGTAAGGAGGTTAATGAATATCTGGTTCATCCGGAGCTCATCTGCATATAGATATTCATATTTTAAATTGCGCACATGCACGTCAAATTGCAGTTCCTTTTCCTGGATTTGCGATTTTATTATATTAATAAGGTTTGCGCAGCATTCAGGAAGGGAGAACACAACCGGGTGTAATGCCATTTTTCCTGATTCAACCTGTGAAATATCCAATACATCGTTGACCAGAGTAAGAAGATGGTTTCCGGACAAGGTTATCTTGTCCAGACAGTACTGTACCTGTGCAGGATTATGAATCTGTTTCTTAGCTATTTCTGTCATCCCGATAATGGCATTCATGGGAGTCCGGATATCATGCGACATGGAAGAAAGGAATTTTGTCTTTGCCATATTGGCATTTTGGGTTTCCTCGATACTCCTTCTAAGCCGTTTGTTTATATGCAGGACATAGCTTCCGTCAAGCAGCAGGAGGAAGATAAATCCCATAACTATATATAAAGACATCTGCCAGTCATAGTCATAGCCCATGGCAGACAGTTTCTCGGATTGGATATAGCCCACAAATGTACAGTTTGGCGTGTTTTCTATCTGTGCGCTGACGTAATAGGCCGGTTTTCCATCCTGATCCATCAACTCAACCAGATAGTGGTCCTCTTTCTGAAAGGAACTCTGGTATTCACCTATGTCAACGTAAGACAGGTCGTTGTGTTGTTTGATGAAGGTCCAGAATGTATCACCTCCCATGGAGTCGGATTGAATGATATACTGTCCGTTGATATCCAGCAGAGAAACCTCTGCTTCACGGTATGCTCCTGGGAAAATCCATTGGGCATGCAGAATCTCCACAGGAATTGTTTTGACGAGTATGGCCTTTGCACGGCCGCCATGTTCGTCCCTGATAGTCAGAAGGCTGCAGAAACTGACACTATTGACCCCGTCCATGGGATTGATATATGCCGATGATATGTAAATGGTTCCTTCCCCCCTTGTGCCGTTTACCATTTTAGGGAGGATGTAGGAAAATGCATCTGTTAGCTGAGAATAGTCAACTTTGTTCACACTCTGTTCTAAGCCTGCGGATAACCCGGACAATGTATCATAATACAATATATGTACAGAAACATAATCGTTTATATTAACTTCCTTCAGATATTCAATGGCTTCATCCATCGAATATTCATGATTTTCCAAATAGGAGGCCCAGCTGTCACACTCATTTTGCAGACTGCTCATATAACCATAGGATAGCTGGGCTGTGGATTCCATTGCTGCGGTAAAAGATTCTTTTGCTGTTGCGGCCTTGTCACGCTGTACGTCCTGTACATAGCTTATTGAAAGAATCAATATAAAAGCAACGATAGCAATGTTTCCGATAGCAAGCGCGATGTATCTGCCTTTTCCCTGTTTGATTTTCATGCGCACTCCTCCTCTATCAATATAAGCAAGCCTATACCATATCCCAAATGTTCCGCTTGTTTTAAGGAATACTCCCATTGTACATGATTGAGAGACAGCAGAGAAGTGCATGCGCACTGCGGCATTAAGCTTTACTTTATATACTTGCCAATGACACTGAATAATGTCTCCATATCAATTGGCTTGGACAGATGTTCATTCATACCGGCGTCCAGTGAACACGCCACGTCTTCCTGAAATGCATTCGCGCTCATTGCCAGAATAGGGATAGATTTTGCGTCTCCATTTTCACAAGACCGAATCTGACGGGCAGCATCATACCCGTTCATGACAGGCATCTGAATATCCATTAAAATGATACTGTAGGTTCCCTCCGGTGAGTCGGCAAAGGTATCAAATGCCTCCTGGCCGTTCTTCACCAAATCCACTTCAAATCCAAAGGAGCGCAGAAAGGTTTCTGCGATTTCCCCATTTATAAGATTATCCTCCGCTACCATAACACGATGCCCCTGATAACAGGAGCAGGATTTTACCGGAGTATCCGTCTCTTTTTCTTCGTCCAACAGATCCATTGTGAGAGTAAATGAGAATTCCGACCCTGCATTTTCTATACTATCGACTTTCAGCGAGCCTCCCAGCATCGCCACCAGGCTCTTACAGATGGTCAGCCCCAGGCCGCTCCCTGAATTCCCGTATAAATGGTCATGAGAACCCTGGTCAAAGGCCTCGAAAATCCGTTCCTGATCTTCTTTGCTGATTCCTTTCCCATTATCCCGTACTTGGAACGTATACAGGGATTCCCGTTCTGCAATTACAGTTTCCTCTATATTCAGCAGAACCACCCCTGAACTGTCGGTGAATTTAAGGGCATTTCCAATCAGATTTGCCAGTATTTCATGGAGCTTTACCTTATCGGTATTCACATATTTATGATGCAGTTTTCCAGTCTGGGTTAGGCCGATTCCTCTTTCCTTAGCCATCGTACCAAATTCTTCAATGACATCGGACAGCAAAAGCTGCAGATTCACCGGTCCCATATTAACGTCCATTTTCCCGCTTTCAATTTTGGACAGGTCCAGCACTTCACTGACCAGCTGCTGCAGATGGAGAGAGGAGCGTTTCAGTTTGTTCAGGCTGTCCAGCAGTTTTTCTTTATCATGGCGGTAGAGCATCGCACTGTCAATCATACCCACTATTCCATTGAGGGGTGTACGGATTTCATGGCTCATTTTGGAGAGAAAATAGGATTTGGCTTTGCTGGATTTCGTGGCAATCTCCAGCTTCGTCTCTGCCTGACGCAGAAGCTCCCGTTCCGTATTGTCTAAAAATGTAAACTGAACCACCCTGACGCTTTTGTCTTCCATGATGTAATCCACAGCGCCTTCAATGGACATATATCTGTCTTTAAAATTGAGAATATGCGAAAAGCGCTTGTGTTCATTTTCCGCTGCGGCTTGCATCATTTCACCGATACTGCTTAAATCCGGAACACCTTTTTCGGCTTCCCGGCTAAATAACTGCGTTTCAAGGCCTGCCGCGTCTGTACCGAGAAGCTGCAAGGCCTCTTTGTTGACAGCAATTATTTTGTTATGTTTGACATCTGCCTGGATGACGCCGCACACGGCCATATTGTATGAGGTTTCGTAAAGCAGATCATAACGGTCCCTTTCCTCCTTAAGCTGTTCAAGCGTCCTTTTTTCCTCAGTTGTGTCAATAAAAGTACTTTGTATCAGCAGCTTTCCTTCTGGGGATGTAATAAGCTTGGAGGCACCGGTTACCCAGCGGATTTCCCCATCACTACGGACGATGCGGTGGTCAAAGCTGACGCAGTCACCCTCCTTTTTTAGGGTTTGCAGCATTCCCACAATTCTTTCCCTATCCTCTTTATATGTTATGTCCAGCATCGTAGGCCCGCCCTGGCCCTTAAATTCTTCCAGGGATGAATAGCCCAGTATGCGGAGCGATTCAGGATTGATACCAATAAAGTCCATTGCATCTTCGTCGTATGCATACTGCGCAATCCCGCAGAGCATGTTCTGATAGAGGGTGTTATAATAATCCCGTTCTCTTTGCAGACGCTGTTCATAGTCTTTCAATTTGGAGATATCCATGATGATGCCCTGGAGTTCAGTCAGGCCGTTTACCTGAAACACTGTGGCTTGGATGGAATACCACCTGGCTGACAGAGCATCTCTGCCTCCGCGGTACTCGTATTTTAAAATACCATTTCCAGCTGCCGCCGACTCAATCTGCTGTTCCATCTGTGTCCAGTCTTCAGAAAGTATCATTTTGCTGAGACGGTTGTGAAATCTATACCTTACATCCTCAGGACTGCAGCCGGTCATGGCATAAAAGCTGTCATTGGCATAATCAATGATCAGTTCTCCGTCATAATGCATCCGCACTACACCGCCCGGCACACTGTCCGTCAGGCGCTTTAACTCAAACTTCGCTGCCTCCAGGCGCCTGGTGATGTCAAACATAGTCACCAGCAGTCCGCCGACCTGCTCCGGCTTTTCATAATAAGGGCGGATTCGGACTAACCATATGGAGTTGCGGGCATCCGTCACTTCCCGTTCTATAATTGTCCCTGTTTCAGCCACTTTTTTAATATCTGAATTAAAGCTCTCATAGGAATCAATGAAATTGATATGATACACCGGGCGCCCTAAATCTGAGTTCAGGAGATTGGTGTTTTGCAGCATGATGGGGGTAATCTTACGGATTTTCATATCCCGGTCCACATAAAGTGCGCCAACTTCTGCATTTACCAACAGATTGTCAAAGTCTGAGTATGCCGTAGTCAGCTCTGTAATTTTACTCTGGTGCTCCGCGTTGATTGTGTAGAGTTCTTCATTGATTGACTGCATCTCTTCATTGGTGCTTTGCAGCTCTTCATTGGATGCCATCAGTTCCTCATTTGTTGCCTGTAACTCCTCGTTGCGGGATTCTGACTCCTCCATGGCCAGAGACAGTCTCCAGTTGCTTTCCCCCAGCTCATATTCAAGCTGGGCAATCCTGCTGTTTGTTAATTCGCTGATATCCAGGCTTTTATCGGCTGAGTCCGGCATGGCTGTCCGGCCAATTCCTATCTGGAACAAAAAATATTCGTCATTATCCAGGTTAAAATAATTGACCTTAATATTCAGGCTTTCATCCGGATAGTCCGCCACTCCTGTCACATTTTTTTCAACACATGAACAGCTGCTTTCCTTCATTTGTTCCATAATATGGTTCAGAAGAATCGTCAGGCTGGGGGCAAAACACGCACTGATGGAATTATCAAACTGTCCGTCCTGCAAGCGAAGATACCGGCCTCCGCTTTTAATAATTTGTACAATTTTTCCGTAACCGTCCACCAGGACTGACGGTCCTGCAAAATCAAAAAAAAGCCGTTCGAAGATATTTGTAGGCCGGACTTTTGGGCGCAGATTTCCAGCAGGTTCTTGCATTGCCTTCTGAGGGTGAGACAGGTTATCCCATAGATAAAAACCATTATTTTCTGTATGGAACTCTTTATTTTTGTGGAATATTTTCCATTTCCTGTCCAGGACATCAAACGCTCCTTCCAAATCGCCCAGTGATTCGCTGTTGCCCAGGAACAGGCACCCATCGTCATTGAGAAGATGGTGAAAATTTCCAATGGTACGCTGCTGAACTTCTGGTTTTACGTAGATGAACATATTCCTGCATACAATTAAATCAAGTTTGGAAAAAGGGGCATCTCTAAATATATTGTGTTTGGTAAAAACAATCATCTTACGGATCATGTCCTTGATGATGTAGCCGTCCTCTTTCTTATCAAAATATTTTTCTATCATGAGTTCATTAATGCTGGCCAGGCTGCCTTCGATATAGAAGCCTCTTTGAGCCGCAGCAATGGCATCCGGGTCTGTATCGGAGGCAAAAATTTTAACATCCGCATTGTAATTCAGCCGCTCCATATATTCGCAGAGTAAAATTGCAATGGAATATGCTTCCTCACCAGTGGAACAGGCAATACTCCATATACGGATTGATTTTTTTTCCCGAAGCAGCGGGGCCAGTACATGCTCGCCTAGACTTTTAAAAGCGGCTTCATCCCGAAAGAAAGAAGTCACTCCAATCAGAAGATCACTGCACAAAAGCCCCTTTTCCTCCTCTGATGCAAGCAGATGGTCCATGTAATCTTCAATACAGGTATATTTATTGATTGCAATGCGGCGTTCAATCCGTCGGTAAATTGTATTGGATTTATAGGCGGAAAAATCAATATCAGAATACTTTGATATGGCATCAATGATTTGATTGTAATATCCTGACAGTTCCTGATTCTCAACCCCGTCATCATAGTGAAGGTATTGGTTATTGGGATTTTTTAAATAGTCCCGTATTGCCAGTCCGATTTTGGATACATTTTCTGTCAGATCTACCAGGCCCGTGGCAATGGCGCTCTGCGGCATCGAAGCGTACTGTGCCTCCAGGGGTTTCTGTACAATAATAGTACCGCCGTTTTCCTTGACAGAGCCGATACCAATGGTACCGTCCGATCCGCTGCCTGAGAGAATCACGGCAATGGTGTGTATGTTTTTATCCGAAGCAAGGGAATTAAGCATTTGATTGATGGGCGCATAGCGCTGTACACGGTCATGTACCGGACTGAGATGGAGGTGTCCGCTCTCTACCTCCAGTATCATGCCAGGAATGTTTAAATAGACCTCATTAGGCCGGAGCTCCATGTTCTCTTCTGCCAGACGTACCGGCATTTTAACTGATTTCTGTAGAATTTTATCCATCATACTCACGGAATCAGGAGACAAGTGCTGTACAACGATGAAAGAGGCACCTGTATCCAGCGGCATATTCCGGAAAAGCTCCTGTAAAGCCTCCACACCTCCGGCAGAAGCCCCTATTCCAACACAATATTTTAGCTGGCATTTTACAGCACCATGGTTCATCTTATCCATTGCATTGATATCCCCCTTTACAATCGTATCATTTATTCTTACTATCATTTTAATTGAATATTGTCAGTCCGCTGATTCACTTTGCTCCACAGGTTGTAAATGCATACTCAAACAGATATATGAGGTTTCTTACCGTAAAAAAATGCTAATAACCATGTCCATGCAGCCAGTTTTCAGGTAAACAAAAATATACCTTACGCTTCAGATGAAGGTAAGGAAAAGAATACTATACTGCCGGATACTTTTAGCTGACATAAGAATCTTGGTACCTTAACCATATATTCAATAATTATATCACCGCAGTCCTTAAAT
Source organism: Enterocloster sp. 210928-DFI.2.20 (assembly GCF_020554465.1). Taxonomy (NCBI): domain Bacteria; kingdom Bacillati; phylum Bacillota; class Clostridia; order Lachnospirales; family Lachnospiraceae; genus Enterocloster; species Enterocloster sp. 210928-DFI.2.20. Next base: position 76,605 of record NZ_JAJCHK010000002.1, read on the forward strand.
ATCAACAATACCTTCGTTTTTTTAGTCTTTGAGATGCAATATTTTACTTGCTATTGGAGGATGACAGTTCCGTTCCAGAAACAATTATCATCAATAAAAGGTTCCATCATATCTTCCACACAGCAGTGCAGAATATTACAGGGGTTATTACGAGTAATGGAGTATGAATTTACAGAGCCGGAAATTTACGGAATTGACTATATAGATGATAAAGATAGGATATAATGGCGGCAGCTGCTTCAGATGAAAAGGGAGCTGCTTCCGCCATGGACAGTTCCAGTTTAAAAATCGCGTGGGATGGCTGTTATTTCCACAACGCGCTACCATCATAGACAGCCATCGCAGAATCATAGTAGCCTAAGTTCTTACATTTTTCAGTTACATAATCGTAGATATACCGAAATGCTTTAGCGGTCCCGTTTGAGAAATCTTCCTGCCTTCCTGCGTAAAGCTGATTCAGTGCAGTGACACATTGCTCATACAGTTCATAGTCTTCAGCAGTTTTTTCTGTTTCGCGCAAGGCAGGAATACTTCTGCCTATCCCCAGATTTTGCCGTAAAAGTATATAGATAGCATTGAGTGAACCATCCCCGGTATGCTTAACTATAAGATTCAGAAGGAATGAAGGGGTAAGCATATATCGGTGGTCTTCATTCCAGCAGCGCTTAATTTCACTCATTGCCTCCTCAATTTCTTTCTGTGAGATATGTTCGGCAGCATAGGCGGAAACACCCTCAATCGTCAAGGCCAGCAAATCCAAAGTATCCAGATAACGGCGGACATGACATGCGATTAAGTGGGGAGGTATTTCGATTTTCTTTAGGGCCTGTATATCCATCATTACGAAGATCCCTTTACTACGGACTGCTTTTACAACACCCCACTCCTGCAAAATCTGTATTGCTTTAAGAGTAGTATCCACACTCACATTATAAAGTTTCTGCAATTCATTATGAGTTGGGAGCTTGTCTCCTGGCTGGTAACGTCCCATGGTGATAAGACCCAAAAGATCCATATAAACAGCTGAATATCTTACTTCTTCTCTTAGTAAGAGCTTTTCCAGCTGCTTTCTGCCAAGTACAGCCGCGGAGTCCACAGGAACATCGAAGGCAGGTTCGCTTCCATATGTGAGCCCGTACATTCCGGACAGGTCATCGAAATGGACACTATCAGTATCCCCTCTGTTTTCAATAACCCTCATCAGCTCCTGCATTTGTTCATAAAACCTGGTCCTGATTTCTAAATTGTCTTGCAGAGGTCTTAACTCCGCAAGCCCCAGACTATCCATTACACGCAGGCTTAAATCATTTTCATTTCGTCTGATAAAAAACCTCTGAAACTGTTTGGCTAACCGCCAGAACTCTGCGGAGTTATTAATATCCATATTTTCCACGATTTTCCGGGGAATTATAAAGTCTTCTTGTTTGCAGAGAGCAATTCCATTTTCAATCAATGGATACCCCAATAAAACTCCTGTTTTTAGAACCTCATCGGTAATTGAGGTATCTACTCTCTTCAATGCAAGATTTATCATTGGACGCCTGGTTTGCTGATGGAAACTTACAACGGGACGCTTTCTTTGGTGTGTCTCAATCAATCCATTTTCCTTCAGCATGGATAACACGCGGCGGATGGTTTTAGCCGATGTTCCAAATTCCCTGCATAAATTATCCCGTGACGGAAGTTTGGTGCCAGCGGGTAACACTCCGGATTCAATCCGGTCCTTTAATATTTCATATATTCTTTCATACATCAAGCCATCGTATATCAAGCCCATTTTCGTCTCTCCTAATAATACTAAAAGTTTAATATATGGTTGGGCAATCGGTGTGAATGACGCACAGTGTTCAAAAGCTTGAAACCTTTACCGCCTGCTCCAGATGCGATAACCCCATAGAAACTCTATTATAAACACAAAGACAGATTACTTCCTGGTTTTTAACCCGTATTATATGACAATTATAGGACAAGATTCTGGTATTTGCAATTAAAACGGTATTTATGGTTTCGGGATTGGGGGCTTTATAATCTGTCCATTATATAGCCGGGCTGTATCTGTGAGGAAATACAGAGTCCCATATTGGCAGCAATCACACCTTCATGGGAGTGCTAAAGCCCGCGTAAAGATGCTGTGTCACGGCCGGCATCGGTATCGCCCTATCCCCCGGGGACGGGGCAAATTTTGAGGATTTATACCAGCAGGCTGACCGCGCCCTTTATGATGTAATAAGAATGCCCATATTAAGGCCAGATTCCTCTCAGTTTTTTCGTATCTATTACCCTTTTGACAGCAATGAGGTAAGCCGCCTTGCGCAGGGAAATACGGCGTATTTTTGCAGTTTCCCAAACATCAGAGAAAGCGGCACCCATCTTTTCCTCCAGGGTTTGGTTCACCTTTTCTTCGGTCCACCACATTTCCTGGATATTCTGCACCCATTCAAAATAGGAGACAACCACACCGCCCGCATTGGCCAGGATATCAGGAACAATGAGGATTCCCTTATCATGCAGGAGGGCATCGGCTTCCATGGACACCGGGCCGTTGGCAGCTTCCACGATGTATTGGGCATGGATTGTTTCCAGATTGGTACGGTTGATTTGATTCTCCAGGGCAGCGGGAATCAGAAATGTTACAGGAAGTGCCAGCAGCTTATCATTGGACAGGAAGGTCACAGAGCTGTCTTTGACCGCATATTCCTTAAGCAGAGCTCCGGATTTGCAGAATTCCAGAATCTTTACTATCGGAAGACCACTTTCACAGAATACTCCTCCTGAGACATCGCTTACAGCCAGGATACGGACGCCGGATTCATACAGAAGCCGGGCTGTGGTACTTCCAACATTACCAAATCCCTGAATGGCGGCGGTACAGGATGAGATATCCAGGTCCAGAGCGCGAATCAAATTATGTACAGTGAACATCACACCCCGCCCCGTGGCTTCTTTTCGGCCAACAGCTCCGCCCAGCTCCAAGGGCTTTCCTGTCACGACACCCGGTATACAGTGACCGTTCAGCATGCTGTAGGTATCCATAATCCAACCCATGACAATTGGATTGGTTCCTACATCCGGTGCCGGTATATCCTGCTGCGGACCAATGATGGGAGCTATCATGGAAGTATAGCGGCGGGTAAGTCTGCGAAGCTCATGAATACTCAGAGTGGACGGGTCCACCTTGATACCGCCTTTTCCTCCGCCAAAGGGAATGTCCACTACCGCGGACTTAAAGGTCATCCAGGCAGCTAATGCTTTTACCTCATTTATGTTGACATCCTGGTGGTAGCGGATTCCTCCTTTGGCAGGGCCGCGTGACGTGGAATGCTGCACACGGTAGCCTTCAAAAACCTGGATGGATCCATCATCCATCTCAATGGGTATGGCTACCTTAAGTTCTCTCTCAGGATAGGCCAGGGCGATATAATCATCCCTCTCATACCCACACGCTTTCGCACAATCCTCGATAATCTGGAGCACATCCTGATAAGGGTCATATGTGTCTGACATTCGTATCCTCCTTTCATGAATAAGAAATGTAAAATGTAAAATTTCAGATTTTATAAAAATTATATTCTGATAAGTATTGTTTGTCAAGTATGAGATGTAAAAATATTTAGTTGACAAACATCCAATATTGCATTATTATAAATTTACAAACTAAAATTTTAGATATCAGTAAGCGAGGAACATGTTTAATAAAGTAAAATACAGCAGCTTGAATGAGCTGATATATGAAGAGATTAAAGCGAAAATAATTAATAATGAGCTCAAGCCCAATGAGAAGCTGGATGTGGATTTCCTGAGTAATTCTCTGGGAGTCAGCCGTACCCCGGTGACCAATGCCCTGAAATCTCTGAATAAGGATGGGTATGTTATCATTAATCCCAGAAGCGGAAGCTATGTAAGGGAGCTGAGCAAGGAGGAACTAAGCTGCATTTTTAATTTCCGCGAGGCACTGGAGAGCCAGGTAATACGGGAGGTCATAAGTATTGCGGACATGCAGGTGCTTGACGGTTTTGGAGATGAATTCAGGAAACTTCTGAATATTGAACCAGATGGGGGATTGGATGCCAAGAAGCGGCTGGTAGAGGATTTTTTTGACATAGAAATGAGATTCCACGAATACCTGATTGATTTATGTCCAAAAATCATAGGGGATGAAATCAAGAATCTGATTGATTTAACGAAACGGATACGCATACTCCATATTACATACAATGTGAATAGTGCGCCGCTGGAAAAATTTCATTATGAAATCAAGATACACTGCCAACTGATTGAGGCATTAAGGCGGCATCTGCTGGATAAGTGCATTGAGTTAATTGCACAGGATATCCGTAATACAAAGAATGAAATTATGGATTGCTTTGATGAGATTAATTAAATAAAATTACAAAAATGTAAATATGCATGAGACAGAATTTACATTTTTGTTTTTACACAATGTGAAATTTTAGATTTAACATTTCAAGGAGGTAAAGGTAGGTATGAGTAATGTATTCTATGCGAATCTGGACAAGAAGTACAAGTGTGTAGAAAGGGCAGAGGGGTCCTGGGTTTATGACACGGACGGAAAAAAATATCTGGACTGTGCGGCCGGGATAGCAGTTACCAATATTGGCCAGGGTATAAAAGAGGTTATTGACGCCATGTATCAGCAGGCTTCCAATGTTTCCTATGTGTATGGCGGAACTTTTACCAGCGAGGCGAAGGAGCGTCTGTCCCATCAGATTATTGAACTGTCACCTGAAGGTATGGATAAGGTATTTTTCTGCTCCGGAGGTTCCGAGGCCGTGGAATCCATGGGCAAGATTGCGAGGCAGTACCAGATAGAGGCAGGCAGACCGGGAAAATATAAAATTATCAGCCGCTGGCAGAGCTACCATGGAAATACAATCGCTACCCTGACATATGGAGGAAGGCCATCCTGGAGGGAGAAATATGATAATTACCTGATGAAGATGCCCCATATCGCACAGTGTAATTGTTACCGCTGTCCATACGGGCTGTCGTATCCGGAATGCGGGCTGCCCTGTGCCGAGGAGCTGGAACGCATTATTAAATATGAGGGTCCGGATACGGTGGCGGCATTTCTGATAGAGCCTATTGTGGGAACCACATCCTGTGCTACCATGCCTCCCATAGAATATATGAAGCGAATCCGGGAAATCTGTGATAAATACAACGTTCTGTTTTGTGTGGACGAGGTTATTACCGGCTTTGGAAGGACTGGAAAGAATTTTGCTATGGACCATTTTGGCGTTGTGCCGGATCTGATCAGCGTGGCCAAAGGTCTGGGAGGCGGATATGTGCCCATTGGAGCGGTCATTGCTCATAAGAAGGTGGTGGACGCGTTTGAGAAGGGCAGTAAAAATCTGATACATAGCTTTACGTTTGCCGGGAATCCTCTGGTCTGTGCAGGAGCCAGCGCAGTTCTTTCCTATACCGTAAATAACAACCTGGTGGAGAGGGCGGCAAAAGAAGGGGAAGTATTCCTGGGAAAATTAAAGGAAGCCTTAGGTGATTCACCGTTGATTGGAGATATACGAGGGGTCGGTATGCTGATTGGTGTTGAACTGGTGATGGACCGGGAGAAGAAAGAGCCCTTTGACCCGGAGAAAAATGTGTCCGGCTTTTTAGCGGGATACTGTTTTGACCATGGGCTGTTAATCAGTTCAGGCGTGACAGGGACCGCAGATGGCATTGCAGGGGAAGCGCTGCAGATTTCCCCGCCCTTGATTCTGGATGAGGAGGAGATGGACTTTGCAGTGGATATCCTGAAAACGGCTGTGCTGGAGGCAGAGCACAGGTTTCTGTAATGGTAAGGAGGAGCGGATATGAAAAAGTTCCATTTTGACCTGATAGTTTCTTCTGTTGTATTGGTGGCAATGATTGTTGTAATCCTTATACAAATCATTTTCCGGCTTATGGGCAATCCTCTGTCATGGACCGAGGAAGTGGCCCGCTGGATGCTTGTGTGGGCTACATTTGCCGGTGCCAGCTATGCTTTTAAAAACGGCGGTCTGATCCGGGTGGATTTCTTTGTAAAAAAGCTGTTTAAGAAAAAGGGAAGAAGGATTACTGATATTGCCGCCATGATGTTTATGATTGTGTACTTCGGCCTGTTGGGGGTATCTGCGGCTTCATATATGAAAATGACAATCAGTAAAGGACAGACATACCCGATTACACAAGTACCTTATGCAATCACGCTCATCTCTCTGGTATACTGTGGCTTGTCCTGCTGTATTTTTGCAGTGAAGGAAGGCTTGAAGGCATACCACAGTACAGATACACAAGAGGAAGGGGGAAATGCATAAATGTCTTCTTTGACCGTAACCTTAATTTTGTTTTCACTTCTGCTGCTTTTACTGTTTCTGAACGTCCCTCTGGTTGTCTCCATAGGACTGCCTACCGCACTTATAATGCTTGGCAGTGGGATGAAGGTGGCCACATTAGCCCAGAGAACGTATGCTTCTGTTGACTCCTTTACTCTTATGGCTATCCCCTTCTTCATGCTGGCCGGAAAGCTGATGGAGGTGGGGGGAATGTCCAAACGAATCGTGCGTTTGGCAGATTGCCTGGTGGGCTGGATGGCAGGAGGTCTGGCCCATGTAATCGTGGTAGCCTCTGCATTTTTCGGCGCACTGTCCGGCTCTGCCGCAGCGACCACAGCAGCTATCGGTTCCACATTGATTCCAGAGATGAAGAAGCGCGGATATCCTGCGGATTTTGTAGCTGGTATCCAGGCGGTTGCAGGCGCTTTGGGTGTTATTATCCCGCCCAGTATTACCATGATTATGTACGGTGTCTGCTCATCCACGTCCATCGGTAAGCTGTTCATGGCCGGGATCGTTCCGGGAATTGTGCTGGCCCTTTTCTTGATGGTAACAATCGCATACCAGGCAAAAAAGAGAAAAATCAGCCAGATGAACACATTCACCTTTAAGGAGCTGGGGACGGCGTTTCTGGACGCAATACCAGCACTTCTGGTGCCGACTATCATTCTGGGGGGCATTTACGGAGGTATTTTCACGCCTACAGAAGCCGGTGCGGTGGCAGCCACCTACGGATTTTTAGCGGGAGCTTTCTGGTATAAGGAAATAAATTTACAAAATATTGGAAATATTATGGGCGGCGCTATCGTGAATACGGTTCTTGTCATGATCGTGGTAGGCGCGTCCGGCGCATTCAGCTGGCTGCTGACCAGCGCAGGTGTATCCAGCCTTCTGGGGAAAGCCATCAGCGCCATTGCCGGCAATAAGTATATCTTCCTGTTGGTAGCAAATCTGATATTCATTTTTATTGGCATGTTCATAGAATCTGTAGCGGGTATTCTGATAGTTACTCCTATATTACTGCCGATTGCGACCTCCCTGGGGGTGGACCCGGTCCACTTTGGGATTATAATGGTAGTAAATCTGGCGCTGGGTCTTACGACACCGCCAGTAGGGGAAAACCAATATATTGCAGCAGCCATTGCGGAGATTCCTTTTGAGGAGGAGGTAAAGGCGTCCATCCCATTTCTGATTGCGGGTTTCGCTGCCCTTGCAGTCATCACATATGTGGAACCACTCTCTCTCTGGCTTCCGGGCATCTTGGGAATGTAACTATGTTGCTGGAAATGTAACTGTGTGGCACCGTTCAATGTTTAATTAGAATAGGAGGATTAAGGTTTGAAGAAACAATTGATTTCAATGGTTCTTATGGCTGCAATGACAGTATCCATGCTGACAGGCTGCAAAACGGCTGGAGGAAAAAAGGCAGAGGCACCGTCCTCTGGGAATCAGGCAGCGGCTGAGGCAAAGACAGAAGATGAGGAAAAAGCATCTGAAGGCGGAGAGGACTATTCTTACCACTGGAAACTGGCAACCACAGAGAGCAGTGATTACTATATGACCCAGCTCTCACAGGAATTCCTGGATATTGTGGAGGAAAAGACAGGCGGAAAGGTGACAGGGGAGGTATTTGCATCCGGACAGCTGGGAGGGCTGGTGGATGCCCTGGAAGGCCTGGAAATGGGAAATATTGATATTGTTATGGATGGTGTCAGTTCCCTGAGCGCTGTGGATGATATTTTCAATGTATGGTGTCTCCCCTTCCTGTATGACAACAAGGAACATCAATACAGGTTCTGGGATAATCATTTTGACGAGGTATCCGATATGGTGGCAGAGCAGAGCGGCTTCCGTCTGGTGTCTGTTATTGATGGAATGAACCGGGAATTGGCCAGCACGGTTCCGGTTGAATCCATGGCCGACCTGAAGGGGCTTAAGATACGCGTGCCCAATATCCCCGGCTATGTGAGAATCTGGGAATGCCTTGGCGCGGCCCCAATTCCCATGTCCTTAAGCGAGGTGTACACATCCATTCAGACCGGTGTGGTACAGGGGCAGGAAAATGATATTGCGCTGACCCTCAGCCTGAAGTTTTACGAGGTTGCGCCGTACTGTGTTATGACCGACCATGTTGCTTACGAAGGCTCTTTCTATTTTAATGAGGAAGAATATCAGTCCTATCCGGATGAGCTGAAACAGATTATTCAGGAGGCCGGTGAGGAAATCAAGTTAAAGAGCCGCAGCATCATAAAAGAACAGGAAACGGAATGTATGAAGCAGATTGAGGATATGGGGGTAACTATATGCCGGCCGGATTTGGAGGAGTTTAAGAAGGCAACGGCCGTTATGTATGATGAGTATGATATGTGCGCGCCCATCATTGAACTTGTGGATAAAGCAAGAAATGAATAGAAATCAGGTGTATAGAGTCCGTAAGCTTGCGGGCTCTATATTTAACAAAAAACAATGAGCGGAGGGTGAGAGTATGAAAAATAAATTTTATATTGGCTGTGTTGCGGATGATTTTACAGGAGCAGGTGATGTGGCATCCTTTTTTGTAAAAGCAGGACTCGTGACTGTCCTGTACAATGGGATTCCTGATGACAGTCATACAGTGGCTGAGGGGACCCAGGCCGTTGTAATTGCGTTAAAATCCAGAACCCAGGACAGGGAGCAGGCGGTAGCTGATTCCCTCCGGGCATTTGGGTGGCTGCTTCAGGAGGGCGCCCGGAAGCTGTATTTTAAATACTGTTCTACCTTTGATTCCACTAAGGAAGGGAACATTGGACCGGTGGCGGATGCCGTGATGGAAAAGTTTGGTTACCCATATACAATACTGTGTCCCGCGCTTCCGGTCAATGGAAGGACAGTAGAGAAAGGAAAGCTTTATGTCAATGGTGTCCTTTTGGAGGAAAGCTCCATGCGGAATCATCCCCTGACTCCCATGCGGGAGTCGGAACTTGGACGGCTGATTGAAATGCAGAGCCGGTATAAAGGAATCAGCATGGCGGGAAAGACGAAAGAACAATGGAAAAAGGAACAGGAAACTCTATGCAGGCAGGAAGGGCATTGCTATCTGATACCGGATTATTATGAGGAATCTCATGGAAAGGAGATTGCCCGGGAGTTTTGCGATATTATATTTTATACCGGTGGTTCCGGGCTTGCAGAGCATGTGGGAAGGCTGTTGGCAGAGAAAGCCATGGCTGACCGGGATGCAGATGTGGATGTGAGCGGAGAAGCATGCGGTAAAGAGGAAGCATGTGGCAGAGAGAAAGTGTGTGATAAAGAGGAAGAATATGGAAAAGAGAAGGCATGCAGCAGGCAGGAAGCCTTACTTCTGGCAGGGAGTTGTTCTGAGGCAACGCTGAGACAGATTCGCAGTTATGAAAAAGGCGGGTATCCGTGCTATAGGATAGATGCGGGGCGTGTTCTTAGAGGAGAGGAAACAGCAGAGCATGTATGGAATATTGTTAAGATGCATCCGGGTGAAAATATGTTAGTATACAGCTCGGACAGCCCGGAGCAGGTGAGAAAGATTCAGGAAGAAGGAAAAGAAAAAATTTCCTTTATGCTGGAGCAGCTGACGGCAGAACTGGCGGCAAGGGCAGCAGGAAGCGGGTACCGAAGGCTTATCGTGGCAGGCGGTGAGACATCAGGCGCGGTTATCCAGCGCCTGGGATACCAAGGGTTCTGGATTGGCCACAGCATCGCGCCAGGTGTACCGGTGATGGTTCCACTGGAGGATACCAGAATGCGTCTGGTACTGAAATCAGGAAATTTTGGCCAGGAGGATTTTTTTAGCCGGGCAGTGAAGGAATTGGAGGGATAGATATGGATATCATCACAGAGCGTCAGTTGGAGACAGCAGTAGAGATTGCACATTCCCTGTTTGAAAGGGGAAAGGTGAGCGGATCAACTGCAAACATCAGTATCAGGATAGGGGATTTTATCTATATTTCCGGAAGCGGTACCAGCTTTGGAACTCTGGAAAAAGAACAGTTCTCTACACTTTTGCTGGATGGTACACACGTGGAGGGGATAAAACCCAGCAAGGAATATCCGCTTCACGCTATGATTTACCGGTACAAGCCGGAAATGAAAGGGGTGGTACATACACACAGTTTTTATTCTGTCCTGTGGTCCTGTCTGGAACATGAAAAGAAAACAGATGTGATACCGGCCTACACTCCGTACCTTAAAATGAAAGTGGGAACCGTAGGGATAATCCCCTATGCAAAGCCGGGAAGCCAGGAGCTTTTTGGCTATATGGAAGAACGGATAATGAATAGTGATGCTTATCTTCTGAAACAGCATGGTCCTGTAGTGGCAGGCAGGACGATTCTTGATGCCTTTTACGGCTTGGAGGAACTGGAGGAAAGCGCTAAGACAGCATGGTATCTGAGAGGGGAACATGTTCAGGAATGCTGAGAAATCATTATGGAGCAATTTATTGAGCCGGTCAATGGAATGAGAAATGAATTGAGAGGGGGCAGATGACAAAAATGTGAAATTCTCCAATGAAAAGGCAAGGAGGGGAGGGCGGGAATCTTCCGAATATTCCCGCCCTGGGAGCGCGTTTTTATTCTCAAAGAAAACTTAGACCTGCCTGTGGTGCAGCGCCCTCTATGAAACACAGGCCAGCGTGGGATTACATTCCTGTTCCAGTATCTCAACCAGCATGTCCACATCCCTTTGCTGGGTTGCCCAATCCGTTACGAAACGCACCATGGTGTGAGTGTCATCATATTTCTCCCATAAGGTAATCTCTGCTTTCCGGGCCAGTTGGGCGGCGGCTTCATTTTCCATTACAATGAATACCTGATTTGTGGGTGAATCGAGGAACAGGCGGTATCCGCATTTTGTCAGGGTATCCCTGATTTGGTCGGCGGCCGCTATAGCGGAAGCGCCGATTTTCATGTAAAGGTCATCTTCAAAAAGGGTGTCAAACTGTATGCCCAGCATTCTGCCTTTGGCGAGAAGGGCGCCGTTCTGCTTAATGACGGTGAAGAAATGGGGGATCAGGTTCTGCTGCGTTATCACAACCGCTTCTCCAAACAAGGCCCCGCATTTGGTTCCGCCGATATAGAACACATCGCAGAGCCTGGCTATATCCTTGAGGGATACCTCATTACAGGGGCAGGATAGAGCATAGGCCAGCCGCGCGCCGTCCAGGAACAGCGGAAGACCGTTTTTGCGGCACACGCTGCTGATCTCCCGGAGTTCACTGAGCGAATACAGCGTACCGTATTCCGTTGGCTGTGAGATGTAAACCATGCCGGGCATGACCATATGTCCGCTGTTTGCGTCTTTTCTGTAATCCCCAATCAGGCCTTCGATATCCGCTGCCCTGAGTTTTCCTGACACATGGGGCAGAGTCAGCACCTTATGTCCTCCCAGCTCAATTGCGCCGGCCTCATGGACGCTGATGTGTCCGGACCCGGCTGCAATTACACCTTCATAGGAGTGAAGGAGTCCGCGTATGACAGTGGCGTTGGTCTGTGTGCCTCCTACGAGAAAATGTATTTCGGCATCCGGACAGCCGCAGGCTGCGCGGATTTTTTCACGGGCTGATTGGGAAAAGGGGTCGCTTCCATATCCCTGGGTCTTAAGCATGTTTGTCTCCATAAGGCGGGCCAGAATAGCCGGATGGGCGCCTTCCATATAATCGGAAGCAAAAGAAGGCCTGCTGTGCATACAAAGTTCCATTTCGTTATCCTCTTTTCTTATCTCCGGTGTGTGAAGATAATGGCACTTTCCGGGAGAGAACTCTCTCAAAGAGTCATCCTTTCCCACACCGAACGTAATATGTTTTTATTGTGTTTGACATGTCATTGGCACTATTGTACAATGATTTCATGTATGACACAAAACCTGATTTATCATATTAACCATGACAAATAATCATGGATGGAGAAAGATATGGATGTTACGAAATGCGAAGCCTTTCTGGCGGCCATTGACCATGGAAGTCTGACTGCAGCCGGTGTTTTCCTGGGATATACACAGTCCGGAATCACACGGATGATTAACGCCCTGGAGGAGGAGGTCGGGTTCCCGCTTTTTATAAGAACAAAAAAAGGCGTGTCTCCCACGGAAAACGGTAAGGCGATGATTCCGGCTTTCCGGGAGATTGTCCGTGCCCATAACCATGCCCTGGAGATAGGGGCGGATATCCGCGGCATTTTAAGCGGCGCCCTGACCATTGGAAGCTACTACAGCGTTTCAGCCATGTGGCTGCCGCCCATATTGAAGCGGTTCCGGCAGTTGTATCCCAATGTCAGGATTAACATGAAGGAGGGTGGAAACCGTGAGATGACACGGTGGCTGAACGAGATGTCCGTTGACTGCTGCTTTTTTGCTGAGCCTGCCGCCGGGACAATCTGCGACTGGATTCCCATTCGCCAGGACGAGCTGCTGGCCTGGCTTCCGAAGAATCACCCCGGGGCAGGGGAGGCATCATTTCCGCTGTGCGCCCTGGAAAACGAACCGTTTATCATAACCATGCCTAACCAGGATACGGAAATCGACCGCCTTCTTGGGTCCAGACATCTGACGCCGGACATACGCTTTTCTACAGCAGATGCATATACCACCTACTGTATGGTGGAGGCCGGACTGGGCATGAGCCTGAACAACAGGCTCATTACCCTCAGCTGGTCCGGAGATGTGGTCACCCTGCCCTTTGACCCTCCCCAGTTTGTCTCTCTTGGAATCGGAGTTCCGTCATGGAAGGAGGCGTCACCTGCCATGAAAAAATTTATTGAATGCGTAAAAGACATGCTGGAGGAGCTGCCATAGCATTTGCCATAGCACTTGCCATAGTGCCTGCCCAGTGCCTGACCAGTACCTGCCTCTGCCCTTCCCGCTACTGTATATCCGCTTCCTTCCCGGCATACCGTATGAACGACGCATAAAGACAGAGCATGTCATAGTAATCCATCAGGTTACGGCCGCAGATTTCATGGATGCGGCGGATGCGGTAGGGGATGCTGTTGCGGTGGATATGGAGTTTGTCGCAGATTTTCTGAATATCGCCGTTCAGCCGTATATAGGTTATGGCCGTATCGGCCAGCTGGGCGTTTCTGCCCTTTGCGACAAGAAGGGAAAAGGAGTCCTCCAGTCCGGGAATGGGGGTTTTAGACAGCGCAATTGCCAGCTTCATCTTCTCAAAGCAGTGGAGATGCTCGTCTGGAAACAGTATTTTACCCAGCTTAAGGCTTTCAAGGGCAGCCTGATACGCTGTGTGAAGGTGGGCGCTGCCGGAACAGATGCCGGTATGGCAGTTATGTCCGGCGGCAATTACACGGTTATATTTTTTTTCAAAATGCTCATTCTCCTTCAGGATAATCAGGTTCTGGTCCTGGGAGAGGGGAAGCAGGATATCACGATCGTCTAAAAGGTTCTGAATGATGGAGGTGGACGTAAAGAGGTCGTCCTGTTTGCGCTCCATCAGGATTATGGTGTGGTTTCCTGTGATATCAATACCCAGATGCTCCCCTCGCTTTATAAAATTTTCCGTATAATCGGACTGCAGGTGCAGCCATTCATAGAGAAACTGGTCCCGCTCCTGGGTCCGGTTTTGTTTTTTCTTGGAAAGGATAAGTTCTTCATACAATAGTTCAATGGTCTTGCTCAGCAGTTCAGCCAGCTGGGAGCTGGAGGAACCTGCGCCCTGGAGAACCACGGCGCCCATCCGGCTTTTCTGAAAACGCAGAGGCATGGCCGCGCCTGCCTTTTGAATCTTGCTGTCCATGGACACGGTTACCTTGGAATTTATATTAAGGGCCTCTATGGCAAGCAGATTCATCTCGCCCATGCAGGAAGAATCCGTGGACACAATGACGCGCCCGCTTACATCGCAGATACTGATGGAAGCAGAAAAGCTTTCGTGCAGTTTTTCTATAATTTCATACATAATCTTATTATCAATCACAGGTTACCTCCTTGCAGGCCGTCCGGGGCCGTTATTCATTGCCCTCTTTTTCATTTATTATAATAAATCCTGTAAAATACGCAATATATACATGGAAATTTGTGCATTTAAACAAAAAACGGAATAAAACTTACATGGTTTAAACAATAGTTTTTCACATACCTAAATGATAAAATGGTATCACTTGTAACAAGCAGCCTGTGGGGAAAATGAAGCCTGTGGGGAAAATGCAGCCTGTGGGGAAAATGCAGCCTGCGAGGAAAATACAGCCTGCAGGGTAAGGAATGGAAGGAGGGAGAAACGTAGACAGGACAGTTTCGCGGTTTATACGTTATGCGGAGTGCGCAAGCGAATCCCATAATGAAAAGGCATTTTGTGAATATATGGAGCAGGAGCTTGCCGGAATGGGGATTCCGTTTGAGCGCCAGGAGCTGGGCAATGAGGTGGTGACCGACGGCTGGAATATCCTGGCCAGAATTCCGGGCAGGTCCGGTAAAACCCCTTTTCTGTTCGTATTCCATCTGGATACGGCTGCGCCCAGCAATCAAGTGGAGGTCTGTGTGGAAGGCGGGTGCATCAGGAGTAAAGGCAGCAGCGTACTGGGGGCTGACGGCAAGCTGGCCATCGCGGTGGTCATGGAGGCTGTGGAGCGGCTTATGCAGGAGGGAGAAATAAACCGCCCCATAGAGCTTTTGTTTACCGTGTGCCAGGAGCTGGGGCTCCACGGAGCAAAATATGCGGACTATTCCAGGATAGAGAGCGAGGAGGCAATTGTCATCGACCACTACGTGACAGGGGAGGTATTGACACGCACACCTGCCAGGCTTTATATGAATGTGGAACTGATTGGGCGCGCCGCCCATGTTATCCGCAATGAGGAGCCGGGGGTCAATGCCCTGCTGACAGCAGTGGAAATCATTCACCAGATACCTGTTGGCAGGCTGAACGATAACCTGAGCATCAATGTATTTGATCTGGTATCCCTCTCGCCGTCCAATGCAGTGCCCAAATACGCCCGGTTTGATGTGGAAATCCGCTGCTTTGGCAATGATATCAAGCAGGAGATTCGGGATAGGATCCGCCGTAAGGCGGAGGAGACGGCTGAGCGCATGGGGTGCAAATGCAATATCAGGGAAGAGGAGGATGTTCCGGAAACAGATTTCAGTGAAAATACAGATATGCTGGAACGATTGGCTTCCATCTACAGCAGGTCCGGGCTTTCCATGATACCGGCCAGGTCATTTGGAGTCCTGGATGCCACCTGCACAAACCAGCTGGGAATCAGGACCGTGCCCATTGGCTTTAATATCTATCATTCACACAGTGCAAGAGAGTATGTTGTAATTGAGGACGTAAAGAAAATGTTGGAACTGGTGGAGAATATCATACGCTATTTTTAAATTCCTGCCAGGGAAAGGGGAAAACAATGACGAAAGATAAGCAAAAAGCAAACAAGCCTTTGAATCCGTTTGTGCCGCTTGTACTGATGGTACTTGCCTGCGCAATCGTATCTTATTTTGTGATACCGGGAGCCTATGACCGTGAAACCGTGGACGGGGTCACACGGGTCCTGGCAGACAGCTATCATGCCACGGAGCGCACGCCCGTATCGTTTTTTAACATATTCCGGTCCATTCCGGAAGGCCTGACAGCCTCGGCCAATATGATGTTCTGTGTCATGCTGATTGGCGGTATTGTGGAGATTTACAAAAGGACCAATACGGTAGGCGCTGCAATCAACAGTGTTTTAAAGGCTTCCGAGAGGATGAGCAGCCAGGTAATCATAGCAATTGTAATGATTGTGTTTTTCATTTTCGGAGGTATCCTGGGATGGAGTGAGCACATCATTCCCTTTGTACCCATTATCGTATCCCTGGCCCTCTCCCTTGGGTATGACTCACTGGTCGGAATGGCCATATCCGGATTTGCCTGTCTGATCAGCTTTGCGGTTGCGCCTTTTAATGTGTACACAGTAGGAATTTCCCATACCATTGCCGAGCTGCCCATGTTCTCCGGATGGGAGCTGAGGATTGCGGCACTGGTCTGCGTGTGGATACTTAGCTTGGTATGGGTTATGCGGTATGCAAAAAAGGTGAAGGCAGATCCGTCCAAGAGCCTTGTGAAGGATGTGGACACGTCCTCCCTGCGCATTCCGGTTGATCCGGGCCTTAAGTTTGACCTTCCCAAAAAGGTTTCAGTTATTTCCCTGACCATCTCCATCCTTGTAACGATTTACGGTATCCTGAATCTGAGCTGGTCATATACGGAAATGGCAGCCACCTTCATGATTGGCGGTATTGTGTCTGCTGCAATCAACCGGGTGAATCTGGACGATGGCATTAATATGGTACTTGACGGCGCAAGAGGAGCCTTCAGCGGCGCCCTGATCATTGGTGTGGCCAGAGCGGTCCAGTGGACCATGACAAACGGCGGTCTGGTGGACCCTCTGGTACACGGGCTTTCCAATCTGATGCGCAGCGCCTCCGCTTATGTGAGCACGGTGGGCATGTTCATTGTAAATTTCTTTGTCAATGCCCTGATTCCATCAGGCTCAGGACAGGCCACCGCGGTCATGCCAATTATGGTTCCATTGGCTGATATGCTGCATATTACAAGGCAGACAGCCGTACTGGCGTTCCAGTTTGGCGACGGTATATCCAATACCTTCTGGTTTACCAACGGAACGCTGCTTATCTACCTGTCGCTTGGCAAGGTACCGTTAAAGAGCTGGTATAAGTTTATCCTGCCTTTACATGGACTTTTCCTGATTCTGCAGTTAATCTTTCTGTTTGTGGCTGTTCAGATTGGTTATGGTCCGTTTTAACCGGCGTACCTGTGAAGCAGGTAAAATAAAAAGGTATAAATAAGGCATATAAAAGGGCATATAAAAGGGTATATAAGAGGGGATATAAAAAGGTATATAAAAAAGGGCAATCCTGTAAGAAGAAATTTAGTAAGAAAGGATTTTGACTGTGAACGTAATAGAAGAAGTTGGGAAATATCATGATTATGCCGTCAGTATGCGGCGGGAATTCCATAAGCATCCGGAGCTGAGCTGGAAGGAGGTGGAGACAGCAGGACGGATCCGGGATGAACTTGCCGGGATGGGGATTCCTTATGAGGAGGTGGCGGGAACCGGCACCATTGCCACCCTGAAAGGAAAAGAGGACCAGCCGGTGATTGGCCTGCGCTGCGATATCGACGCGCTTCCCATCCGGGAGGTTAAGAATCTTCCCTACTGTTCCCAGAACCAGGGCGTCATGCACGCCTGCGGACATGACGCACATATCAGCATGCTTCTGACAGCGGCCAGGGTTCTGGCAGAACATCAGGATGAGCTTAAGTGCACGGTAAAACTTATCTTCCAGCCGGCGGAGGAACTGACCAACGGCGCGGTAAAGGTGCTGGAGTCCGGAAAGGTGGGAAAGCTGGATACGGTGGCGGGCATGCACATATTCCCGTACCTGGAGAGCGGCACCATCTCCGTGGATCCAGGTCCCCGCTATACATCGGCTTCCTTCATGAATATTAAGATTATCGGGAAAAGCGGACACGGCGCCATGCCCCAGTACGCGGTGGATCCCATTTATGTGGGGGCAAAGGTAGTGGATGCCCTTCAGAGTATTGCCAGCCGGGAGACCAGCCCCATGGATACGGTGGTGGTCAGCATCTGTACCTTCCATTCCGGTACCATGGCCAATGTTTTTGCCGAGACAGCTGAGCTCAGCGGTACGGTGCGCACCTTCAATCCCAAGCTCCAGAAGGAACTGCCGGGTATGATTGAGCGTATCATAAAGAGCACCTGTGAAGCTTACAGGGCTGAATATGAGTTTGACTATTATTCTGATATCCCGGCAACGATCAATGACGAGTACTGCAGCGGGATTGCGGCGGAGTCCGTCAGGAAAATCCTGGGCGACAAGGGACTGGTAAAATATGCAGGCACGCCGGGCGGTGAGGATTTTTCCTACTTTCTGGAAAAATTTCCAGGGGTTTACGCTTTTGTAGGATGCCGCAACGAGTCAAAGGATTGCTGCTATTCCCTTCATAATGAACGCTTTGATCTGGATGAGGATGCTCTGGTGAACGGAGCTGCCTTCTATGTGCAGTATGTGCTGGATGCTCAGGAGAAGTTTGGGGCCGTGTAGAGGCGTGATACATATAATTTTATAACAGGCTGTCCTGAAAATGCCGGTTTGAGATTTTGGCAATTTCGGGACGGCCTTTTTGAACAATAAAATAGTTCAATATAAAATATCCCCCCCACAGCAGGGAAATTCTTGACAGTTTAAGAAACAAATGGTAGTGTTTAATTATAAACGTTTACAATTTGGGGGATGGAAGATGGCAACGATTAAGGATGTTGCAAAACTGGCTGGGGTATCTATCTGTACGGTGTCCCGTGCCCTTGCAAATAAAGAAAATATCACACCGAAGACCATGGAAAAGGTATTGTCCGCGGTCAGGGAGCTGGATTATAAGCCAAATTATTCGGCCAGAAGCCTTAAGATAGGAAGTACAGATACATTGGGGTTAATTGTACCGGATATTACCAACCCATATTATCCAAAGGTAGCTAAGAGCATTGAGGAATATGCAGAAAAAAAGGGATATATGATTTTGCTCTGTAATTCCAATGAAGATTTAAATAAGGAGAAGCGTCTGGTTGATACCCTTAAAAAGCGGAATGTGGATGGTGTGATTATATTGCCCTGTTCAAGGCATATAGAGCATTTTCGTGGGTTTGATAATGCCGGTATTCCGTATGTATTCCTGAATAGAAGCTTTAAAGGAATTGCAAATTGTATTCCCAGTGATAATTTTTATGGAGCATATACAGTGACGAAATATGTAATCGGAAAGGGCCATAAAAATATCTGCGCTGCTTACCTGGGCTTTGAGAATCAGATTTATCAGGAGAGGTTTGAGGGTACCATGGAGGCATTGAGAGAACATGGGTTGGAACAATGCGCCAAGCAGTTTATTTTTGATATAAAGGACATACAGGATTCCTATATGAGGATACGGAAGGTACTTGAAGGCAGGGACAGACCCACTGCTTTAATAGCAGCCAATGATATGCTGTGTTTTGGCGCATATAGTGCGGCTAGTGATTGCGGACTTTCGATCCCCGGAGATTTTTCGGTTACCGGCTATGATGATATTTCAATGGCCTCACTTATGATGCCGCCTCTCACCAGTTTTCGTCAGCCGGAGGATGTGATGGCTAAGGGAGGTGTGGATTATCTCCTTGAATGTATAGCTGGCAACAGCCCTGCTCCTCCCGCCCGTCTAAGAGGAGAGCTTGTTGTTCGGCAGTCAGTATGCGATATAAGAGGGGATACCTGTTTGTGAAACTTAGACAAAAACAGATAACCAAATATTATAAAAATAAAAAATCTGACAAAGAACTATTGACAATACAATCTATGTGTGTTATTTTAAAAACATAAAATTATAAACGTTTATAATTTTAAATGTTTGATTCGAAGCGTAGTGTTTATTCTTCGGATTTTTTTAAGAAAGAAATTATAAACGTTTATAATCTGTAAAAATATTAAAAGGAGGGGAATGTTCAGAATGTTAGAAGGAGTAAAGGTTCTTAGTTTTACCCATTATCTGCAGGGGCCGTCAGCAGCACAGGCATTGGCGGATTTGGGAGCCGATGTGGTAAAGGTAGAGTCTTGCAGGGGTGCTTATGAGAGGGGCTGGTCCGGTTGCAATACGTACAAAAATGGGGTCAGCGTTTTCTACCTCATGGCGAACCGCAATCAAAGAGGGGTTGCTTTGGATTTAAAGTCTGACGAGGGACGGGAGACCATCTACAGGCTGGTCCGTGATAAGGGGTATGATGTGATTTTGGAAAACTTCCGGCCTGGAGTTATGGATAAACTGGGTTTGGGATATGAAGAATTGAAAAAATTAAACCCTGGAGTCATCTATTGCTCCTGTACGGGTTATGGTTCCAGTGGACCCAAGGTGAGAAAGCCGGGGCAGGATCTTCTCATACAGGGAATGAGCGGACTGGCGGCATTGGCAGGACCGGGAGATCATCCTCCCATGCCTACAGGGACAGCGCTGGTGGATCAGCACGGGGCTATATTGGCAGCCCTGGGCATTACCGCTGCCGTGTATGACCGTGATAAGACCGGGAAGGGACACCGCATTGAGGCAAGCCTGCTGGGGTCAGCTCTGGATCTTCAGATTGAACCTATTGGATATTATCTGAATGGTGGGACGCTTACACCGAGAGCAGATACCGGTTTATCGACCAGGATTCATCAGTCACCCTATGGAATCTATAAGACAGCAGATAAATACATTACACTCTCCCTTACCTCCTTTGAGAATTTGGAACAGGCATTTACACCAGGCGCGCTGGAAGGTTTTTCGGCAAAGGATCAGATGGATAACCGCATTGAATTTGACAAGGTGGTATGCCGGGAATTGTTAAAGAGAACTACAAATGAGTGGGAGTTAATATTTGAGGAGTTAGGAATATGGTATGCGCCGGTTAATGAATATGAGGACGTTGTAAAGGATGAGCAGGTTGTTTATAACCAGTGTTTTATGACCATGAATCATCCGGTAGCAGGCGAGGTGAAAGTTCTCGGACATGCCAACCGCTATGATGGGCAACCAGTGCCTTTAAGACGGCTGCCGCCGGAGCTTGGTGAGAACACGATAGAGCTGCTAAAGGAGGCAGGATATTCAGATTCACAGATTCAGGAGATGATGAAGCAGGGAAAGGCTGTGTCACCCGAAAAAAAGCAGGACAAATAAAACAGGATAAAGCAGAAGGAGAATTTGATTATGAAGAAGATTGCAGTATTGTTGACAACAGTATTAACAGCCGGAATGCTGGCAGCCTGCGGGCAGGGTAAGAATGCGGAAACCACTTCAGCAGGAGTTTCAGATGTGAAAACAGAAGCAGATTCGGTCCCGGAGGCAAAGCCTGAGAAAGACGCCATTACGTTTAAACTGGGAATGGTGGACCCGGATGGAAGCAATTTCCATAAGGGAGCCCTGGCCATTGCGGAAGAAGTGAATAAGGCTACCGGCGGAAGAATAACCATACAGGTATTTGCAGGCGGGCAGCTGGGTAATGAAAGAGACATGTACGAGGGTGCGCAAATGGGTACCATTGACATGTTTACGGCCTCCAACGCAGTACTCACCTCTTTCATTCCTGAAATGGCGGTGCTTGACCAGCCATTTCTATTTGAGACAGCAGATGAAGCCCATCGTGTTATTGATGGAACAGTCGGAACACTGATTGCTGAAAAAACAGAAGAGCAGAAAATACATACAGTGGGTTGGATGGATGTAGGTTTCCGCAATATCTTCTCCACCCGTCCGGTCACATCCCTGGAAGATATGAAAAATCTTAAAATACGCACCATGGAGAATGATTTACATATTGCGGCGTTTAATGCCATGGGGGCAATTGCCACACCAATGGCATCCGGAGATGTTTTTACCGGCTTACAGCAGGGCACCATTGACGCGGCAGAGAATGCCATCGCCAATCTGATTGCCAATCGCTACTATGAGATAACCAAAAACGTAACATGGACCAATCATGTTTTTGGTTATATGGGCGTGTTTATGTCGGACAAGGCATGGAATCAGATACCGGATGACTTGAGGGAAGACTTTGTGGAAGGTGTAAAAGCAGGAGCACAGAGACAGAGGGATTATCTGGTGGAGGCAAATGAGGCGGCAGTAAAGGAACTGACAGAGCTGGGCGTGGAATTTTATGAGATACCTATTGATGATATGCGAAAGTTGGTAGAACCGGCAATGGAACAGTTTGCAGACCGAATGGATCCGGCCTGGGTGGAAGCGATTGAAGCTGAAAAATAGGAGGGATAAGGATGAAAAGGCTGTTTGCCAATTTACAGAAGATAGAGGATTTTATTCTGGTGGCCACATTTACGGTTATGGTGCTGGCGTCCTTTGCCCAGGTAGTTAACCGAAATATAATCCATGCAGGTGTTTCATGGCTGGAGGAATTAGCACGCTATTGCATGGTTTATATGGCACTGCTGGCAACAGAGGCAGGATTAAGGGACAATACACAAATTTCCATCACGGCTATTACGGATAAAATACACGGAATGACAGGAAGGGTAGTGCGGATTATTTCAAAGGCCGTGGTGGCGATTTTTTCCGGAGTCTGCTTTTTTTCATCCTTTACCATTCTTAAAACACAGCTGTCTTCCGGGCAGGTATCACCTGGTTTACATCTGCCCATGGCCATACCTTACTTTGCATTGACCCTCAGCTTTGGAATCATTACCGTAATACAGGCAGCAGCGCTGGTTTGCCTGGTTATGGAAAAAGCGGCGGAAGACCAAGGAAAGGAGGATGCGTCATGACTGCAATAATTTTGTTCGGAACCATGATTGTGTTACTGATAATCGGTGTGCCTATTTCGGTTTCTTTGGGAGCGGCGACCATGGCGTCTCTGCTGTGCTTTGACGTTCCTATGGCAGTGGTGCCCCAGCGAATGTTTACTGCCCTGGATTCAGTATCCATTATGGCGATTCCCCTTTTTGTGCTGGCGGGAAATCTTATGACAGAAGGTGGAATATCCCGCCGTCTGGTGGATTTCTGCAACAGTATTATAGGTAATATACGAGGGGGAATGGGGTACGCAATGGTACTGGCCTGCGCTTTTTTTGCCGCTCTGTCAGGTTCGGCGCCGGCCACGGTGCTGGCAATCGGCGGAATGCTTTATCCTGATATGGTGCGTCTGGGCTATCCAAAAGAACGGTGTGCAGGATTGCTGACAGTGTCCGGGGGGCTGGGTCCCATTATTCCTCCTTCCATTATTATGGTGGTTTACTGTACCATTACCAACAGTTCGGTAGGGGATATGTTTAAGGGGGGAATTGTAGCAGGACTTATGATTTCCATTGTACTGGTGGTAATCTGCATCTACTATTCCAATAAGGAGAAGTGGCCTAAAAATACGGAGAGGACAAGCGTCAGCCAGCTTGCAAAACATTTTATCCATGCACTGCCTGCCCTTTTTCTTCCGTTTGTTATTTTGGGAGGTATATATTCCGGGCTTATGACGCCCACTGAGTCAGCGGCCGTTGCAGTTATCTATTCTTTTATTGTAAGTGTTTTTGTTTACCGGGAACTGCATCCCCGGGATATTTACCGTATACTTCTGGCCTCAGGAAAGAGCAGTGCCATGATTTTATTCATCATTGCAACCTCCACAGCATTTTCATGGCTGTTTACATTCTCGGGGATATCAGGACAGCTGGTGGATGCAATTGTGGCCATGAATCTGGCTCCATGGATGTTCTGTCTGATTGTTGCCCTGGTATTGCTTGTGTTCGGCACATTCCTGGAGGGGATAGCTACCTGTGTGCTTCTGGTACCGGTTCTCTGGCCCATAGCACAGACCCTGGGAATTGGCGTCATTCATTTTGGAATGATTATGTGTATAGCGAATGTTATTGGATGTATGACTCCTCCTGTGGCAGTAAATCTGTTTGCGGCAGCCTCTGTCTCAAAATTAAAAATGGGTGATATAGCCAAAGGTGAGCTTCCCTTTTTTCTGGGATATACAGCGGTGTTTTTCCTGATTGTATTTGTCCCTGCATTAAGTACGCTGCTGCTGTGATGAAGCAGACTTAATCGGGAGGATTCTATGATGTTGGAGGGTATGAAGATACTCAGCTTTGTCCATGGGCTTTATGGCGGTTCAGCCAGTCAGATACTGGCTGATCTGGGAGCCGAGGTTGTGCGGGTGGAATGGGATATGACAGGCCGTATCCGGCCTGGAAGTGTTCTGGATGGGGAAAACGGTCTGTTTTTTCAGATGACAGGCCGGAATCAGAAGAGTATTTCCTTCAATCCGCAGTCACCGGAAGGCATTGATATATTACACCGCCTGCTGCAGGACTATGATATTGTACTGGATAATTCTCCTCCTGGACTGCTGGAGGGGTGGGGCATCCAATATGATGAATTGCTCAGGTCTCACAAACAGCTTATATGGTGCATCTGTACAGCGGATGGCAGCGGATGCTGCCAGAATCCGGATGATGAACTGCTGATGGAGGCGAAAAGCGGACTGGCCTCTTTGAACGGTCCAGGTTCAAAACCGCCTGTTCCGGCAGGGGCAGCCCTCATTGAACAGCATGCGGCAGTACTTATAGCTTTGGGAATTATTGCAGCAGCCCGCCACAGGAACATAACAGGACAAGGGCATAAGGTTGAGACCAGTCTGCTGTCTGCTTCCCTGGATTTGCAGATTGAAACAATTGGTTATTATTTAAATGGAGGGAGATTTATTGACCGGGCAGATACCGGCTTGTCCACCAGGATACATCAGTCCCCATATGGGGTATATCCTACGGCGGACGGATGCATAACAGTATCCTTGACACATCATGACCGGCTGTGCAGCTTATTTACTCCTGGTGTTATAGAGAACTTTACGGAACAGGATGCCATGGAGAGACGCGTGGAATTTGACCAGATGATAAATCAGGAAATGCAGAAAAAGACAACAGCGCAGTGGGTGGAGATATTTGAACGCATGGAGGATATGTGGTTTGCTCCGGTAAATGAGTATGAGCAGGTAATGAAGGATGACCAGATTCTTTATAATCGGCCGTTTATAGAGCTGGGGGAAAGTGAGGGCAGGACTCTGCGGGGATTAGGGCATGCCAATTATTACGACGGCGTACGTCCGGCAGTCCGTAATCTGCCCCCGGCTTTTGGCCAGCACACAGACGAGATATTAGAAAAAGCCGGGTATACCCAGCGGGAATTAAACCAGTTAGAGAGAAAGGGACTGATTGTTAGAAATCATGAAAGGAAGAATTGATATGGAGTATGAAAACAACCTGATTTTAGTAGAGAAACCAGCAGATAAGGTAGCGCTAATTACTTTAAATAATCCGCCGCTTAATTTGGTGACCCTGGAACTTAGCCGCGAGTTAAAGGAAACGCTGTTCCGATTGGAACAGGATGATGAAGTACGGGTGGTGGTGCTTACTGGCTCTGGAGAAAAAGCCTTTTGCGTAGGTTCTGATGTAAAGGAATTTCCTCTGGTTTGGGATGATGTAATTGGAAAAAAGCTGCAGAAGGAGAATGAAGTATTCAATGCAATTGAATTTCTGGATAAGCCGGTTATCGCTGCCATGGAAGGAAATGTATGCGGCGGCGGCTACGAGATGGCAATGGCCTGCGACCTGAGAATTCTTTCCGAAAGCGGAAGAATTGCACAGCCAGAGATTAATCTGGGGGTTTTTCCGGGAAGCGGAGGAATTTTCAGACTGCCTAAATTAGTTGGTGCTTCCAAAGCCATGGAGATGATGTTTTTAGGAGAATTCATTGATGCAGAGGACTGTCTGCGTCTCGGACTGGTCAACCGACTGGCTCCGGCCGGCAAGACAGTCAGTGCTGCGCTTGACCTGGCTGAAAGAATCGCTCATAAACCGTTTGAAGCTATCAAGCTGATAAAGAAGGGGGTACGGGAAATCGGCATGGTATCCTCAGATAAATGTTTCTATAAAAACCTGGAATTTAGCCGGAGCATATTCAAAACAGAGGACTGTAAAGAAGGGGTAGATGCGTTCCTTGGCAAACGTTCCCCGCAGTTCAGATAATCATATAGGCAGAGAGGAACTGAAAATGGACAGATTGGTGACAGATGTACTGGTTATAGGAGGAGGAGGGGCGGCCTTAAGGGCAGCCTTAGCAGCCTGCGACGCAGGAGCTGATGTAATCATAGCTGCTAAAATGCCGCTTGGATTAGGCGGGGCCACTACATATCCTGTGGCAGAGATGGCCGGATATAACGCAGGGGATCCCCATGTGCCGGGAGATGTGGAATGTCATTACCAGGATATAATGGCTGCCGGACAGGGAATGGCGGATGAAAAGCTGGCTGCAATCCTGGCTGAAGGAGCACCTGAGACAATTGATGAACTTGAATCATGGGGGGTCGAATTTGACAGGGAAGGGGACGGATATTATACATTTAAAAGTTGTTTTGCAAGCATTCCCCGTACACATGTCATACGGGGCCATGGAGAACCAATTGTACAGGCATTGATCCGGCAGATACGCAGACGTCCAGATATTCAGTCCCTGACAGGAGTTACTATCATAGAGCTGGCGAAGAAGAATGGAATATGCTGCGGAGCATGGGGGGTGGATTCGCGGGGGAAGCTAATCTATATCTCTGCAGGAGCAGTCATTCTGGCATCCGGAGGCGCATCCCAGGCTTTTGAAAAAAACCTGAATCCGGGGGATGTCAGCGGAGACGGATATATGCTGGCATACGAATCAGGTGCCAGATTGGTTAATATGGAATTCATGCAGAGCGGAATCGGATTTTCACACCCTCTTATGAATATATTTAACGGATATATCTGGGCAGCCCATCCTCTACTGACTAATTCGGAGGGAGAGAGTTTCCTTGAAAAGTACATACCAGATTCTATGCAACCGGAATATGTGATGGATGAACATAGAAAACACTTCCCGTTTTCATCCAGTGATGATTCAAAATATTTAGAAATAGCAATTCAAAAGGAAATCAGAGCCGGTAGAGGAGGACGCCATGGAGGTATCATTGCTGATTTAAGACATATGAAAGATGATTATATCTGTCATGTACCGGATGACTGCGGACTCCATCACATGTGGCCGGTGGCTCGCAACCATATGAAGGACAAGGGGGTGGATCTGTTAACGCAGAAGGTGGAGATTAATGTATTTGCCCATGCTATTAACGGCGGGGTATGCATTGATGCAGAAGGCAGCACATCGCTGCCGGGACTGTATGCGGCTGGAGAAGTGGCAGGCGGTCCTCATGGAGCGGACCGCCTGGGCGGGAATATGATGGTGACCTGCCAGGTGTTTGGGAAAATAGCGGGGACAAATGCAGCAAAGTGGGCAGGTATCCACCGTCCGCAAAGAGAAAGTGCTGCCATGTACCCGGATGACAGATTGTGGGAAATACTACACAGAAAGGCGGACACACAAGGTTTAATCCATGAACTGCAGTCGGTAAACCAGCATCATCTTTTAATCAGCAGAAATGAAGCCGGTCTTATGCAGGTACTTGGCACTGTGGAGCGGATTGGACGGCAGCTTGCAGAGTCTCCCAGGCAGGATGCAATTAATATGGAAGCCTTCCGGCTGTATTGTCTGATTACAGCTTCATGTCTTATGGGGGAGGCCGCATTGAGAAGACAGGAAAGCAGGGGGGCTCACTATCGGGAGGATTACCCCATAGTGAATCCCAAGCTTGACAGGCCAATGTTCTCAGATCAGAGTATATGATGGCGCTAGGAAAAGACTGATACGGCTCACCCCAGAATCCCCCTCAACCGTCTAATCCCTTCCTCCAAATCCCCCATGGACGGCGGGGTTATGACGGAAATGCGGACTGCCTTTTCCGCCGGTTTATTGCCAACTGAAAACCGTTCAGCCCCATAGACCTGCACCCCGGCCTGTTTTGCGCAGATTTCAAAGCTTTTGCCGGTAAAATAATCCGGCAGGCGCAGGTATCTCATGGGGCTGGTAGGCGGGCAGTCCAGTGCAAAGCCTTTTAAGGATTGGCTGATTATATGATTGCGCCTGCGCAGTTCCTCCTTCCGTCCCCTTATAATTTCATCTGCAGTCCCATCTGCAATCAGTCCCGCGGATACAGCTGCAAGCAGCGGGGAGATGGAAATATTCATGGAATAAAGGGTGGTGGCCAGGCAGCGGTGATACTGGTCCGGCACATGGACAAAAGCAGTCCTCAACCCGGCGGCAATGGTTTTGGACAGGCTTGACAGATAGATGACCTGTTCCGGGGCAAAAGAAGCAATGGGAGGCAGGGGATTTTCCGTCAGCAGGTTGTTGATTCCATCCTCAATTACCAGGATATGTTTCTCCCTGGCCAGTTCTGCAATCCTTTTCCTTGTCTCCAGGGACATGATATGCGAGGTGGGATTGTGGTAATCCGGAATTACATAGATGCCTTTTATCTTTTCATTTTGTACGGCATACCGGATCCCTTCCTCTGTCATCTCATAATCATGATTCTGAATGGATATCAGATGGATTCCCAGAAGCTTGGCCGCGGTTTTAACACCCGGATAAGTCAGGGGGTCTGTTCCCAGCTTATCCCCGCGTTCCAGCAATGCGCCCAGTGCCGCTGTCAGTGCGTTCTGGCCGCCTGCTGCCAGCAGAACATGGTCCTTATCGGTAGAAAAGCCTGATTTTTGAAGCCAGGCCACGCCGGCTTCACGCTGCCGTCCTGTTCCCTCCGGGTCACTGTAGGAAAAGAGGTTCAGGGCGTCAGGCCGCTTTAACAGCCGCTCTGTGTAGATTTTGACCAGCCGGTTCCCGGACACCTGGGGGACCAGTGCGCCCATTTCAATCATCCGCGGATTCTCACGTCCGCACAGAAGTATGGTCTCCGCAGAGACATCCGCACAGACGTAGGTACCGTTTCCTACGGAGGCAGACAGAAGGCCCTTCTGGCCGCACAATTTAAAGGCCCTGGATATGGTGCTTAGGTTTACATTCAGGTAATCCGCCAATTCTCTCTGGGGCGGCAGCTTTGTTCCTGCTTTCAGTGTTCCGTTCTTAATATCTTCTTCCATCAGGCTTACCAGCGCCAGATATTTTGGGCCTGATGTTCTGCTTAAATCCGGTTTCCAGCTCATGGGATAATTGTCAAATGAATTGATAGACATAATCTGTTTCCTCTGTATGATCTCTGTGGTTTGTTTGTATGGGTATTTGCAAAATTGTCTTGCATACAATTCTACTGTTGTTCGAGTCCTTTTGCAAGTTTATAATGATACCATTATAAAAACCACTATAAAGAAAATGGACAAAGGAGCAGCAGTATGGAACATTTATTATCTGAGCGGATTAAATCCACACCACCGTCATTCATCCGAAGTATTCTAAAAACCGCGGCTGACCCGCAAATCATCTCATTTGCAGGAGGACTGCCAAACCCGGTATCATTTCCCCAGGAGGAACTTCTGGTATCCATGGAGCGCATTGTAAGGGATTATGGGAGCAGCCTGTTCCAATATTCCATCACGGCCGGACTCCCGGAGCTGCGCCAGTATATAGCGGACCGCTACAACCGCAGATTCGGCCTGAAACTTGGCATTGAAAATATCCTGATTACCACAGGGTCCCAGCAGGCCCTGGACCTTATATCCAAGGTCCTGTTAAACACAGGGGACGGAGTGATTGTGGAAAAGCCCAGTTATCTTGGGGCCATACAGGCATTTTCCCAATATCAGCCGGTATTTTATCCGGTTGAGCTGACAGAGGAAGGGATGGATATAGAACAGTTACAAGATGCTCTGAAACATGATGTCAAATTTATATATGCCATTCCGGACTTCCAGAACCCCACAGGACTCAGCTATTGTGCTGAAAACAGAGCGTGTATCCGCGAGGTTCTGAGGGAGCGGGAAATCGTTTTGGTGGAGGACGACCCTTATGGGGAACTGCGCTTTGACGAGGGCGGCCGTATTCCTTATATCGGGGCAGGCCAGCTGCCGGGCAGCATTCTGCTGGGGACATTTTCAAAGACAGTGACCCCGGGCATGCGAACCGGCTTTATGATTTGCGCTGACACGGAACTTCTGAAACATATTTCGGTGGCAAAAGAAGCCAGTGATTTACATACAAATATCTTCTCCCAATACCTGATATGGGACTATCTGATGCACAACGACTATGACGCCCATATCGACCAAATCAGGCAGCTGTATAAGGAGCAGGCACAGGCTATGACAGAGGCGATGGACCGGTATTTTCCGGAGACAGTCAGGTACACCCGTCCCCGCGGAGGCATGTTCTTATGGGTGACACTGCCGGAAGGGGTCAGCGCCTTATCGCTGTTTCCCAAAGCCCTGGAGAAAAAGGTTGCGTTTGTTCCCGGTGATCCGTTTTACATCAATATGACTGATACCAACACCATGCGCCTTAACTTTACAAACGCGGACTGCAGCATGATTGATGAGGGGATCCGCAGGCTGGGAGAGCTTCTGCGGGAAATATAAAGCAAAAACATCCGGCTTATCATTTCATAGGGAAGGGACTATAAGGAAGGATCTGTAGGAAAGGATCTATAGGGAAGGGACTGTCCCCGCCAGGGGAATCCGTACCGTGAACACGCTTCCCTGTCCTTTCACGGATTCCGCGTGAATGCTCCCGCCCAGTTCTTCCACTGTGATACGGGCAATGTAGAGCCCCAATCCGCTGCTTTCTGAGGCATCGGGCCGTCCTGAATAAAAACGTTCAAAGATATGGGGAAGATGCTCAGGCTCAATCCCCATACCTGTATCGCTTACCCGTATCGTCACGCCGTCCTGGTCCAGGCAGGGGGAAATGGTGATAACGCCGTCCTCCGGCGTGAATGATATGGCATTGTAAATCAGGTTCTCAAAAAGCAGCAGCAGCTTTCTCTTCTGCGCCAGGATAAATGCCTGGTTTTCCAGTTTTTCCACCCGCAGTTCTATACCGGATATGCAGGCCTCAGGTTCATTATCGTGACTGACCTGGGACAGCAAGCCGTTTATTTCTATTAATTCCCTTGGCTCCGTAATCTTATCAAAAGCATTTAAGTCTCCCAGCACGTACATGCGTCTGCATAGTTCTTCATTTTCACTGCTGATTTTATCCAGATATTCCTTCAAATCATCATCCAGATACAAATTTCCCCTGAGAATCAAATCCGTAAATCCGTGAATGGCCACCACGGGCGCCTTCAGGTTGTGGGCCAGGTCCGAGAAAAATGCCTTGCGTTCATCCAGCACCGCATGGAGCTCCCTGGTGCGCTTCTGTACCTGGTCCTCCAGGTGCTCGGTGAGGGCCTGGTTCTGCTTCAGGACCCGGCTTATGTGCCGGACCGTGAGAATCCAGAAAACGATGACCAGGATAAAGCCGCTGTATTCCGTCTGCCATCCCGTATAAACAGGCTCGAACTGGTTATTGTCCAGAAGATTGGACACCATGGCGGCCCCCATGGTTAAACATCCGGCCAGCACCAGGCCCGCGCTGTCCCGGTTCATCCACAGGCCGTATACCGCACATTCCAGCAGATAGAGCCAGATAAGAAGCTTGTATCCGTCCAGGAAGGCGCCGTAAAGATTCACCAGGCGGGGGGAGGCAGGTATGAGGAAGAGGACAGACAGGCCGCATACGGCACAGGCCGCAGCCGCAGCCGGGCGGAGGAATCTCCTGTACCACAGTTTTCCGCTGAAACCGGCTTCCACGGAGGAAAGTACCATGACCTCATACAGCATAGCCATCCAGGAGACATCCTCCACAGCATACCAGAGCCTTCCGGACAGGCCCAGCTGGTGAATGAACGGATAAGCGCAGTGGATGGAAAAGAACAGGCATAATAAGCCGAAATGCAGCAGGCGCCTGTCCCTGTCCCGTATTCTCCAGGCAGCGGCCGCGTAAAGGCACAGGGCCAGGGGAAAGATACACAGTATGCCGTAGAACATATGGCGCAGAAATAACATCCTGTGGACAGCCTCAGGGGTGCCAAGGGCAGGGGGATAGGTCAGACCGCTGTAATAGTGGCTGCGGTTGTCTGTGTTTAACAAAATTTCGGCGGTGCCGTCCATGTAAAAGGTTGCAAAGGGGCTGCCCTGTTCCACTGGCTGTCCGTTTATCCAAAGTTGATAATCCGTAAACAGCTCCGGCACTTCCAGGGTCAGAAGCCTTGGTTCTCCGTCATATCGCAGCAGCAGGCGGTAGGTGGCCCTGCCAAAGGGCGAATGGCCGGAGGAGAGGAAGGAAAAGTTGGAATACTGTCCGATGAATATGAAGGACATGGATTGGTCCGGAACAGAACCAACGGTATCAGGTGTCAGCAGCTGGTCCGGATAGAATTCCCATCCGTCAATAAGAAACAGGGGCCTGCTGCCTGTCAGGTCACGGGCGGAGAATGCAAAGACACCCTGACTTCCATAGGGAGGCCCGTTTGTGTATTTGTTATCTTTCTGATACAGGAACTGGAACAGAATAAGGACAGCCAGAAGCAGGGCTGCCGCTGCCGTTAAATTGAGCCATTTTGAATTCCTGTACTGCGTCATGGCTTTTCACCGCCTCTCACGATTACTCTCAGCTGTTTTCCGGCAGGAAACGGTACCCCTGCTTCCACACGGTTCCGATGAAGCTGTGTCCCGGGCAGGCAGCTTCCATTTTATGCCGCATACGGGCCACATGCACCTTGACGGTCTGGGTGTTGTCCAAATCAGGCAGTTTCCAGATTTCACGGTAAATGGAGTCCGGGGAAAAGACATGGCCCGGAGAACGGGCCAGCAGCAGTAATATGTCGAACTCATAGGCGGTCAGCGGAACACAGACATTCCCTATGGACGCCTGGCGGGTGCCGGCGTCAATGGTTAAAGGCGGGAATTCCAGCCGTTCACCCTTAAGGGAACGGTTGGAACACTGGCTGATTCTGGTCCGGATCCGCATCTCCAGCTCCTTAAGGTCCCAGGGCTTGGTGAGAAAATCATCTCCGCCCAGGGAAAAGCCCTGATATAAATATTCCTTTTCTGTCAGGCTGGTGAGGAAAATCACAGGTGCTGTCATCTGGGTTTTAAAGCGGCGGCAGAGCAGGAACCCATCAAAGCCCGGCATCATAATATCCAGCACCACACAGTCTACTGGATACTTTTTCACATGGTCCAGGGCCTGGTCCGCTGTCTGGGCCACGGATACGGAAAAGCCCCTGGATTCAAAGTAATTACGGTTTATATTTAACACATTGGAATCATCGTCCACAAACAAAAGATACGGCATGGTCCCTTCCTCCCGTCAGATGCCTGTTATTCGAGCTGTACTCAATAACAGTATACCATATATTCCGGGAGCGGTCCGGGAAAAAGGTTACATTTTGGTTAAGAGTGGCCGGGATTCCACATGAACTGGAATCTTTCTGATAAAATCGGCATTAGAATCTGTCTGGTTTTGTGCAGAGAGTGACGGAATAGGGACATAATATGCCATTTATACAAAAAAATCCGTCATTTATCCCATAATCAGGTATACAGACCATATTATGGTAAAATACATCGTTAAGATACAAAAAGAGGATGGATGATCATGCTTCGTATTGCAATATGTGACGACCTGAAATCAGAAAGGGATATGGTAAAGGGTTTCCTGCGCTCCTTTTTTGCGGCCGTACCCTACGAGTATACATTGGCAGAATACAGCCGCGGCGAAACTATGGTGGATGATTACGATGACGGTTCCGTTGATTTTGATCTTATTTTTATGGATATTTTCATGGACGGCATGCTGGGAATGGAGGCTGCCCGCTGTCTGCGGCGGTACGCGCCCCATGTGTCCATTGTGTTCCTGACAACTACTCCGGCATATGCCCTGGAGAGTTATGATGTGTATGCCTACGGATACCTTGTCAAACCCTTGGACGGGAAGAAGACGGCAGCCCTGCTCAGACGTTTTTTGCAGGAGGAATACGAGGGAAACCAGAAAACACTTCTGCTCAAAAAGGGATGCAGGGGCCGCAGGATTGCCTACCGGGAGATTGAATACATAGAGAGCCGCAGGAATGTGCTTCTGGTATTTCTGGAAAACGGAGAGGAGTACCGGGTATACGCAAAACTGGACGATGTGGAAAAGGAGCTGAAGGGACACGGATTCCTGCGGTGCCACCAAAGCTTTATTGTGAATATGAACCGGGTGAGAGTAGCGGAGGAGGATTTCATGATGATGTCCGGGGCCCATATTCCTATACGGCAGCGGGGCAGCCGCGCAATCCGGGACGCGTATTTCGGATATCTGCTGGAACGGGCTGAGCTGACCCGTATTTAGTACAGGAGGAAGATTTGTTATGTCTGCAGATAAGAGACAGTTGGAACAGTATTATGCCTTCCTGGCAGGCCATATAGATGAGGTGCGCAGGATGCAGCATGACATCCTGCACCATCTGCGGGTGATGAGCGGATACGCCCAGGCCGGGAACTATGACCGTCTGAAGGAGTACCTGGATGCCCTTGTTGAACAGATGCCGGACATGGACGGGTTGTATTACTGCGGGGACCATGCGGCCAATATTCTTTTAAAATATTACGGGGAACAGGCCAGAAACGGGGGGATCAGGTTCAATTGCGACGCCCAGATTCCTCCTGACCTGCCCTGTACTCCCGTGGATTTGTGCACGGTGCTGGGCAATGCCATGCAGAACGCC
Organism: Enterocloster sp. 210928-DFI.2.20; assembly: GCF_020554465.1. NCBI lineage: Bacteria > Bacillati > Bacillota > Clostridia > Lachnospirales > Lachnospiraceae > Enterocloster > Enterocloster sp. 210928-DFI.2.20. The sequence continues at coordinate 111,115 of NZ_JAJCHK010000002.1, forward strand.
GTGGAGGCATGCCAACGCCAGGGCCGTGGAGCCGGACGGTATATCTCGCTGCTGGCCCGCCTGGTAGGGCATAACCTGATTATGGAAATCAGAAACAGCTATGACGGAAGGGTAAAATGGGATGGGGACCGGCTGGTTACCCTAAAGGAGGAACACGGACACGGACTGGGACTGGACAGTATCCGGCATGTGGCGGAGCGTTACCACGGCTACTGTGCGGTCAGCCACACCGATGATGAATTCACGGTCAAGGTGGTACTGGCCCTGGAATGGAAGGAAGCCACACCGTGTTAAAGGCAGGGTTGTGCAGTCCGGTGTCAATTATCCCGGAAAAACCGTTTTTTGTCCTGCATCCCTCATTCCTTTTAAAGGCTGTGATATGTTTGTTCCGTGGTCAGATGATGCTGTTTCACATTTGGCTGCAAATCATGTTTATGAAAGAGGAGTGTGCGGCCATGTCGGAAAAGAAAATCCGGGGAGCGGTGATTGGCGTGACAGATGACGGCTACCCGATTGTGACAGAGGATTACAGCTGTCCGTATTTTACCGGGACCAGCCGGAGCATGCCTGCTGTGCGGGAGTGCTGGTACTGCAGGTATGCCGACTTCCGTAAATCCACAAAGCTCCATATACGCAGCAGTATCTGCCGCTGCATGGAAAACAGAGTGGATACCAGGTTCGGTTTTATGAAGAATGAAGAATGACAGGGAGGAAATGATAATGAAAATTACAACCACAAAAAATAACGGCTGCCTGACTCTGGAGCTGGAGGGACGTCTGGATACCACAACAGCACCGGAGCTGGAGACTGTGATTAAAAACGGATTAGAGGGTGTGGACAGACTGGTGCTTGATATGGAAGGCCTGGCATACCTGTCTTCCGCCGGCCTGCGGGTGATTCTGGCGGCCCAGAAGCAGATGAACAGGCAGGGAACCATGACGGTACGCAATGTGTGCGGGACAATCATGGAAGTATTTGAGGTCACAGGATTTACGGATATCCTGACCATTGAATGAGAGAAAAGGGAGTGGAAAAAGGGAAATGAAAAACAGGGACCGCTTTACAGGCAGAATATTCCGGCGCATGTGGGGACCCGCCATCATTTCCTCCGCAGGATGGGCGCTCAGTGATATTGCGGACGCGGTTGTGGTGGGCCAGAGAATGGGAGCCGTGGGTCTGGCTGCCATCGCGCTGATTCTTCCGGTTTACATGATTAACTGCATGTTTGCCCATGGGCTGGGGCTGGGAGGTTCTGTCAGGTACTCCAGGCTTTTTGGGGAGGGAAAGCCCGGGGAGGCAGTGGACAGCTTTAACCAGGTGGTGACAGGGGCTCTGGCATTTAGTATCCTCACAGGAATACTGGGAAATGTTTTCATGACGCCGTTTCTGGCTGTCCTGGGCACTGTGCCGGATGACGGACCGCTCTTTGAAGCCACCAGAAGCTACCTGGCGGTGCTGGTTTCAGCCACACCTCTTTTTTATATGTCTAATATTCTCAATTACTATCTGCGTAATGATGACAATGAGAAGATAGCCGGTCTTGGTTCGGTTGCAGGCAACCTTACTGATATCGGCTTCAATATCCTGTTTGTGCTGATACTGGGATACGGCACAGCGGGAGCAGCCTTGTCCACCATGATTGGCCAGGCAGTTGCCATCCTGTGCTATCTGCCATGTATCCTGGGAGGAAGGCATATACTAAAATTCCGGCCTGTCCGTCCTGCGCCGGGGGCCGCAGCCAGGGCCTTTAAAGACGGATGTTCCAGTTCCGTCCAGTATCTGTACCAGCTTATTTTCCTGCTGCTGTGCAATAACATCCTAATCCGTGCCGGGAATGAGGCGTCTGTAGCTGTTTTTGACATGCTGCAGAATGCCTCCTATCTGATTCTCTATCTTTACGAGGGAACCACCAGGGCTATGCAGCCCATGGTGAGCACCTATTGCGGAGAGCACCGCGGGGAGGGAATGAGGAATGTGCGCAGATACGCCTTTCGGTATGGATGCAGCGCGGGATGCCTGGCAGCTCTTTTGATTTTCCTGTTTCCCCAATTCATATGTGTCCTGTTCGGGCTGCGTGAGGCAGCGGCTGCCGCCATGGGGGCAGGAGCCCTCAGGCTTTACTGCGCAGGTACGGTGTTTGCCGGTATATCCATTCTTTTGGCCGGATATTTCCAGTCCTGTAATCAGGAGCGGGAGAGCCTTATCATTTCGTCGCTGCGGGGCGCCATCGTGCTGATACCCGGCGTATTGTTCTTCTCATTCCTGAGAATGGACCTGTTCTGGTGGATGTTCCCGGCTGTTGAGGTACTTTCACTGGGATTGTGGATAATACGGTTTTTAGCGGGCCGGGGCAGGACGGAGGAATTTGACGGATCCAGGGTTTACACCTGCACGGTCAACCAGGGAAACCAGGATATGACCCTGGTCACAGGGGAGGCCGGGGCATTTTGTGAAAAATGGGAGGCCAGTCCCAGACAGACGTATTACGTGACCATGACCATCGAAGAATTATGTGTTGTAATTCTGCGGGACGGAGGCGGGGATGACGTATGCATCGAGATTACACTGGTGGCCGGGCAGCAGGGGGAATTTGTCCTCCATATCCGGGACACTGCAAGATATTTTGACCCCTTTGCCCTGGAGACGGGCCGTGTCAGCCAGGAAGGCGGTTTTGATATGGATGCCATGGGAGTGAGGGTTATCAAGAGTAAGGCAAAGGAGTTCTTTTACCGGCGTTACGGCGGTTTTAATTCTCTGGTGGTGAAAATATAGGTCTTCGGGCCGGTGAAACATACAAAAGACAGAATACCGGGGGAATAACCGATGAAAAAGTTTGTGGGAGTCAATCTGTTTTTCATAGTGATTTTGTCATTCACAATTCATGCTATGACGGTGTTTGGGCTGGACGGGGCGGATGTGAATGGCCAATATGGGAAAATGGTGACCGGGATCCGTGTTCCGGAGACAATTTGCTCTATAGCAAAAGGAGAATTACAAAAGAAAAGAGAGAAACCTGCGGGAAACAAAGGAGGTCCACAAAACAGGTGGGGAATACAGCTTGATGAGATAGAGCTGGACATGATTGCAAGAATCACCATGCTGGAGGCAGGCGCGGAACCGGACAGGGGACAGCAGGCTGTAGTGGAGGTAATTCTGAACCGGATGTATTCCGACCAGTTTCCTGATACGGTTTATGAGGTGCTCAGCCAGAAAGACAATGGGTGCAGTCAGTTCGTCACATGGAAGAACAGGAATATGGACGCTGCGAAACCTTCGGAGCGTGTGAAACGGAATGTAAAAGCAGTGTTGGATGGGGAAACACAGATTCTGCCTTTTAAGACCATGTATTTTTCCCTGGAAAAGGAAAATGGACATATACAGTGCGTGATTGGAAACCATGTATTCTGTAATCAGACTTAAATGATAGGGAGAGCCGCGATGCGTATTTACAACAGAAAGAAACGAGCTATTAGTTTGGTAATGGCCATTATGGTAATGAGCAGCAGCATTCAGATAACAGGCCTGGCAGAGGGCGAAAAAGAGGAAGGAAAGAAAATAATTATTTCCGAGTTCCAGGAACTGCCGGAGGAACTCTCCTCTATGAAGGTGCCTGAAGGAACCAGCCAGGAGGAATTTGAAAAGCTGTTTCCCGATACTTTGATGGTAAAGGCATACCGGGATGATGCTGAGGAACAAAAACCGGAACAGCCAACGTCAGCCGTAACACCGACCGTACCGGATGGGGTCCAGAAACCGTCAGAGGGGGAGATGCCCGAAGGTAACCTGAATCCATCGGAGGGAGAGAAGCCGGGAGAACCCCAGAATCCGTCGGAGGGGGAGACTCCGGGAGAGAATCAGAGTCAGCCGGAAGGTGAGAAGCCGGGAGAGAACCAGGGGCCGTCGGAAGGTGAGAAGCCGGGAGAGAATCAGGGGCCGTCGGAGGGAGAGACACCGGGAGAGAACCAGGGGCCGTCGGAAGGTGAGAAGCCGGGAGAGAACCAGGGGCCGTCGGAAAGTGAGATGCCGGGAGAGAATCAGGGGCCGTCGGAAGGTGAGAAGCCGGGAGAGAATCAGGGGCCGTCGGAAGGTGAGGAGCCGGGAGAGAATCAGGGGCCGTCGGAAGGTGAGAAGCCGGGAGAGAATCAGAATCCGTCGGAGGGAGAGGATCCGGGAGAGAACCAGGGGCCGTCAGAAGGTGAGACACCGGAAGGAGACCAGAGTCCGTCGGGAGGAGAAAAGCCGGAAGGGAACCAGAGTTCGTCAGAAGGAGCGGTGCCGGAAGGCAACCAGGATACATCACATGGCGCATCAGCAGACAGTGGCAGCTCTGATGATTCCGGGGCTTCCATATCTACATCTACCGGCAATGCTGATGGCTATGACAGTACGGATAATAATGATTTTGGAGATTCTGTTGTGATTATGGGCCAGATGGTACCATGGGCAGGTCTGCCGGAGAATGCAGATACAGGTGCGGATGTTACTGAGAATGACGGTAAAACGGGAAGTATTGAAGCATATACAGAGACCGCAGCGGAAAAGGTAAATGTAAAAGACGGGAATACAGAGTCCGGGAATACAGAGAACAGTAACACAGAAGAAACGGATAACCAGTGGACTGAGATAACGGTGAAGGCGTGGGAACCGGATGAGGGAGAATACGCTTACTCCCCCGAGGATGAAGCAGGAACCACCTATTGCTACATACCCGTTATAAGCAGCCGTTATGATATGGATACAGAGCTGCCAATGATTTTTATAGAAATTACAGATGCTGTGATTATATACCCTACTTCCGCCATGGAATCTGTTTATGAGAAAATCCAAGCGCTTCCGTCAGCGGAGGAAATAGTGGAGTTGGTTGAGCGGATAAGTGTGGCCACGGCATCCCAGATTCCCGATATCCAAGGAATAATGGAGCAGGAGAAAGAAGCAAAGAAGGCATATGATGCGCTCAGCCAGGATGAGAAGGATGAATTTGATTCGGAGCTGTACCGGAAGCTGATGGACCTGGACACATTTTTCAGCAATATGAAACTGGTGAATACGATAGAGGAACAAGTTATTAACATCAGGGTTGATGGCGGTATGGAACTGACTGGAACGGGACTGGAAGACGCTTTGAAGGATCAGACTTCTGACAATATTCATTCCCTGGAGATTCTGGGAGGTACTTTTTCGGAAAGTGATTGGCATTATCTGCGGAATATGGTATCACTCCAGACATTTATTATGAGTGATTCAGTAGAAAAAGAAAAGATAGCAGATATGCCGGACGTTTCGTCTGGTTCCATCTTTCCGAAGACCATTTGTTCTGTGGAATTGGGTCAGGCAGCACGTATAGGTCAAAATGCATTTAACGCATGTGGACAGTTACATGAATTAACCGTGCCGGAGAGTGTAACCTCTATTGGGAGCAATGCACTGGGGACCGGCAGCAGGCTGGTGGTTTCTCTGCCCCGGAATACAGGGGTTCCTGAGGGGATTGCAAATAGTATCACAGGATCCGGTTCTGTTATTATCAGAACGGATCAATTGGAACTGGGCAGAGCGTTGTATGATGTATGCAAGAGTGAGTATCCCCGTATCAAAGTCACATTTTCTTCAGACCTGAGCCATGAGCTGGAACCTGTGGAGACAGAGAATGGTGTTCTATCATTCCGGCTTTCTGCATCAGCAGACAATTACGATGTACATGGAATAAAAGATGGTAAGAATGTACAAACCACCTACAGTAACAACGGATATTACCTGGGGGTCTGCGCAGGTAAGGAACCTACAAAATTTTCGGACTGCACGTCCATTAAAAATTTGGAACGTGAACCGGTTTTTGTTGAGCTGAAATCAGGAGAGATATTGGCAGCAGGGATTTCCGCTGATTTTGTGAGCGACGGAAAATATCTGAAGGTGACTCATACCCTGGTAAATGTATCAGATAAGACTATGGAACGGGTATGTATTGGGGTAAATGCAGATATTCAGATTGGAAGCAATGACGCAGCATCTATTTACAGAACCGGAACGGGATTTAGGATGGAGGATCCAGGCAGTCAGCAGCAGTTTTCACTGGCATGTAAAAAGGCGCCGGGGGCGGATGATATATCTACCATGTGGTTTGGATACTATAGCGACAGACAGAGTAATCAATTTAACGATACCAGTGCAGACGATCTAATCGGAAGTGACAGCGGCCTGGCCTTCTCATGGAAAGATATGGAGCTCTCCCCGGGCGAACGTATTACGCGTTCTGTTCTTTTCTCAGTTGGGGAAATTGCGGACCCGCCTGTACTTTCAAAAGACCCGTTCAGCTTTACGCTGGAGGCAGAAGGAAAAAAGAGCATTAAGGTAGATGCCAGGGTTACGGATAAAGCAGGGCGGACTGATTCCATTTACTATACCATTAAAAAGGACGGGCAGCCCCAGCAGGAGGAGAGGAATCTGGCCAGTGTACTGGCTGACGGCAGCGAGAAGACCATCACAGGGGTGATTGGGGAAGCCGAGTTCCCGGATGACGGTACCTACATTGTTAATGTATGGATTATGAATGACGCGGGCGCTATCAGCGAGGCTGTAACAAGAGAAATAGTCGTTGAAAACGGACAGATTACAGCGGGTATCGACGGTGCTGCGCCGATAGTGGATGTAACGGTTACCCTGTCAGCGCCTTCTGACCTGGTCTATTCAGGGGAGGAAAAGGCAGCTTCTGCTGTTTCTGCTGGGGCGGACCTGACGGAAGAAGATTACACCGTAAATTATACCCGGACCACAGACAGCGGGCAGTCCGTACCGGTCGGCCATGCGCCTGTCAGCGCAGGCTCTTATACTGCCGTATTCGCGCTTACGGAGAGCGGTGCGCAAAAATATGAGCTGACGGAGGATTCTGTCACTGCCATATCTTATATCATCAAACCTAAGCCGGTTTCCATAACAGTATCAGGGCGCAAAGTATATCAGTCGGATCCCATTGGCGACAGCGGCTTTATAGTTACATGGCCGGGAGATGAAGGCCTTACAGATGCTGTAAAAGCATCCATCAGGTCAGCGCTTATTGTTTCCAGCGAGGGCAATGCAAAGGAGGCCCCGGCGGGAAGCTATGATATAAGAATCACGCAGATTCAGGTCAATGGAGATGCGGACAATTACCAGGTAATGCCGGAAGTCATACCAGGCGGATTTTTAGTGGAGTCAGTACACAATCCTGTACTCAGCCTGTCAGCGCCCAAGGATATCACCCCAAACAGCGCCATGCTGGAGGGAATCATCTTACTGGGCAATGTACCGTTAAAAGAGGTGACGGTGAGCTATAAAAAAGCCGGAACAGAAGATGGATACCAGATTGTAAACCATGAGCTGAGCCAGGATTCGGACATGGAAACAGTCTCTGTAAAAGCAGCACTGGCAGGACTGGATCCGGAGACGGATTATCAGGTGAAGATGCAGATATCATATGAGGAAAACGGTGGGGGAGGAATAAAAACCCATGAACAATTAGTACGTTTCAGGACTGCCGCCTTAAACGGTCCCCTGGGTGAAATAAGCGGTACTGTGACGGACAACAGCGGTATGGGGGATACATTGATTTATGTAACGCTGGAGCGGGGCAATACGGTCCAGGCCGGGGCAGGTCCCCTTCAGTCACCGGGACAATTCAAATTTGAGGGACTGCCTGACGGATTCTACAATCTGGTAGCTAATAACGGATACTACCGCGTTACGCAGATTGTGGAGATAAAAAGCGGGAACAGTGTGGCCGGTATACAGATGAGCATAGGAAAGACACAAAGCATAATTGAGATTGCCACTGAGGATACTCCGGAAGTTGTGGCCGGCGGATTAAATGAGTTGTTTCACAGTGAATTGTATACACAATCTGACGCAGATGTAGTCAGGGACGGCGGTACTGTGGAGTTCAAGCTCCGGGTTGAGAATAAACCTAGAAATGAAGTGGCCCAGGATGCAGAACGCATTGCCCAGGAGATGGCTCCCGGCGGGCAGGTGGGCATGTATCTGGATTTGCAGGTGTTAAAGACCGTAAAAAATGCCGCCGGAGTGACGGCAGGGGATCATGAGACGCCTGTACCGGACCTGAAAGGCAAAAAACTCACGATTGTGATTCCGCTCCCTGAGGAGATAAGAAACAGGGCGCCCTACTTTGTATATAAGGTCCATGGGGGAACAGTATCTGCTGTGGACAATACGTATCAGGAGGAACATCATACACTGACCATAAGGGCGGATGAATTTTCAACCTACGCAATCGCTTATACCCAGGAAACAGAGGAAACAGCAGGAGCGGTACAGGCTGAACATGACTCAGGTACTGTCAGGGAAGGAAGATGGATGCAGAATGACACTGGATGGTGGTACGCCTACAGCAACGGCACATGGCCAAGCGCCCGCTGGGCATATCTGTATTACAATGGCCGTTACGACTGGTACTATTTCGATCCTAAGGGTTATATGAAGGACGGATGGATTGAGATTGGCGGAAAATGGTATTATCTGCACAAGCTGTATGACGGCAGGCGGGGATATATGTACACGGGTCTGCGGCAGATTGACGGGAAAATCTATTTCTTCGGTAGCGACGGTGTTATGTTCTCCGGCGGATGGAAGAATGTGGACGGACACTGGCGGTATTTTAACGCTGACGGTTCCATGGCAGTGAATGCCGTGGTTGGCGGCTGCAAGGTAAATCAGGACGGTATTATTATAAATTAAGAAGGATATATAAGAAGGATATTATTAAGAAGGATAAAAAAGGAAGGTTAAAGTGAAAATAGTATATTTTGGGTCAGATGTGTTTTTGGACGTTTTTGAATACCTGCATCTGAACCATGAAATTCTGGCGTTATATACATACCACATGGAGGAGGACTATTTTAATGAGCATAATATAGTCCAGCTTGCCCACATGTCAGGCATACCTGTCTGTTATGGACAGATCACAGAAGATGAGATGTTCTCCTATATGGAAAAGGAGGGCTGTGAATTGTTTTTTGTGGCGGAATACAGCCACAAAATTCCTGTGCCGGATGACAGCCGGTTTTACGGCGTCAACATTCACAGCTCCTTGCTTCCTGAGGGGCGCAGCTACTATCCCGTCGAGTGTGCCATGGAGCGCGGGCTGGGGAGAAGCGGCGTGACCATGCATAAGATTGCAAAGTCCCTGGACCGGGGGGACATCCTGGCCCAAAGGAAGTATGACATACAGCCGGGTAATGACAGCGTGGATATTTATTTAAAGAGCGGACGCCAGGCCCTTTCCATGGTAAAAGAGCTGATGGAGGATTTTGACAGGGTATGGTCAAATGCCAGGCCCCAGAAGGAGAAGCTTCCCTACTGGAACCGTCCCAAGAAGGAGGCGCTGGCCCTGAATCACAGCATGACGGTGGAGGAAGCCCGGGGGGTGTACCGGTGCTTCAATAAGATGACTACGGTGTGCATAGACGGACGTTCCTGCTATGTGGATGGATTTGCGGCAGGAAGCGTGCTTCTGGGGCAGGATGACAGCCATAATCTGTTTGTCCGTGAAAACAGGGTGCTGTACGGCGTGGCTGACGGGCATCTGCGTCTGGACCTGGTGCCGGTGTGGGAGGAATAGGCGTGATGAGAAGCAGAAAAAAAGGAAAGCTGCAGCTTAAGTTCCTTATAGGACTGATTGCAATGACCGTGGTCCTGATGATAACCCTGTGTCTTGTCATCACACGGCAGTACCGCCGCAGCATGGAATCATATTACACCAAGATGGCCTTTGACCAGGCTAAGATAGCTGCGGAGTATATTGACGGAGACACCATTAAGGACTATGCGCTGACACGAAAGACAGACAGCTACTACGACCAGGTAAGCCGTTATCTCCTGTATATGAAGGAGACTATAGGCATCAAGTATTTTTACGTGGTCATCCCCTGCGAGGACCATATGTACTATATATGGGACGTGGGAAAGACGGGGGAGGAGGGAGTATGCAGACTGGGGGATGTGGACGACTATTATCAGGGCGGCAGGGAAATCATGCGGGGCGCTTATCTGCATCCGGATGGTGAGGACACCATTCTCATAACAGATAATGAGGAGTACGGCTATCTGGCTTCCGCCTATGTGGCTATTCGGGATTCTTCAGACCGGCCAGTGGCCCTGTCCTGCGTGGATATTTCCATGGACATGATTAACAGGCAGATAGGGAGCTTCGCAGCCGCGGTGGTGCTGGTCATCCTGGCAGTCCTCCTTGTCTTTATCGTGGGATATTTTTTCTTTATCCGACAGTCGGTCTTAAGGCCCTTAAACCGCCTGAGTCAGGCGGCGAGGACCATTGTCAGCGAACAGATGGATGACCTCTCTAATTTCCATGTGGACGTAAAGACCGGGGATGAGATAGAGGAGCTGGGGGAAGCCTTCAGCCACATGGCCCATGAGCTATACAGTTATATTGAGAATCTGTCAGCTGTGACAGCGGAAAAGGAACGCATCGGGGCGGAACTGGACGTGGCCACCCATATCCAGGCCAGCATGCTGCCGGGCATTTTCCCGGCCTTCCCAAACCAGTCGAAATTTGACATCTATGCAACCATGCAGCCGGCCAAGGAGGTGGGGGGAGACTTTTACGATTTCTTTCTGGTGGACCAGGGACATCTGGCAGTGGTGATCGCGGACGTGTCGGGCAAAGGTGTGCCGGCTGCCCTGTTTATGGTCATCGCAAAGACGCTGATCAAGGACCACACCCAGGCAGGCGCCACCCCGGCTGAGGTATTCGGCGAGGTAAATGCCCAGCTCTGCGAGAGCAACGAGGAAGGGCTGTTTGTCACCGCATGGATGGGGGTTCTGGAAATTGCCACCGGGCATATGGTTTATGTCAATGCGGGCCATAACCCGCCGCTGGTGCGTCAGGCAGGAGGCAGCTTCGGATACATGAAGCTGAGGCCGGGATTCGTGCTGGCCGGAATGGAGGGAATCCGGTATAAGTCAGGTGAAATTGACCTGTCTCCCGGCAGTACGCTGTACCTCTATACAGACGGCGTCACCGAGGCCGCCAACAGGGAGAATGAACTCTACGGTGAAGAACGGCTTTTATCTGTGCTTGCCGCTCATGAGGACGCTGCGCCGGAAGAACTTCTTCCTGCTGTAAAGGCGGATATAGACGCTTTTGCAGGGGACGCGCCCCAGTTTGACGATATAACCATGCTTGCGTTAAAGCTGTCAGAAAAGTTAAAGCTGTCAGAAAAAAGGGGACAGCCAGCAGAGGAGGGAGCGCTATGATAGAGTTGACGGTACCGGCCGCATTGGAGGAACTGGAGCATGTACAGGAATTTGTGGAACAGGCGCTGGAGGCACAGGGGATTTCCATGAAGATTCAGATGCAGATTTCCATTGCAGTGGAGGAAATCTATGTCAATATTGCCCGGTATGCATACCACCCCGAAATCGGGCAGGCCACGGTGCGGTGTGCGGTGGGAGGAAATCCCCTGCAGGTAACCATTCAGTTTTTAGACAGCGGCAAGCCATTTGATCCCCTGGCCAAGCCGGATGCAGACACCACCCTTTCCGCTGAGGAACGGGACATCGGCGGACTGGGAATCCTCATGGTGAAGAAGTCCATGGATGATGTTGTTTATGAATACAGGGACGGCTGTAATATATTGACATTGATGAAACGTCTTTGACCCATTGGGCAAAGGAAGAAGGGTCATGAGAGAGGAAGATAAAATATGAAGATAAATATCAGGAAATGTCTGCTTGCCTGCATGGCATCCATGACGCTCATATCGTTTACTGCCTACGGGTCGGAACAGTCAGACCAGGATCAGATTCTAAGGGAAATAGCGGAACGCATTGCCGCCTCCGGGGATATACTGGACAAAATACAGGAAGGCGCTCCGTGGGAGGATGTGCAGAAGCTGGTGGAGGATTTAAAGCCGATGGACGTGGGCGGTCCGGGGCTTGATTCAGAGGAAGGAGAAAGCCGGGGCGCGTCCATGACCGGGGCTATGGTAGGGGCAGGTGGCACGGACTCTGGGGGAGGCAGTTCTTCCAATATAAATCTTGAGTTGGCCAGGCTACAGATACAGCTGGCCAACAGCACCAAAGATACCATGACGCCCTATATGAATGAGATAAACCGTATTCAGGAGAATCAGAACAGGGCAGGCAGCTTTTTATCCCAGGCACGGCAGATACAAAAAAGCGCAGAGAGCTCCAGAAAAAGCATTGCCATGCCGGATACGATGAAGTTCTACATGGATACCAATAAGATATCATACCCCAAGTCAAACCAGGGCCTTCTGTATTCGTCGGACCAGTGGAAGTCTGTTATACGGGGCCTGGAGGATTATATAGAAAAAACCGGCGCACAGGTTCAGTCCCTTATGGTAAAGATGCAGGAGCTTATGGGAGAGTATAACAGTTACAGCCAGGGAGCCTCCTCATCCCTTCAGGGCGGGTATAAGCCCCTCCAGGGCATTACCAGGGGACAGAGCCTTTTTTCCCAGCATGGAGGAGTTGTGAATACAGCGCCCATTGCCACCAGTATGATAATCGGCGTGTTCATCGGAATGGCTGTTATGTGGGGAATTCTCAAAAAGAAAGGTCCGGGATCCGGGAAGGAGGCCCATTCGTGACCGGCCTGAAGCTGGCAGCCGCCCTGGTGTGCGTACTCTACGGGGGATGGGAGTGTATCCGCAGAAAGCAGCCCCTCTTTTTTAAGCTCCTTCTCTACGCCATGGCCAGTTATCTGTTGGGAACCCTGTTCACAGCCGGCTATGCATTGGTCTATGGCCATGAACCGGAGGGATTTCATGTGGGAATATTGGGTTACATGGGAACCTATTTCTTCCTGCTGTCCTCCTACTATGGCGCTATCAACCGGCTGGCGGACGGCGGCGAGGCCAGATACCGGGGATACAGGCTGGCTGCTGCCTCCGGTCCCCTTCTGGTGCTGGTGCTGCTTGCCCACTCGGTGCGGACCCTGGGGGACGGGGCCTGCCTGACCTATGCCCTCCTATGCCTGCCCATTGCCCCGACCCTGTATTTTTCCATCAAGCACCTGATATTGCCGGATGTGGATTTGGGAATCATCCGGGTGATGCGCCCTTACAATGCCTGCGTCATCGTATTCTGCATGGTGCAGGTCCTTTTACAGGCCCCTGCATGTTCTGGTTTGGATATCCGGGCGGCCGGGTCTGTCCTGTCGTCGGTGCTTCTTATGACGCTGCTGCCAATGGCCGAAATGGGGGTGCGCAAATGGTTTATATAATATTTCTCTGCCTGACCATCCCCATGCTTCTGATGCTTCCGCTGCTGGAGATCAGGTCGCGCTGCATAGTGGGTTTTATGCTTCTGGGGACCGTCACAGCCCTGTCCGCCTATGAAATCAATACCATCGTGTATCCCATGACAGGACTGAGCGCCAGAAGCTTTTCCGAGCTGGTTCCGCCCATGACGGAGGAATTGCTCAAGGCAATGCCGGTGCTTTTGTACGCGGTTTTACTGGATGACCGGAGAAACAGGGTGCTCCCGATTGCCATGGCGGTGGGCGTGGGCTTTGCCATTCTGGAAAATTCCATGATCTTAATTGACAACGTGGGATCGGTAACCGTACTGTGGGCCACGGCAAGAGGCTTCTCCGCCAGCCTGATGCACGGACTGTGCACCGTGGTGGCGGGAACCGGAATCACATACGTTAAAAAACAAAAAAAGCTGTTCTACACCGGAACCTTCGGGCTTCTGTCCATTTCCATCACCATGCATGCCCTGTTCAACCTGTTGATTCAGTCAGATTATGATTATATCGGTATGGCTATGCCATTGGTACTCTATGGGCTGATTTACTGGCTGTATAAGGGGCAGAGGGTCCGTCTTCCATTTTAGGGGGGCCTGGAGTACAAGACCTGGTGAATCAGGATGCCCGGGTGCAGGTAGAATTTACCGGGAGCACGGAAGCATTCCTGACGAGCCAACATCCGTCCTGGATCCTGCCATGGCGGGTGAGGTGCTTTCCGTCATACGCGCCCTGGCAGGGGAAGGGCTCACCATGCTGATTGTTACCCATGAGATGAAATTTGTCCGGGATGTTTCCTCCCGCATCTTTTATATGGACCAGGGAGAACTATATGAGGACGGTCCTCCGGAACAGATTTTCGGCCATCCAAAAAAGGAGCGTACCAGGGCCTTTGTCAAAGGGCTCGAAGTCTTTGAACAGGAGATTACATCCCGGCGTTTTGACTACATCGAAATCAATATGGCCATTGAGGAATTTGGACGCAGGCAGATTCTTTCCCAGAGGCATATCAACAATATTGAACTTATCTTTGAGGAACTGTGTGTCCAGACACTGCTGGGGCGTATGGGGGATGAGATACGTTTGGGCTTTGCGGTTGAGGTGTCTGAGGTGTCTGAGGCGGATGAATCCTGCCTGGTGACAGTGACCTATGGCGGCAATGCATTTAAGCCGCTTATGGGCTGTTCTGATTCACTGTCCATGGTGCCGCTCTCCAGGGTGGTGCGCCAGTACAGCCATCGTTTCCAGAATGGAAACAATCAGATGAACCTGCATCTGTAAGAGAATGCATTACAGATATCATATAATTCCCACCAAGACAGCCTGATATTCCATGCCTTTTCCATTTCAGAATCACATTGCCTGAAATAAGCCGGGATGATAAAATGGAAACAGACAGGGCGAATTGGTGGGATTTAAATTGCAAAGGGGGAGCCGGAGTGAAAAGAAAGACATGAAAAGAAAAACATGGATTGCGGTTCTGGTCTTACTATGTTTCATCGCCGTATCAGACGTGAACACAGGCATACTGTCAGGTAAACCGTCCTTCTGTCTGGCGGGACCCATTGCCATTGCGAGAATCGCAGGCAAGGAGGATTTACTGAATTGGTATCAATCAGACAGTGCCAATGGAGGATTCGCCGTTCTTACCGCGGACCTGGTGATAGACGGTAAGGTGGAGCTGGGGATGGAACAGGGGAACGCAGGCCGGAGAAGGGAATTAAACACCAGGGATTTTACCATCCATATCGCTAATAAAGGGCGGTTGACAGTGGACAACCCGGACCTTTATTTTATGGGAAACAAGGAAATCATGACCGTGGAGAGCGGAGGCAGACTGTCTCTGTCTCAGGGCGGGACATATGAAAGCCTGTATTCCGATCACATCCTGGTCCAAGCGGGAGGAAAATACGAGATTTCCTCCCGTTTTCATCTGGCGGGAGGAATCAGGGATGAAAATAGAGAGCCGGAAACCTCAGATCCGCCCGGCGAAAGCTGGGGAGAGGACGTGCCTGCGGCAAGGCCGCTACTGCCCAATCCCGACAGTACTGTTCCCACTGTGGCCTGCGCGGAGGGAGAACCGCCGAAAAAGGAGGAGTACCCTGCTTATGACCTTGTGCTTTATCAGGCGGACAATGGGAAATATGAGTGGGCAGAAATACCGGTGCAGTGGGACTTGTCCTCCGTGGATTTTAACCGGGCGGGTGTGTATAGGGTATGGGGAAATTATTCCAAGGAGGCTCTGACAGACCGGAACCTGTGCAACCCAAGCGATCTGCGGGCATCCCTGGACGTGGCGGTGCAGAGCAGAACGTCAATGAAAATAGAAGCGGCAGACATTCTGTCAGCAGACGCGGACGGCTATGCAGTGATGCGGATACGGATTGCGGGAATTCCTGATAATGCAGTGGGACTGTATCTTTATTACAGTTTTGACCAGGTCAGCTATGAGATGGCAGCATGGACAGGGAAAGATGGGGAATATACGAACTACCTGGAACAAAATGCTGCTTCCGGCCAGGCCTATGATTATATTGTCTTTAAATACAACATAGGAAACCGGCCCATATGGTTTAAAACCCAGCTAAAAGTAAGAGATGGGGATGCGGTGCGCACTATGACTTCCGATCCGGTAAAATGCCAGGTCAGTCTGGTGCCGGAAGCCACAAAGCCGTCGTCTGACAGCGATGGAAGTTCCGGGGGCAACAGAGGCGGAGGCGGACAGGGAACATCCGGAAGGGGCGGTGTGGTTTCCGGGAATGCCTCAGGAGGACCTGGAGCCGGCGGGGTAAACGGCGGCGGGGTAAATGGCGCCGGCGGGGTAGATAGCGCCGGCGGAGGAGAGATGGCAGGAGACCAGGCTGGTATGGGAGAGGGCAGTCCGGGAGGAGCCGGGGTGTGGGGAGGCGGTTTTGGCATTCCTGCCACAGGGCAGCCGGACAGCATCCGGCCGGATACTGACAGGCCGGATACGGCCCGGGTAACGCAAGGGGATGCGTCTGCATCAGACCATCCTGAGGATGGACTTTTTGGGGAACGAAACAGACTGGGCAGAGACGCATATGGAAGGCGGGGGATGCCTGGAGATGAAAACGGAGACAATACGGAAGAAGCCGGTGATGCGCTCCAGGCTAATGCCGGGAAGGTTGAATCAGGGCCAGGGGGAGACGGACAGGAAGGGGGAGAAGGGGACGGTTCTTCTGCTTCCGACGGCCGGCATGGACGCGTAAAGCGGTTCGTGTATGTTTTTGCAGGCTCTGCCGGAATTCTTCTGAGCGCCAATCTGGGAGTGGGGCTGCTGAAAGGGCGCAGAGTAGAGAGTGGGGTGAAGCGTTTAGTGAGGAAATGGAGGCGGAAAGGGTAGCTGGCCGCTGTGCTCGAACGTACCCTGACGTGGGATAGAATCGACCGTAAAATATTAATAAAAGCAAGGCCCCGGGAGTTTGGCGCTCCCGGGGCTTTTGAATGTATTTGACCCAATATCTGTACTTGCAGGTGGGGGCGTTCAATCGAAAAAAATGAATTATAAATTCAAAACTATCAATTTTACAAAACTGAATATAACCGTTATACTCATATTATAGTTAGTGCAAAAGTTATAAAAAATTAAAAAAATAAAGTAAAAATTTATGGAAAGGTGATGATTATGTTGAAATTCAAAATTCTGGAAAAGGACGGCACTGAAGGAACCATCGAGTTTGAGGAGAGGTACGTTATCAATGCGGGATACACGGGCAGGGACCAGGCCGCTGTGAAAGCTCACATTGATGAACTGAAGGAAGAAGGCATTCCTGCGCCTGACAAGACACCGGTCTACTTCGTGAAGCTCCCCGGTAAAATCACACAGGAGAAGACATTTGAGGTGCTGGATGAGACAGACCACTCCGGAGAAGTGGAATTCGTACTTCTCTGTGACGGGGAATCCATCTATGTGGGAGTGGGAAGCGACCACACGGACCGCAAGCTTGAAGTGGTGGATATACCAAAGGCCAAGCAAATCTATCCAAATACCATTAGCCGTGAACTTTGGCGTTTGGAGGATGTGGCTGGCCACTGGGATGATATTATAATCCGAAGCTGGGTAATAAACAACGGAGATAAGAAGGTTCTCCAGGAAGCAAAGCTGACAGCTATGCTGGATCCGATGGATCTTTTGGAACGGGTAAAAAAGCTTCTTAAGAATCCGGATGACACACAAGGACTTGTTATTTACTCAGGAACCGTTGCAGCATTATTTAAGGCTGACTACAGCCTGTATTTTGAAAGCGAGCTGGAGGATCCGGTTCTTGGAAGAAAGCTGAACAATGTATATGAACTGAATTGTGTCTCTTCTTGGTATAAGGGCGACTGATTCAGTCAGAAATAAGAGAATAATATAAAAAAATCAAAGGAGGATTTTACTATGGCAAAACAGGAGTATGAAATCAGGGATGTGGATTTATTTGGAGAGTGGCGTTTGGTAGAGGGCGGTTATAATGGGACAATGGAGAAGATTCTCTCATATGACCCTGAGACTGGCAACTATACCCGCCTCTTAAAGTTTCCGCCTAAGACAGATATGCCGGAAGTACTGACCCATGATTTCTGTGAAGAGATTTATGTTGTGGATGGGTACCTGACAGATACCAAAAAAAACCTGACCATGTCAAAAGGCTACTATGGTTCCCGCCTTCCAGGAATGCTGCATGGTCCCTACAGCATTCCTCTAGGATGCACAACAATGGAATTCCGTTACCAGGATCCCGGCAAGCCCATTGATCCGGAATGCAGCCTCCTCAAATTAAAATTGGGTGGACCAAGGGAATAGGGAATCTGCCCGGATACAGCCGGAGAAGGGCTCAGGAGGTAAAAGTAAGGTATGAAAGTTGCAATTGTACAATTTGCGGTTAATGATGAAGAAAGTAAGGAACAAAAAATTATCCGTATGGAAGGTATCCTGGATAACTTAAAGGGAACTGACCTTATCGTCCTGCCGGAACTGTGGAATATTGGTTTCTTTGCTTATGAGGAATATGCAAAGCAGAGTGAGCTGCTTACCGGTCCCACCTTCAGCAGTCTGGCAAGGAAGGCAAAAGAATTGGGATCCTATATCTTTACAGGAAGCATTTCTGAACAGGATGGGGATAAGTGTTATAATACAGCCGGCCTGATAGACCGGGAGGGAAGACTGCTGGGTACATACCGGAAGATGCATCTTTTCGCAGCCGAACGCCAGTATATGGAACGCGGTGACAAGCCGGTGGTTATTGATACTGAATTTGGCAAAATAGGTATGAGTATTTGTTACGACATCCGCTTTCCTGAGCTCTTTCGCAAGGAGGTGGAAATGGGAGCTGAAATATTGGTTAACTGCGCAGGATGGCCATATCCCCGTGTGGAGAGTTGGAATATGCTGCATCCGGTACGGGCAATGGAAAACCAATGTTATATGCTGAGCTGCTGCTGCGCCGGTGCCAGCCGCGGCAACCCGTTTATCGGCCGTAGCATGGTGATTGATCCCTGGGGAACAGTCCAGGCGGCGGCAGGTAATATGGAAACAGTGGTAAAGAGTGAAATATTCCCAGAACAGCTGGCAGGCATCCGCGAAACCTTTACTGCGCTAAAAGACAGGCTTTTATACTAGAAGGGGGAAAATCATCTTGGAAGATTCAAAGGCATCAGCAGGTAACATTCAAACCTATTTAAAAGAACAAAACATAGAACTCACCTTTGACCGCATTGTTATCCAGGCAATGAGCGGAATGGCTCAGGGACTTTTTGCCTCTCTTCTGATTGGCACAATTATTGGTACAATCGGAAAGTTCATACCTGGGTCAGTGGGTGAATTCTGCAAGGGGATATCCGGATATACAGGGCAGATGCAGGGAGCTGCCATGGCTATGGCCATCGGTTACGCGCTGCAATGTCCGCCATATGTCCTGTTCTCCCTGGCTACGGTGGGATTTGCAACCAATGCACTGGGCGGTGCCGGCGGTCCGTTGGCAGTATACTTTGTCTCGCTGATTGCAATTTTTTTTGGAAAGCTGGTATCAAAACGCACAGCGGTGGACCTTCTGGTTACTCCAACGGTCACCATTGTTGTAGGTGTTATGGTGGCAAATTTTCTGGCGCCTCCCATTGGAGCCGGCGCATCCGCAGTGGGATATATGATTATGTGGGCTACGGAACAGCAGCCTCTGCTTATGGGGGTGCTGGTGGCAACCATTGTTGGTATTGCGCTTACGCTGCCCATCAGTTCCGCTGCAATCTGCGCAGCTCTCAGCCTTGTGGGGCTGGCCGGAGGAGCGGCGGTAGCCGGATGCTGTGCCCAGATGGTGGGACTGGCAGTATGTTCTTACCGGGAAAACCGTGTTAATGGTCTGTCTTCCATTGGATTAGGCGCTGCCATGCTCATGTTGCCGAATATTTTAAAGAAGCCTGTTTTGTGGCTGCCGCCTTTAATTACCGGGATGATTACCGGTCCTATAGCAACCTGTGTATTTCGCCTGAAAATGAATGGTACACCAATCTCATCCGGAATGGGAACATGCGGACTTGTGGGTCCAATCGGTGTGGTGACTGGCTGGTTCTCACCAGACCAGGCAGCGGTATTGATTAATGAGACTGCAATCTCACCGGTATTAAAGGACTGGATTGGACTTGCCTTGATTTGTTTTGTTCTTCCTGCCCTGCTATCCTTTGTTATCTCCGAGTTCATGAGAAAAAAAGGTTGGATACAACAGGGAGATTATACACTTATGTAGACAAGAGTGTGTTTGTGAATAAAAGAAGAGGGAAGCCCGGGAAGGTCGTAAGAACCCAGGGCTTCCTGCTTTTTGTCGTAAAGGGAATGATGCATTACGGATGCTGGCGGACCCCATCATCTAACAGGTCGATTTCAGACCAGTATTCCTGGGTCAGTTGGATGAGACCAGCCATCTGCGGCGTTAGATATTTGTTTTTGTGATAACAAATGTGTACATGAAAGGGCAGCTCATAATCTGTTATGGGAAGAACTGCCACTTTTCCGCTAAGGAAAGCGGAGCGGACAAGATGTTCCGGTAAAAACGATATGCCGAGATTTTGGCGTACTAAGTTGATGATGATGCTGGAACTTTCAGTCTGGATTACAGGGCATAGCTCTATACCCAGGCTTCGGGCCTTTTTGGTAAGTTCCTGACGCAGGAAAGTAATCTCACCGGTGAGAATCATAGGTTCCTCAAGGACTTTGGCCAGAGTGACCTGCTTCATCTGTGTTATGGGGTGCTCCGGCGCACTGATGAACACAGAGGATTCGGCATGGCTGCAGGCACACACACAATCCGACATGCTGATTTGGTCACCCATGGCAAAAATCAGGTCCACTTCATTACGGCGCAGCATTTCAAACAGAGGTCTGGTGACGGCAGGATAAATTTGGATTATCACATTTGGAAAACGTTCCCTGTATTTTTTAATATTAGTCAGAAGCAGGGAATTCATGATGGACTCCACAATACCAATCTTCAGTGTTCCATGTATTTCAGAAGGCGCTGTCAGACTGATGGAGGATATCTGCTCCTGAATCTGAAGGATTTGGTTGACATAGGGAATGACCTGCTGGCCGTAAACAGTCAAAGAGACACGGCGTCCAACATGCTCAAACAGGGAAAATCCCATCTCTGCTTCCAGCTGCTTGATCTGCGTCGTTATGGTGGACTGCGCATAGCCGAGCTCCTGGGCGGCTTTTGTAAAGCTTCCTAATTCTACCACGCGCAGAAAGCTATAGAGATTCCGAAACTCCATATTCACACCTCTATTTATCAATTTTTTTGAATTATAATTTCTATTATATCAATTTTACAAATAAAAAGCAATCACCTATAATGAAAACAAGAAATAAAAAAGGAGGCTTTAACTTGAGTACGATTACAATAAATCAGAAATGGTGCAAGACATGTGGAATCTGTATAGCGTTCTGCCCCAGGCATGTATTTAAAATGAATGAGAATGGGTATCCATATCCGGCCAGGCAGGAAGACTGTATTGGATGCAGGCTTTGTGAACTGCGCTGTCCGGACTTTGCAGTAAAGGTTGAGGAGGGATGATTATGGGAGAATTAAGGTTTATGCAGGGCAATGAGACGATGACTGAGGGAGCAATTGCCGCAGGTGCCAGGTTTTACGCCGGCTACCCAATCACCCCATCTACTGAGGTGGCTGAGACTTCGTCCATCCGCCTGCCCCAGGTGGGTGGGGTGTATATACAGATGGAAGACGAGATCAGCAGCATAGCAGCCCTGATTGGAGCGTCCTGCTCCGGAAAAAAGTCTTATACCGCCACCAGTGGTCCCGGCTTGTCGCTTATGCAAGAGAATCTGGGGGTGGCTGTGTTGGGTGAGATACCGTGTGTCATCATTGATGTACAGCGTTCAGGTCCAAGTACAGGTCTGGCCACCAAACCGGCTCAGGGGGATGTACTGCAGGCGCGCTGGGGTACCCACGGCGATCATTCCATGATTGTGCTTTCGCCATCCTCGGTACAGGATTGCTTTGACCTGATGATTACAGCTTTTAATTATTCGGAGCAGTACCGCACTCCGGTCATATTTCTTTCGGATGAGATTATCGGCCATCTGAGGGAACAGGTGATTATCCGCAGCCCGGAGGAAATCAAGGTAGTGGAGCGGAGACATCCGGATTGTCCGCCGCAGATGTATAAGCCATATGACCATACTGAGGGGCTGGCGCCTCTTGCGGCTTATGGAAGCAAGTATGTATTTAAGGTAAATGGAAGCATGCATGATGAAATGGGGTATCCCTGTGCCAGACCGGACAATGCAGACCGGATGATCCGCCATCTATCAGATAAGATTGAGTCACACCGTGATGAAATTGCTATTACCCGTAAGTATGCAATGAAGGACGCGCAGTACGTCATCATTGCCTATGGCGGCTCAGCACGTTCCGCTCTTGAGGCCATGAAGAAAGGCCGCAGTCAGGGAATACCCATTGGTGTTCTGCAGCTGGTCACAATCTGGCCGATAGCGGAAAAGGATATAAGGGAAGCTATGGAACAAGCTGAGGCGGTGGTGGTTCCTGAGCTGAACCTGGGACAGTACATTGGTGAAATACGTATGAGGAACCCGAAACATATTCCGGTGGAAGGTGTAAACCGTGTGGATGGAAAGCCCATTGAACCGGCTGACATCTTGAAGAAAATAGAGGAGGTTGCAAGATAATGCTGCAGGATTTTTTATTAGAGGAAAAGCTTCCGCATTTTTGGTGCGCAGGCTGCGGGAACGGCATTGTATTACATGCAATTCTGAACAGTATAGACAGACTGGGCTGGACCTGCCAGGACACGGTCGTTGCCACTGGTATCGGCTGCTGGGGCAAGGCGGATGACTATGTGAAGACAAACACATTCCATGGCACCCATGGACGGGCTCTGGCATTTTCCACCGGAATCAAGCTGGCTAATCCCAGATTACATGTACTTACACTGATGGGGGATGGGGACGGCATAACCATAGGAGGAAACCATCTGATCCATGCGGCACGCCGAAATGTGGATGTGACTGCCATCATGGTCAATAACTTAAACTATGGAATGACCGGCGGACAGTATTCAGGCACCACCCCAAAGAACGCAATTACAAAGACATCTCCTTACGGGCATGTGGAACAATCCTTTGATGTCTGCGATGTTGTGAAGGCGGCAGGCGGAAGTTTTGTGGCCAGGGGAACTGTGGTTGACGCGGTCCAGCTGGAACGTCTGATTGAACAGGCCATGTCCCATAAAGGGTTTTCCTTTGTGGAGGTCATATCACCCTGCCCTACGCATTACGGACGCTCTAATAAGTTGGGAAAGGCGCCTGCCATGATGGAATGGATAAAAGAAAACACAGTTTCAGATGCAAAGGCAGGTTCAATGAATCGGGAAGAACTAAAAGGAAAATTTGTGACCGGCATTATGGAAAACCGGGAACAGGAAGACTACAGCACTGCTTACCAGCATGTGATTGATGAGTTGAAGGGAGGGGAAGCGTGATGGGAAAACAGAATGAGATAATTATTAGCGGTGTAGGAGGACAGGGACTGATTCTGTGCGGGACCCTGATGGCCCAGGCAGCCGTGCTTCATGACCACAGACAGGCTACACTTTCATCCGAGTACGGTGTGGAAACCCGGGGGACCTTTGCAAAGTCAGATGTCATTATCAGTGACCAGGAGATATATTTTCCCGATGTGACAGAACCGGATATAATTGTCTGCCTGGCCCAGACAGCCTATGAGCGGTATGCAGGCAAGTATGGGCCGGAAGTCCTGATTATTTATAATCAGGATGAGGTGGCGGCGGACCCGGCGTACAGCGCTTCCCAGCAGGGAATAGATATCACAAAGATATCCAGGGAGCTGGGCAATACGGCAGTGGCCAATATTGTGACTTTGGGAATCGTGGCAGGAGTTCTGAAGGTGGTGACAGCAGAAGGAGTCTTGAACGCAATCAGGGAATTCTTCGGCAGCCGCGGGGAAAAGACAGTTGCGTTAAACATCAGGGCATTTGAGACAGGATATGAAATAGGAAGAAATATGGACGGGTGCCACAGCGGGCCGGTACCACTGTGTGGTTGAATGAAATAAGGAGGCGTTTGTATCATGACAGTCTGGACAGCGGCAGGTATTGCATTGGTCCTGTTTCTTATCGTAGGCGTGGGCCTGTTTTCCGGAAAAAGGGTAAAGGGCGCCAGTGATTTTGTGGATGGAGGTAAAAAGGCCGGTCCTTTTCTGGTCTGCGGTACCATTATGGGAAGCCTGGTCAGCAGCCAGGCCACGGTCGGGACAGCCCAGCTTGCTTTCCATTACGGCCTGGCCGCCTGGTGGTTCACCCTGGGGGCGGGAATCGGATGCCTGATTCTTGGCGTGATGTACGCCAGACCCTTAAGAGACAGCGGCTGTATCACTGAGTTACAGATTATCTCCAGATCATATGGCGCGGCTGCCGGAAGCCTGGGATCTGTATTGTGCTCCACCGGTATATTTATCAGTGTGCTGGCTCAGGTGGTGGCGTGTTCTGGTCTGACCATTACTCTGTTTCCCCACATTCCTGTTTGGGCAGCGGCTCTGGCATCTATTATTATCATGTGTTTTTATGTGATTTTTGGAGGCGCCTGGGGCGCTGGAATGGGGGGGATTGTAAAGCTGGTGCTGTTGTATGCAGCTTCTCTGGTCGGTATGGTCTATGCTCTGTCAGTCAGCCATGGGATAGGTGGGATTTTTTCGGAGCTCATAGAGCAGCTTTGCGGGACCGGACTTGGTCTGGTCCAGCAGAGTGCAAATGGTGTGAGCAACCTGAAAGATACTGCGGACCTGGCAGACCGATATGGAAATCTGGTTGCCCGTGGAGCCATGAAGGATATTGGCTCCGGTCTGTCGCTGATGCTGGGAGTTTTGTCCACCCAGACCTATGCCCAGGCTGTTTTGAGCGCGGAGTCGGACCGGAAGGCGAAACGGGGGGCGCTGCTTAGCGCTATGCTGATTCCGCCTTTAGGAATCGCTGGTATATGCATTGGGCTGTTCATGCGTTCCCACTATATGCTGCAGGCAGAAGCAGAGACCCTTAAAGCAGCCGGCATGGCAATACCGGACCTGCCGGTATTAACCAGCACCATTCAGGTGTTTCCAGCTTTTGTTCTGGACTACATGCCGCCCTTGTTGGCAGGCATTGCGCTGGGTACCCTTCTTATTACATCGGTGGGCGGCGGGGCCGGACTTTCACTGGGAATGGCCACCATTCTTATCAAGGACATCTATCAACGTATGACCACTAAGAGGATGGATGAAAAAAAGGAGCTGGCAGCAACACGGGGTATCCTTGGGGCTATCCTTGTAACCGCAGCGTGTGTTGCGTCCCTGGTTCCCGGCAGTACCATTAATGATTTAGGCTTTTTATCCATGGGGCTCAGGGGGTCCGTGGTGCTGGTTCCCATGAGCTGTGCCTTATGGCTGAAATACGATATTAACAAGAGATGGGTCCTGACGGCAATTGTATTGGCACCGGCCGCTGTGCTGGTGGGAAAGCTGCTGGCCCTGCCTATAGATTCATTGTATTTAGGCATCCTGGTTTCCGTACTGTGCTGCTGCGCCGGTGGGATTATGGGAAGGGAGCCGGGAAAGAGGAGGATTTGTGATGATTAAAACGTTAGGTGATGTTTTGAGGACTGCAGCCCAGTCAAGGCCGCTTGTCATGGCAGTCGCAGCAGCCCAGGATGAGGCGGTTCTGACGGCTGTGCATCTGGCTGCAGAACATGGTCTTGTTAAGCCGTTGCTGGTAGGTGATAAAACAGGTATCATCCATATTGCACAGAAGGCCGGAATTGAGTTGGAGCTGGGAGATGTAATTGATGTACCGGATAAGGAATCAGCCTGTATGAAGGCGGCTGAATTGGTCAGAGATAAAAAGGCCGATGTGTTAATGAAGGGCATGGTGGATACTGGGTTAATCATGCGCGCCGTACTGGATAAGGAAAACAACCTAAGAAAAAGTCCTGTAATCAGCCATGTGGCGGTAATGCAGGTCCCTGGATTTGACCGTCTGTTTTATGTGACCGATTCCGCCATGAATATCGCGCCCACATTGGAACAGAAAGCCGCAATTTTAAAGAATGCGGTGGAGGTTGCCCATGCTCTTGAAAATGAGATGCCCAGAGCTGCTGTACTATGTGCCGTGGAAAAGGTGAATCCTAAAATGCCCTGCACACTGGATGCCAAAGAGCTGGCCCGGCAAAATAAACAGGGTGATATTCCCGGCTGCCTGGTGGACGGTCCTCTGGCTCTGGATAACGCGGTTTCAATAGAGGCGGCAAAACATAAAGGGGTCGACAGTCCTGTGGCCGGTCGTGCCGACATACTGTTGGTGCCGGATATTGAGGCGGGAAATATGTTAAACAAGGCCATGGAGTATTTTGCCGGTGCAGACAAGGCCGGAGTTATGATGGGGGCAAAGGTCCCGATTATCCTGACATCCAGGGCTGCCTCGCCTCAGTCCAAATTATATTCCATTGCATTAGGCGTATTGATTGCATCTAAAACAAAGGAGCTTTTCTAATGAGTGAAGTATATCAGATTATTGCAGTTAACCCCGGATCCACATCCACCAAGGTTGCGGTGTTTGACAATGATAAAAAACGCTTTTCCGTAAATGTGTCCCATCCGGTCAGCGAACTGAAACAATTCCAGGAGATTGTGGACCAGCTGGACTACCGGAAGAAGACCATTCTCAGCGCATTGGAGGAACACCATGTGGACCTGAGAAAAACAGATGCCTTTTCCGGGCGGTGTACAGGGCTTCTTCCCATGACAGGTGGAGTGTATGAGGTAAACGACCTTATGTACCGGCACGGAAGCATGGGGATAGGAAGTAAGCATCCGGGTAATCTGGGTCCTATGATAGCCAGGGACTTCGGCTTACAGTTTGGCAGCCGCAGCTTTGTGGTCAATCCCAGCAGCACTGATGAGTTCCGCCTGGAGGCGCGTCTCACCGGGCTGGGGGATATCCAGAGAACCAGCCGGGGGCATCCTCTAAACCAGAAAGAGGTAGCCGCACGTTATGCAGCCCGGTTAGGGAAATGTTACGAGGATATTAATGTGGTAGTGGTACATATGGGCGGCGGAATATCTGTAACTGCCCATGAAAAGGGGAAGATGGTGGATACGGCTGATTCAACCAGAGGAGAGGGGAGAATGGCCCCTACCAGGACCGGCGCATTGCCGGCCGCATCTTTGGTGGAATTGTGCTTTTCCGGCAAGTATACGCAAAAGGAGCTGATGGATAAAATCATGAAGACCGGCGGCTGGACGGATTTGCTGGGAACCGCTGACGCTCTGGAGGTGGAGCAAAGGATTGGCGAGGGCGATATGTATGCAAAACTTGTCTATGAAACCACCGGTTACCAGATTGCCAAAGATATTGGCGCCTATGCCGCGGTGCTGTGCGGTGAAGTGGACGGCATACTGCTGACAGGAGGTCTGGCCCATTCCCAATATCTGGTAGAAATTATCACACAGATGACCAAATTCATAGCGCCGGTCTGTGTATTTCCCGGTGAGTTTGAGATGGAGGGCCTTGCAGCTGGAGCCCTCCGGGTACTCCGCGGCATAGAGTGTCCAAAATTCTACACCGGGAGGCCCGTGTTCCAAGGATTCCAAAAAATGAGACAGTTGGCATAATTACGGACTGCATGGACACGCCCTGCACCCCAGCGCCTTCCCTGTGGGCGTGGCCGCACATCCGCCCAGCGCTGTTTCGCGCAGGTCAGGGGACAGCTGTCTTCCCACACGGTACATGGCCGCGAGCATTTCATCAAAAGGAATCAGCTGGCGGATGCCGCTCATGGCCAGCTCCGCAGCGGTCAGCGCAACAGCGGCGCCAGCGGCGTTCCTGCCCTGGCAGGGGCATTCCACCAGACCTCCCAGGGGGTCGCACACCAGGCCCAGCAGGTTCATGAGAACCGACGAGGCGGCATTGAGACACTGTTTTGCAGTTCCTCCCATGAGCTCCACGGCAGCCGAGGCAGCCATAGCCGAGGCAACCCCCACCTCTGCCTGGCAGCCGCCCACCGCGCCTGCCACGGTGGCGTTTCTCATGGCCAGGTAACCGATGGCGCCGGCATTAAACAGAGCATCTATTACCCTGCTGTCAGGAATGCTGTATTCTTCCTGGAGCGCCAGAAGCAGGCCGGGGACAATGCCGGAGGATCCGGCCGTGGGAGCCGCCACAATGAGCCCCATGGATGTATTTGTCTCCAGGACGGCCATGGAATAGGTGATTGCCCTGGAGAGAACACTGCCGCAGATGGCGGCTCCTCTGGCCCGGTGCAGGTCTGCCAGCCTGGCTTCTCCGCCAATAAGCCCCCCTATGGATTTTTTTGGTTCCTGGATAGGAGAAGAGGCTGATTCACGCATGATGGAAAGGGCATGGTCCATCTTTGCATATATATCTTCCAGGCTGGTCTCAGCCAAGGTGCATTCCCTCTGTTTCATGATATCTGAGATAGGACAGTTCAGCTTTTGGCAGAAGTCCAGAAGCTCTTTTGCATTCTTAAAATCCATTTTCGTTTTCTCCCTTCACCGGTATAAACATAACATCCTGTACATCCGGGTTTTCGTAAATCCGTGATACCATATGGTCCGGCAGGCTTCCGTCAAATTCAATGATGCTGTAAGCCCTGTCTCCTTTTGTTTCCCGGAACAGCTTCATAAAGGCAATGTTTACATATCCCTCGCTGAGACAGCGGGTGATATGGGCCAGGACACCCAGGCGGTCGCGGTGTATGATGATGAGTGTGCTGTACTCGCCGGAAAAGTCCACGTCTATATGGTCAATGCGGCTGATCCGTACCTTCCCGCCTCCCAGGGATTCGCCCCGCACCGAGTAAGTGCGCCCGTTTAAGCAGGTTATGCGGATATCCACTGTGTTGGGGTGGGTGTCCGAATCAGTGTCATCGGTGATGAAACGGTAGGAGAGTCCCCGTTCTTCTGCCACGGAACATGCAAGGGGTATCCTTCTGTCGTCTGTGGAAAAGCCCATGATTCCTCCCAGGAGCGCCAGGTCTGTTCCATGGCCCTTATGGGTCTTTGCAAAGGACTGGTAGAGGGTAAATTCCACATGTGTAATGGGGCTGTCCGCCATTTTCCCGGCCAGCAGGGCAATGGAGCATGCGCCGGCTGTGTGGGAACTGGAGGGCCCTATCATTTCCGGGCCCAACACGTCAAATATACTGATAAATGCCATATGTAATCTCATCCTTTTCTTTTTTTGCAGATGATACTGCAGAGGCTTATCCTTGATTGAACCCAGGTAATTGACATCTGCGTAAGTGCATTGTATCATAAAGGATAAATAAATCAAATTCATGAATTTTATATATATAATAAATTAAATTCATAGATTGTCAGGAGGTAGTTAAATGGAGTTAAGACAGCTGCAGACCTTTGTGACTATCACCCAGACCGAAAGCTTTTCCAGGGCAGCAGAGGTTTTAGGCTATACCCAGTCAGCCCTGACCGTGCAGATACGCCTTTTGGAAAATGAGCTGGGAGTAAAACTGTTTGACCGTATGGGGAAACGGGTTTACCTGACAGCGCCCGGCAGGCAGTTTCTGGGCCATGCCAACCAAATTATCCGGGATATAAAATGTGCCAGGGAATTTGCAAAAAGCGAGGAGGAGCTGTGCAGCCCCCTTCATGTGGGAACACTGGAATCCCTGTGTTTTTCAAAGCTTCCCCAGATACTGAATTCCTTTCGCAGCAGCCATCCCAGGGTTCCGGTCAAGGTGACTGCTTCCACACCAAACCAGCTGATTGATATGATGGAGAGGAACCAGCTGGATTTGATATACATTCTGGACCGGCCAAGGTATAATGATAATTGGAATAAGGTCATGGAAGTCAGGGAACCCATTGTGTTCGTGGCTTCTCCCTCCTGCGGCCTTGGGGGGAACAGGGTAATCAGCCTGGAGGAAATCATGGACGAGCCGTTCTTCCTGACGGAAAAGAATGAAAATTACAGGCGGGAGCTGGATTGTTTCCTGGAATCACAGGGAATGGTCCTCACTCCCTTTTTGGAAATCAGCAATACGGAATTCATCATAAGGATGATAAGGAAGAACCGGGGCATATCATATCTTCCCCTGTTTGCGGTGCAGGAATATGTAAAACGTGGGGAGCTGGCTGTGCTTGATGTGGCTGACTTCAGGCTGGCCATGTATCAGCAGGTTATTTATAACAGGAATAAGTGGCTGACAAAAGAGATGGATGCGTTTATCCGTATTACAGCCAACCACTCAGGAACCGGGTCAATATGCGGCGGTAACGATATATAAAGCGGCAGAAGCAGCTGGATACAGGAAGGTCCGGCAGTGCGGGGCGCTTTTTAGGGGGAAATATGGGAAGGGTGCAGATGAGTACAGAAGAGAAAACCGGCCGCAGAGCCAGGGATAGAAAAAAGAAAAATTGGCGGGAAGAAAGCTTTGAAACCACAAAATCCCACAGCAGACCAGCCGTGAGCAGGATGTCAGCCAGCATCCTTCTTTTGGCTGGTCTGTTGTTTATGGTGACAGGATGCAGCCCCGCAGCGCCCCCTGGGTCCGTCAGCCGTCAGGACCCAGAGGTGAAAATACGGGTGGTCTGCTCATCAGGGGACATTAGATGGAAGAGCGGAATGGAGAATGCGGCAGAAGCTTTCATGAAATCTAATCAGGACATTAAGGTGGAGCTGTATTTCATGCCGGAAGCAGAAAACCAGACATACGCCAGGCGGCTGGAAGTGCTGGCTGCCCAGGGAGAGTTTAACGATATCGTGGAGCTGAGGGAGACGGACTCCCTTGTACAGGCAGGGCTTCTGGCCCCCATGCCGGAGGAAGTGTATTCGCTGGTGGAGAATCCCGGTACCTGCGGCGGCATATGCTATGGTGTTCCCCTTTACACCACCACCCTGGGGATGATTTATAATGCGGAGATATTTGAACGGCTGGGACTTTGCGCACCTCGCACATATGAGGAATTTCTTCGGGTGTGCGCCACCCTTAAGGCATCAGGATATGATGCCATTGCCCTGGGAGCTGCCGGCGACCGGCATATGAAATATTGGGGGAATTACCTGTTCTGCAACTACATTGCGTCAGGGGACGGACAGGCCTGCTGGACCAAAGAAAAGGCAGCGGAGATGCTGGGGGATTTCCGTGATCTGGCCAGCCGGGGATATATCAATTCCCGGTACAGGGCAGTGACAGACCGTGAGACAGCCAGGGCCATATCCACCCGGCAGGCGGTCATGGTGTATGCAGGGCCTCAGATGCTGCAGCAGATAGAGAACCTGAATCCTCAGATCCGCCTGGGCTTCTTCTTTCTTCCTGGAAAGAACGGGACTGTCTATGCAATGGACGACAGAAGTGTGCAGTGGGGGATTTCGTCGCTGACTGCCAGGGATGGAAAAAAGATGGATGCGTGTGCCCGGTTCCTTCAGTTCTGCTATTCCGAAGGCGTATATGAAACCATATTGGAAATCATGAACGGGAACTCTGTGACAGTCCGCCGGGTGAACATGCCGGACACGCCGGACAGGAAAATTATGGAGGCTGCTTATGAGGGAAGTCCTGTGCATACGGAGTTTCTGCTTAAGGATGCCCAGCCGCCGGATGGTTTTATTGAATGCTATGACCGGATGCTGGTTGAGACGCTGTGGGGCGGAACATCAATTTCATCCCTGGCAGATAATATGTTGGAACGCTGGGAGGAGCCGTGATGCAGAGAAAAGTAAACAGATTGATTCGTCTGGCCACATCCTTTGTGATTCTGGGCCTGGTGCCTCTTCTGGCTGCCGGCACGGTGTTAACGGGACATTTCAGAAGCAATATGGAACGTGTGGTGCTGGATGACATAGGGCGCATGGTGAGCTATGGGGGCAGCAATACAGAGGCGGTGTTGGAGGAATGCAGCAGCCTGACAAAGCATATCTATGACGTTTCCACGGATGATGGAATGTTCCTGTACCAGATTTTAAAATCCCCCGGTCTTGGCCGGGAGGAAAGGAAAATGGAAATTACCCTTCTTCTGAGTGATTTTCTGGACAGGGACAGCAGGCTGCGCAGCGTTTATTTTAAGGACCGGAAAGGGCAGATTTATTATGCTACCAGGAACGCGTATAAGGTACTGGATGAGGACGCGTTCCGGTATTGGACCGGGAAAGAGGATGAGAAAGGGGATTTTTCGGTCCTGCCCGCCCATATGGATGATTATTTTCAGGATTCCGGGAGTCAGGTCATTACCTTCCGGCGCAGTTATCAGGATATCACCTCCTTAAAGACCATAGGAAGCTGTCTGGGCCATTTTTATATGGACATGGATGTAAGCAGGCTGCAGTCCGCGCTTTCCGATATAGATTTGGGATTCGGCGCATCCTTTTATATTATGGATGATAGCGGAGCATGCATTTACCGTGTTGATACCGACGGGAGCGGGAATACAGCGGACAGTATGGCGTCCCTTCTCCCGTCCATGAATCAGGAGACGGGCAGCCTTCTTGGGGACGGAACCTATGTGGTGTATAAACGTCTGGAACCTTATGGCTGGACCGTGGCCGTACAGGCAGCACAGGACCGGGTCCTGGTTATGGAGAGTACCATCCGGTATACAGCAGTGTTTTTAGGCGCGGTTTTCCTGGCGTTTTTATGCCTGTACTCCTATTTCCCGGAGCGGATTCACAGACCATAGGAGTCTTTGGAGAGCGGGATGGCTGAGATCCAGAAGGGCAGCCGGGAATCCCGGTTCCATTTCCACAACTTTATTTCTTTGCATTAGCCCCGGGATGCTGTATAATGGAAAAAACAATAAACCAACAATAAACAAACAGCAGGTCAAGAGAATAGGGCGGAAAAACAGCATGGAAATCAGAATATTGGAATTGATTGAAGGAGCAAAGAAAGCAGAGGGATTAACCGTTATCATAGATGTGTTCCGGGCTTTTTCCCTGGAGTGCTATCTGTATGCCCGGGGGGCGTCTGCCGTATTCCCGGCCGGAAGCGTGGAGGAGGCCAGGCATATGAAACAGGTACATCCGGAATATCTTCTCATTGGAGAGCGCTGGGGCCGCAGGTGTGAGGGCTTTGACTATGGAAATTCACCGTCCCAGACCCGGGACGCGGACTTGTCAGGGAAAAAAATCGTACATACTACAAGCGCGGGAACACAGGGAATCGTGAATGCCGTACACGCAGAGGAGATACTGACCGGAAGCCTGGTGAATGCCAGGGCAGTTGCCGATTATATCAGCAGAAGACAGCCGGAGACAGTATCCCTGGTAGCCATGGGAAACGGAGGAGAAAGGACTGCAAGGGAGGATGTGATTTGCGCCCGGTATATCAAATGTCTTCTGGAGGGCAGACCCTGCCTTATAGACGAGGAAATACGGTCCCTGAAGACAGCCGGCGGCGAACATTTCTTTAATCCCCATACCCAGGAAATCTATCCTCAGGAGGATTTCTGGCTCTGCACAAAGCATGATATCTTCCCCTTTGTCCTTCGGGTGGAAAAGCGGGATGACGGTAGTCTGGAAAGTGTGAAGATTGATTCAGGGGAAGGACGGGACGCGGTGAGCTGAGTCTGTCAGGAATGGGAGGATTTGTATGAAAAAGAGAGAGGGAGGAATACTGGCATGGGCGGCAGCGGTATTCCTGTTAGTAGGGATGGCAGCCGGCTGTTCACGCAGTGAGGAAGCCAGGTATCAGCTGAATCCCAAACAGCCGGTTATGATTACGGTATGGAATTATTATAACGGGCAGACAAAACAGGCCTTTGACAATCTGGTGTCCAGATTCAATGAAACAGTGGGCATGGAAATGGGAATCATTGTGGACAGTGTCAGCTATGGAGATGTAAACCAGCTGGCGGAGGAGGCTTACAATTCAGCCAGCGGAAGGCTGGGAGCTGACGCCATGCCCAATCTGTTTGCAGCGTATCCGGAAAATGCCTACCGCATTGATGTGTTGGGCAAGCTTGTGGACCTGAATCAATATTTTTCCGAGGATGAGCTGAAGGTATACCGGGCGGATTTTCTTCAGGACTGCAGCTTCGGCGGGAATTATGGGCTTAAAATTCTTCCTGTTGTGCGCTCTACGGAAAATCTGTTTCTGAATAAGACGGACTGGGACAGGTTTGCAGGGGACACAGGGGTCCGGCTGGACCGTCTTTCTACCTGGGAGGGGGTGGCTGAGACAGCCAAGGCCTATTACGAGTGGTCGGGGGGCAAGGCATTTCTGGGCATTGACAGCCTGGCCAACTACATCATTGTTGCGTCCGTGCAGACAGGAAATGATATTTATAAGCTGCAGGACGGCCAGGTGACGTTTTCCTTTGACCAGGACCTGGCCAGGATTTTGTGGGATGAACTGTATGTGCCCTACGTAAAGGGCTATTATGCAAATCTGGGCAAGTTCCGTTCTGATGATGAAAAGACAGGGGATATACTGGCTTATGTAGGCTCCAGCGCAGGGGCGGTTTATTTTCCAAAGGAAGTGACCCTGAATCAGAATGAAATCTACCGGATTGAGAGCAGTGTTCTTCCATATCCCTGTTTCCGCGACGGGGACTTGTGCGCCATGGTCCAGGGGGCCGGATTCGCTATTGCACAAAGCGACAGTACCCATGAGTATGCATCGGCCGTATTTCTGAAATGGCTGACCCAGGAGGAGCAGAATCTGGATTTTGCGGTGAACAGCGGTTATCTGCCGGTGGAGAACAGTTCCCTGAACCAGGGATATGCCAAGGCTATGGCAGCCTATTCCGGTACGCCGGAATATAATCCCACGATAGGAGGGTCCGCAGAGGCTACTCTGAAAATGCTCTCTGAATACCGCTTTTATTCCAATCCTCCCTTTGAGGGAAGCTATGAGATGAGACAGTTTTACGGCGAATATATGGAGGCTTCTGTGGACAATGCACGTCTGGAGGCTGAGGATAAGATGAAGGCCGGCATGACAAAGGAAGAGGCCCAGGCCCAGGTCACGGATGAGGCCCATTTCCAGAAATGGTATGAAGGGTGGCAGGATAATGCCGCTAAATTATTAGGGAGCTGATGAGGAATATGAAACAAAAGCAGTCCATAGCATCAAAATGCTCTGCCTTTACTGCGGGTCTGGTGATTCTTCAGTCTCTGCTGGTTCTGGGGATGCTGATAGCGGGCGGAATATTGAAGCAGACCAGGGATACGGCGTACCAGTCATTTGCGTCCACTGTGACCCTCAGGGCCAGCTCCATTCAGGACCAGATTGACAACCGGTGGACCAATATTCATCCCTATGTACAGGAATTGTCCGACCGATTGTCTGAGAGCGGCTATGGGGAGGAAAAAATGGATGCGGAGTCATTTCTGATTGGCTCTGCGGATACCCTTATATCCATGCTGCATGTCAGCGGTACCACGGGCACATTTCTGATACTGGATGAACCGGGGCAGGGAAAAAGCATGCCGGCTCTGTATTTCAGGGACTATGACCCGGAGACATACAGCGCGGACAACAGTGATTTGTTCCAGGTAATGGGACCTGCAGAGATATCCAGGAGATACCAGATTCCTCTGGACAGCGTTTGGCATTACGGCCTGTCATTGAATGAAGAAAACAGGAAGTTTTTTGATATGCCGTTTCAGGCGGCCGGCCAGTCCAGGGATTATGAAAAGCTGGGATACTGGAGCCGGCCTTTCTACATGACACCTGAGGATGTGCCTGTCATCACCTACACCGTTCCGCTCTTTGACCGCGTTGGCCAGGTCCACGGTGTGATTGGGGTGGAGATATCCCTGGAGCATATAAGAAAGCTGCTGCCTGCCAACGAGCTGTCTGCCCAGGATTCACCGGGGTACATGGTTGCCGCAATGCAGGAGAACCCGCAGGAGCTGTTTGTTCTGGTCAAGAAGGGCGAGTACCAGAACAGGCTTTTTGGGGATGAACCGCTGCTCAGGATAAAGCAGGAGGACGAAACGTACTCTATCTGTCAGGTATCCAGCCTTACAGGAGAAAAGATATACGGCTGTATTAAGAGCCTGGATTTATACGGCACAAAGAATGTTCCATATGACAGCGGGAACTGGGTGGTTCTGGGATTAATGAGAGGGGATGCACTGTATGGTTTTCTTCACCGGATCATAAAGATTTTTGCAGTGACATTGATGGTATCCCTTTTGCTGGGTGCCGGGGCCGCCGGGTTCATCAGCAGGAAAATCACGGAACCTGTGGCAAAGCTGGCCACCAAAGTAAGGAATTTTGATTATACCAGAAAAATCAGGCTGGAGAGGACCGGGATAGAGGAATTGGATTTGTTGTCTCAGGCAGTGGAGATATCCAATCAGAATCTGCTGGACAACACACTTAAGATGTCTGAAATCATGGACCTTCTGGGCCTTCATATCGGTGCCTTTGAGTACAGTCCCGGCGGATATGGAGTACAGGTCACAAAACAGATCTTTCCCCTTATGGAACTTCCATGTGAGGACGAGAATCATTTGTATGTGGATGAGAAGGTATTTCTGTTC
Organism: Enterocloster sp. 210928-DFI.2.20; assembly: GCF_020554465.1. Lineage (NCBI taxonomy): Bacteria > Bacillati > Bacillota > Clostridia > Lachnospirales > Lachnospiraceae > Enterocloster > Enterocloster sp. 210928-DFI.2.20. Next base: position 147,438 of record NZ_JAJCHK010000002.1, read on the forward strand.
AGGCTGTCGGATATGCAAAGATGTCCGGTGCCGGAGGAAAACGGAATCTACAGAATCAGCGGAAAAACAGAGCGCTGGGTACGGATTACCCTGTCTCTGCGCCACGGCCATTCCCTGGGAATCATTGAGGATGTGACCGGTGATATGATGAAAAAACAGAGAATTAAATATGAGAGGGACCATGACAGCCTGACCAGGATTTACAGCCGGGCAGCTTTCCAGCGGGAGGCAGAGGCCATACTGGAACAGGCGGGAGAAATGCCGGGACAGACAGGAGAAATGCCGGGCCTGAGCGGAAACGGCCCTGTCAATCTGGGAACCGCCGCAATGGTTATGCTGGATTTAGATGGCCTTAAGTCAGTAAATGATACCTACGGCCATGAAAGCGGCGATATCTATATCAGAGAGACCGCAGTATGCATGAAAGGGATACCGGAGGACCATGCCATAGTTGGCAGGCGTTCCGGGGACGAGTTTTTCATTCTGTTGTTTGGCTATGAGGACAGGAATGGCGTCAGGAAACAATTGAGGGATTTCTATGATATTCTGGATAAACACCCAGCCGTTCTGCCTGACGGAATACAGCTGAAAATCCAGATTTCGTCAGGCATTGCCTGGTATGGAGGTGAACTCTGTACATTTGAGGAACTGGTAAGATGTGCGGACATTGCCCTGTACGAGGCAAAGTCCACCATGAAGGGACAGACCGTGGAGTACAGTAAAGGATGAGGCTTCTGCGGTTTTTCAGGGGGAACATGCAGAGTCCTGCTGAAAAACATGCAGGGTTGTCATGCCCGGAATTCACCGGCAGCCACCTCCTCATCCAATAGCCGGATGAATTCTTTTAGTATGGTATTTCCCTTTACTCCTTTATGATACAAGCCAAAAGCAAGGGGAGGTATTCCCGTTACCGGGATATAACAGAGCCCTTTCTTATCACTGCCCGGATAGAAGGGGAGAAGGCTGTATCCAAGGCCTGCCCTTACCAGAGCCAGTATGCTTTCATAGGTATCCACAAAGAAAAGCTCCGAAGGATGGCAGGAGGAGGAAGCACGGATTTGAGACTGGAGTACGGTGGCAGGCAGCCTGTGGGGCTCACCCAGGACTATGGGCCCCTCCAGCTCATCCACATTCAGGCAGGTGCGCCCGGCGTAGGGATGTCCGGCACTGCACACGCAGGCCAGCGGTATCCGGGCCAGCTCATGGAATAAGCCAATGGGTTTCTTCTGCTCATCCTGCTGGAAGCCGAACATGACGTGGATGCGCTCTTCATCCAGAAGATTGGCCATGGACTTAAACGGAATCAGTTTCACAGTGGGGTGGAGGGTGGGGAAACGATCTGCCAGTCTGCGTATGACAGGGGGAAGAAGCTCTAACTCTGACTGGTTATGGCACCCCACGGTGAGAAACAGAACGTCATTGCTTCCTATGCCCAGCCGTTTTTTAGCGCCGCAGGCAATCTTCAGGATGCTGGATGCATCCTCCATGAACATGAGCCCGGCTTCAGTCAGGTTTACATTTTTACTGGTACGCACAAAGAGCCTGGTCCCCAGCTCGTCCTCCAGGGATGTAATCTGATGGCTTACAGCCGGCTGGGTAATTTTTAAAAAATCAGCTGCCTTGGAAAAATTCAGATATTCCGCCACGGCCAGAAAACATTCTAACTGCACTGTATTCATAGGAATCGCCTCCTGAATTTCCTTTGAATTTCTGTTGCTGTTTCTTTTCAATCTTTGTTAATCTTCTTTTGTTCGATTGACTCTAAAAACAATACTAATAGTAAACAATAAAATATTTTTATAGATTATAACATATTTGAATTTCACATTCAACAGGATATGAGGTATAAATATAGGGAGCTAATTATTAGCTAGTTAACTATTTTGTGCGTGTTCAGAACCGTTACCGGCTAATGGCACAGTCAGTTGCAATACCTAAAAAATAAGGAGACACTATATAAGGAGACAGAATATGAGAACGATTTTAGCACAGCTTAAACAGTATAAAAAAGATTCCATTCTGACCCCTCTCTTTACCGCCCTGGAGGTAATTATGGAGGTCATGCTTCCCTTTATCACAGCGCTGATTATTGATGAGGGAATCCAGGAAGGGAATATGAGAAAGGTATATACCTATGGAGGAGTCATGATTGTCATGGCTTTTATCAGCCTGATATCCGGGGCTATGGCAGGAAAGTACGCGGCCAGCGCATCCTCCGGTCTGGCCTGTAATCTGAGAAAGGGAGTCTATGACAAGGTGCAGGACTTTTCCTTTTCAAACATTGATAAGTTCAGCACGGCAGGTCTGGTGACCCGTATGACCACGGATGTAACCAATATCCAGAACGCATATCAAATGTGCATCCGGGTGGCTGTCAGGGCGCCCCTCATGCTGGTATGCAGCATGGTCATGTCCTTCATGATTAGCCCCCGGCTCAGCATGATTTTCCTGGGAGCCATTCTGTTTTTGGCATGTATACTGGGAATCATCATGATGGCGGCCAGGAAGATATTCAACGTTGTTTTCACAAAATATGACGACCTGAATGCAGGGGTCCAGGAAAATGTTTCCGGCATCCGGGTGGTGAAGGCCTATGTGCGGGAGGATTATGAGAACCAGAAATTCACCAGTGCAGCAGAAAACCTCTGCCGCCTGTTCGTAAAGGCAGAAGGCACCCTGGCATTTAACAATCCAGCCATGATGCTGGTGGTTTACGGCTGTATACTGGCCGTATCCTGGTTTGGAGCCAGGTTTATCGTCATTGGAACTATGAGCAGCGGCGAGCTGACCTCCCTGTTCAGCTATATCATGTCAATCATGATGTCTCTTATGATGCTGTCCATGATATTTGTCATGATTGCCATGAGCGCTGCCAGCATAAGGAGAATTGAGGAGGTATTTAAGGAAGAGCCGGATATCCGCAACCCGGAACGGCCTGTCATGGATGTGGCAGACGGAAGCGTTGATTTTAACTGTGTATGTTTTTCCTATGGGAAGGGTAAGGAGGACGCTGGGGGAACGGATAAGGGAATGGACAAAGGCAGAGGCGGGCAGGCGCTGTCCGATATTGAGCTGCATATCCGGTCCGGTGAAACTGTGGGCATCATAGGAGGCACGGGAAGCGGCAAGTCCAGCCTGGTAAATCTAATCAGCCGCCTCTATGACGCGGACAGCGGCAGCGTATGTGTGGGAGGCAGGGATGTGCGGGAATATGATTTGGAAACGCTCAGGGACTCCGTGGCAGTGGTTCTGCAGAAAAATGTACTGTTTTCCGGTACGATTCTGGAGAATCTGCGGTGGGGAAATCAGGATGCCACGGAAGAAGAATGCCGGGAAGCCTGCCGGGCGGCCTGTGCCGACGAATTCATAGAGCGTCTACCCCACGGATACCATACCTTCCTGGAGCGGGGAGGAACCAATGTGTCAGGCGGTCAGAAGCAGAGGCTGTGTATTGCCAGGGCGCTGTTAAAGAACCCCAGGATCCTGATACTGGACGATTCCACCAGCGCGGTGGATACGGCGACAGATGCCAGAATCAGGGAAGCCTTTGGGGCGGCAATACCGGGAACCACCAAAATCATCATTGCCCAGCGCATATCCAGTGTGCAGCATGCGGACCACATACTGGTGATAGAGGACGGGCGTATAAACGGATACGGAACCCATGACCAGCTGGTGAGGTCCAATGAGATATACCGTGAAATATACGAGTCACAGAGCAGGGGCGGAGGGGACTTTGACCAGGTTCAGGCAGAAAACGCAGGAAAGGAGAGTGTGGCATGATGGAAGACAGACAGAGCAGCCTGAAAAAACAGAACAGCGGACAGGCGCAGAGCAGCCGGAAAGAACAAACCGGCAGACAGGCGCAGGCCAGGGAGACAAAGGAAGCCCTCAGGGTCCTGGGCCGCGTCATCCGGTATATGGCTGCCAATTATAAACTTGCGGTGACCGCGGTGCTGGCCTGTATCATAGTGTCCGCCGGGGCTACCCTGAAGGGGATGGTGTTCATACAATCCCTGGTGGATGACTATATCCGGCCGTTGGCCCAACAGGCGTCAACGGGGAATACAGCGCCGGATTTTTCTCCCCTGGCAGGGGCGCTGTGCAGGATGGCAGTCCTTTACCTAATAGGCATTCTGGCGGCCTATGCGTATAACAGAATCATGGTCACAGTAAGCCAGGGCACCATGAAGCGGCTGAGGGTGGAACTGTTTACCAGGATGGAATCTCTGCCCATCAGATATTTTGATACCCACGCCCATGGCGATATCATGTCAGTATATACCAATGATGTGGATACCCTGCGGCAGCTCATGAGCCAGAGTGTTCCCCAGGTAGCCAATTCTGCGGTCACACTGGCGGCAACCGCTGTTTCCATGCTGATTTTAAATATACCTCTGTCCATACTTACCTTTGCTATGGCCTGTGTCATGCTGTTTGCCACAAAATGTCTTTCAGGCAAATCTGCCTCCCATTTTGGAAAACAGCAGAACTCCCTGGGAGAGGTGGACGGATATATAGAGGAAATGATGGACGGACAGAAGGTGGTAAAGGTATTTTGTCATGAGGAACAGGCCAAAAAGGAGTTTGAGGTGCTGAATGAAAGGCTTCGGGACAACGCTGATAAGGCTAACCGGTACGCCAACCTCCTTATGCCGGTCAATGCCAATATCGGCAATCTGAGTTATGTTCTGTGCGCAGTGGCAGGAGGAATCCTGGCATTAAACGGCATAGGTGGAATTACAATCGGCACCATCATTGCCTTCGTGGGACTCAATAAAAATTTCTCCCAGCCGATTACCCAAATCAGCCAGCAGATGAACTCTGTGGTCATGGCAGCGGCAGGCGCCGGAAGGGTATTTGAGCTTCTGGACCAGAAGCAGGAGGAGGACAATGGGTATGTGGAATTTGTGAATGTCCGGGAACGGAAGGACGGCACACTGGAAGAGACAAAAGAGCGCACCGGTGTCTGGGCCTGGAAACACCCCCATAAGGCAGAGGGGACTGTTACCTATAAGAAAATGGAAGGCGGCATTGTTTTTGACGGAGTGGATTTCGGCTATGACCCATCCAAGATGGTGCTCCATGACATCAAGCTGTTTGCCGAACCCGGTCAGAAAATTGCATTTGTAGGATCTACCGGGGCGGGCAAGACCACCATCACCAACCTGATTAACCGCTTCTATGACATACAGGACGGAAAAATCCGATATGACGGAATCAATATCAATAAAATTAAGAAACCGGCCCTCCGCCGCTCCCTGGGCATCGTGCTCCAGGACACCCACCTCTTTACAGGTACTGTCATGGACAATATCCGATACGGAAAGCTGGACGCTACAGATGAGGAATGCGTCAATGCAGCAAAACTGGCCAACGCAGACAGCTTCATAAACCGTCTCCCCCATGGCTATGAAACCGTCCTTACAGGGGATGGAGGCAGTCTGAGCCAGGGCCAGAGGCAGCTTTTAGCCATAGCCAGGGCAGCCGTGGCAGACCCGCCTGTACTGATTCTCGACGAGGCCACCTCATCCATAGATACCAGGACGGAATCCCTGGTGCAGGCCGGCATGGATGCCCTGATGAATGGGAGGACCACCTTCGTCATTGCCCACAGACTGTCTACTATCCGCAATGCAGACTGTATTATGGTCATGGAACAGGGAAGAATCATCGAGCGGGGGTCCCATGAGGAGCTGATTGGAAGGAAGGGAAAATACTATCAGCTGTATACAGGGAATTTTGAGGAAGCGGGTTAAGGAAGCAGGACAAAAGAAAGAGGTGTTGCGACAGTTAAGGAATCCCGGACCAGTTTATATAAAGTTAATGTTTATGAGGTATACTGGTGTATGGTTAAAAATATTTTTAAGACTTGCGCTGGAACAGGAGGCGGGATCGAATGAAAATAAGACACAGATTGGCTGGGGTTGCGGTCATGGTATCCATACTGGGCTGTACATTTCCGGCCTGGGCAGGGGAATGGATACAGGAGGAGAGCGGACAGTGGGTCTACGAAGAAAATCAGGAGCTCCTAAAAGGCTGGAACCGGATTGACGGAATCTGGTATTGCCTGGATACAGAGACAGGCGTATGGATTGAGAAGCCGTCCATGACATCGGAGGCAGCCTGCCGCCTTCTGGAAAATAAGCTTCTGGAGATGGGAATGTACCAGGACGAAGAAGAACCCCTGCAGTTTAAGGTGGATTATGAGAACAATCAAATGGTCCAGGTTTCAGTTGGATATGAGGATAAGCCGGATGTGTTCCACCGGATCAATACATATGAGATAGACAAGAAGAAGGGAACCGCGGACCCTGTGGTGGGAGATAAGGAATTCTCCCTTTGGTAACAGATAACGACCGCATTAATTAAGAAAATAGAAACATCTTCCTGATGATATTCTGGTAAAATAAAATCAGAAGCAAATTGTTTTGGTTTTTCAGTCATTACAGGGGGAATGAATCATGAAACGCAATATAATATCCATTGCCGCCGCAGGCGTTCTGGCCACGGCCATATCCGTACTGGCCGCAGGAAGTCCTGCGGCCTTTGCCGCGCCTTTTAACGGTGTATCAGGAGAAGGTTATCAATGTGAATCCGGTTCCAGGGACCCGGATCCCATACCGTACAATGATTCAGGCAGCATGCGCGCCATAGCCCAGAACAACACGGTGAATCCGGAGTTTACAGATGGAATATCCCGGTTTTCCTATAGGGTGTTCCTGCCGCTTTTGAGGGACAGCCGGGAAAATATGAATTTTTCGCCGGTGAGCCTGTACTATGCCCTGGCCCAGGCATCCGAGGGCGCAGAGGGAAACACCAGGGCCCAGATGCTGGCGCTTATGGGAATCGGCAGTCAGACACCTGACGGGTCTCAGTCTCCGGAACCGGCCCAGGCTTTGCACACGGCACAGCCTCCGGCCGGCCTGGCGGCTTCCTGCGGACGTCTGTACCGGCAGATATTCAGGAACAATGAAAAGACAAAATTGAAGCTGGTAAATTCCATGTGGCTGAAGGAAGGGGCCCCGCTGAACGACTCATTTAAGAGAACATCGGAAAACGAGTACTATGCGTCTGTTTTCCGGGTGGACTTTGGAAATCCGGACCTGCCGGCCATTATCAGACAGTGGATTGGCTGGCAGACGGATCAGGCTATTTCCATGGACGTGGCAACCGCTTCCGGTGAAAGCATGAAACTTGTGAATGCAGTGAATTACCAGGCCCAGTGGACAGGAGGTTTCAGGACTGAGGACAATATAACAGATGTGTTCCATTCTGCCGATGGACAGGATATAACCTGTCAGTATATGACAGGACATTGGAACGGCACTTATTACCGGGGCCAGGGATTCCTGCGCGCATCACTCTCCCTTACGGATAACGCGTCCATGATAGTTGTTCTGCCTGACCAGGGAGTGACAATCCGGGAACTGCTCACCTCAGAACAGTATACCAGGGAAATGTTTGGCAGGATTGATGAGCTTGAATCCTACGGCGGAATTTACTGGAAGATTCCTAAATTCCAGACCGCCACCACGGCGGACCTGGGTCCTTCGCTGGCCGGTCTGGGGCTGACCGGTGCATTTGATGTCAGCCGGGCTGATTTTACAGGTATTACAGGCGAAAGCCTTTCACTTTCCGGCGTGATCCAATCCACCGTGTTCAGTGTCAATGAAAACGGTGTGGGTCCATTTTCAGAGAACGGAGAAGCCGGATTTGCTGGATTGTATTCAGGTGAGCCAGTTTTGCAGATGAACCTGGACAGGCCCTTTTTATATGCGGTCACCGGATATATGGGAGCCCCGCTGTATATAGGGGTGTGTAATCGTCCCGCGGTGAACAATCCTTAAGTTTCTTTTTTCGGGCAGCTTTTGAGTACCGGCGGCATCCCCTCAAATATTTTGTTTGGCACAGGCCATGAATATGTTTGAATTCCCATCTTTATTTGATATAATCGGAATAGTACATTAAGAAAAGCTGGTGCATGCCATTGATGAATCAAACATATTCTGCCTTTTCGTTCCGGACCATCCTGTTTCTGATCACAACAGCTGTCTTATGCCTGGGCTTTCCTGGGGCATCCAACGGTGCTCCGGATTCCCAGGCTGTTTCCCGTTCATACAGTGAATACAGGCAGCGCCTTAACGCGGTCGGTCAGACCGGGGATATTGAAAGGGAAGGATTTGAGGCGGTGGACAGCCAGATATTCCCCATGACCATGAAGGGAGAGGGGGAGGTGTCCTTTATACCGGCCTTTGACAGGGAGTCCAACCGGCTGGTGCTGTTTTTTGCCAGGGCGGACGGGACCATGGCATATAAGACAGACCAGCTGGAGACCAATAACCGGATAAGAGGTCAGCTCAGGCAGCCCGACAGCCGGGTGGCCGCCGTGTCCTTTCAGGATATGGACGGGGACGGATGGCAGGATATCGTGCTCATAACCGCCTGTGCCAATGAGGGAGCCGGTAAACCGGGAAAGCCATACAAGGTGGGGGATGTGCTGTTTCAGAAAAATGACGGTTTTTACAGGGATTACAGACTCTCAGAAAAGATGAACCGTTTTGGCATGAATAAGAGCATCCGTTTCATCACATCTTTTGTCCGGGACGGATACTCTACCGAGTTTCTGTATACATCCACTGCCCAGGATGAGCTTTTGTCCCACGGGATGACGGTCATTTCGGAGCAGAGCCGTTCTATCCGGTTTGAGAAGTTCGGCCGCCTTTTGGTTGTCCCGGGCACCTACCGGATGGCGGAGTACACGGTATTCATGCTGTACCTGGTAAATGAACAGGGCTATATTGTCTGGAGCTTCCAGCCCATGGGAGAATATGAACATCTCTATGCGTTAAAGGGCGTTACCTGCCAGGATATAGACGGGGACGGACTTAAAGACATTGTCATACTGGCGGATTACAGCTATGAGGGAAGTGACGGCGGGACGGTCGTGGAGGGAAGCTACGCCATTTACTATCAGCGGACCGGCGGATTTTTTGAAGATACGGACATGAAACAAACACTTATATTAGAGGAAGGCGATACCCTGTCAGGCTTGACGGACAGGGCCCGCGCATATTGGGGGTGGAGGACAGAACCATGATAAAAGTACTGATAGTAGATGATGAAAAACCAATTTGTGATTTGATTGATTTAAACCTGTCGGCCAGCGGTTACCATTGTACGTCTGTCCAGGACGGGGCGGAGGCCCTCCGGCTCATAGAGAACCAGTTTTTTGACCTGATACTGCTTGATATCATGCTGCCGGGAGTGGATGGCTACGATATCATGAGCTACATCCGCCCCATGGATATACCGGTGATTTTTATAACTGCCAGACATGAGGTAAAGGACAGGGTAAAGGGACTGCGCCTGGGCGCGGACGACTATCTGGTGAAACCCTTTGACGTGGTGGAACTGGTGGCCAGAGTGGAGGCTGTTCTCCGCAGATACAATAAGACGGAGCGTCTGCTGACAGCCGGCGACGTGACCGTGGATGTGGAGGCCCGCAGGGTTACCAGGGCAGGCAGGAATGTGGAACTGACCAACAAGGAATTCGGCCTTCTGGTACTCTTCATACAAAATAAAAATGTGGCTCTTTTCAGGGAGACCCTGTATGAAAAGGTGTGGGAAGGGGAGTACTCCGGGGACAGCCGCACCCTGGACCTGCATGTGCAGCGGCTGAGAAGAAAACTGGGATGGGAAAATAATCTGGTGGCAGTCTACAAGGTGGGATACCGCCTAGAGGTAGTTCAATGAAATTTTCGTTCAAACTCCTGCTGTGGACCATGATTGTCATGGCCCTGGGTTTTGGGTTCAGCGGATATTATTTTGTCAATTACGTGTTTCAGACCTCCATGGACCGGGAAGTAAACCAGGCCATGGATGAGAGCAGCATTCTCTGTTTTGCATTTGAGACAGCTGCCCTCAATGTGCCGGCCAAGTATGATGTGCTCCAGGATACCACGGTGAGTCAGATAGCATCCAATCTGGAGTCGGGAGGCAGGAGCTCCGGCCGCCTGCTGCGTATTTGTGATGAGCAGAAAAATGTGCTCTATGCCAGCACCGGATTCGGCGGGGGAGACGGGCTTTTGGACCGGACAGGCCAGGATACCAGGACATACAGAGTCATAGAACAGGATGGAGCATACTACATACAGACAGGTACGGCTGTCAATGCCCTGGACCGGGTGCTGTATCTGGAGACCATGAAGGACGTGTCAGAGGTGTTTCGGGACAGGTCCCTGGGTTTCTCTGTCTACCGCAGGGTGACTGTGGCCATGCTGCTTTGCGGTACGGCTGTTATGTATCTCATTGCGTCCTTTCTGACCAGGCCCATCCGTCTGCTGACCAGGGCCACCAAGCGCATGGCCTCCGGGGATTATCACCACAGGGCCAGGAAAGTCAGCAGCGACGAACTGGGACAGCTCACAACGGATTTTAACCAGATGGCCAATGCCCTGGAGGATAACATCAATCAGCTGGAAGATGAGATTCAGGCCAGGGAGGACTTTGTGGCTGCATTTGCCCATGAGCTTAAGACGCCGCTGACCTCCATTATCGGTTATGCGGATGCCCTGCGCTCCCGCAGGCTGGATGAGGAAAAACAGTTTATGTCCGCCAACTATATTTACACGGAAGGGAAACGCCTGGAGGCCATGTCCTTCCGCCTGTTAGACATCATGGTCACCAGGAGGGGAGAGGTGGAATTTACCATGGTGTCGGCCGAATCCCTGTTTCTGTACCTGTATGACATGTACGTGATCAACAAAAGCATGAAAATATATTTTAACTATGATGACGGCATGGTGAGGGCGGAGGCCAATCTGATTAAGTCTGTTCTCATGAACCTGCTGGACAATGCGTTCAAAGCTTCCGAGGCGGACGGCCTCATTGAGGTCTACGGCCATCTGATGAAGGACGGATACTGTTTTGAAGTAAAGGATCACGGAGTGGGCATACCGAAGGAGGAACTCCACAAGATTACCAAGGCATTTTACATGGTTGACAAGTCCAGGTCCAGAAGCCGCAACGGGGCAGGGCTGGGACTGGCTCTGTGCGCGGAAATACTGGAGCTTCACAAAAGCCGCCTGAACATAAGGAGCGAGCTGGGGAAGGGAACCACCATGAGCTTCACCCTGCCCCTCTGGAAGGAGGACCAGTTATGAGAAGAATGGCAGCAAACCTGTTATTCCTGTTGTTTGCGGGGCTGATTATGGCCCTGTCCATCTGCGGTCCTGAGATGCTGACCAGATACAGGGACAGGACCATGTTGGGGGAGATACATGCCATGACAGCGGATACGGAGGGGGAGGGATACCGCTATACATTAAGCGCCGCTGAAAAGCTCCACATATTGTCAGAAAGCCTGAGCAGCCAGACCTTTCCCGAAACAGGACAGGCTCTGATATCTGAAACAGGGCAGGCGTTGACGGCGGCAAACGGCAGCCAGGCGGAATATGAGAGTCTGGAGGGGGCTTATGCATTTGTGATGAATCACAGAGGGCCTTCCGGCCAGGAAATCACGGACTCCCAGATTTATGAGACATGCAACCGGGGGCTGGAGGAACTGAAAACACTGGGAATCCTGCCTGAATCCGTTCGGCCAGTGGAAAAGGATGAGTATGACGCTGTCCTCTATTCAGCCATTGATGTGCTGGAGCCCAGGAATAATGTGGCGGTCTGGAAACTGAGCCTTATAAACAGCCAGAAAAATACGGACAAGGAAAACCGTCTCATGGAAGCCTATATAGATGGAGATAACGGAAGGATTTATGAATTCTATGCCAGGTCGTCCAGGCTGTGGGATGACATGGATCCGGAGCAGATTGTGGGTACGTGGAGTTCCTATATGGGGTTAGAGAAGCCGGCGGCCTTCGGGGACCAGAATCCGTTAATGGAAGCAACCCCTTACTTTGAAAAATATGTTATCAGCCAAGGGGAGGAGGAAGAAACCATAGTAACAGTTGGTTTTTATGAAGGAATCAATGAATTGTTCCTGAAAATTTCCAGATGATGCAACTTTGATGCAAAAATGATGATAATTTGATGCCGCTCTTGTGTATGCTGATTGCAGTACACAAGAGCTTTTTATATGCAAAGGACAGGCGTCATGGACAGAATAGAGATAAAACCGTATGATTATGGCAGACAGACAGAGCGCAGAAGGCAGGCCAGGCGCAGGGCCAGGAGAAGGGCATTTTTTCTGGCCGCCGCAGAATTGGCCGCAGGCGTATGCATGACCATGGCAGTGATGGCCATGGTCATACCGGAGAAACGGGAATTGGGAATGGCAGGAACAGAGCAGGGACGGATAAAGCAGGAAATAACAGAGCAGGGACAGATAAAGCAGGAAATAACAGAGCAGGGACAGATAAAGCAGGAAATAACAGAGCGGGGACAGATAAAGCAGGAAATAACAGAGCGGGAAAGGATAGAGCGGCAATTTACAGGACGGGGAGGGACAGAAATTCTGTCCCGTATATTGGAAGACACACATGTCCTGCAAAGTTCCATAAAAGGCCAGGGGGAATCCCTCCTTTCTTTTGGCAGTCAGAATTCTTTATATACAGGTCCCCCTGTTATTGCGGTGGATGCAGGCCATGGCGGTGAGGATGAAGGCGCCAGCCAGGAAGGCATAATGGAGAAGGACATTAACCTGGCCATTGCGGAGCGGCTGAAGGTGAAACTGGAGGATATGGGATATATTGTTGTGATGGTGCGGGAGGGCGACGCATACCGTTCAAAGGAAGAACGGGTGGAGGCAGCACACAAGGTCCGGGCCGGCGCTTATGTCAGCATTCATCAAAATACATGGGAGGACGCGGCGGCAAGGGGAATAGAGACCTGGTATTCCGGAAAGGACGGGGCTTCGAACAGCAGGCGTTTAGCCGCGCTGGTCCATAAGGAAGCAGTCAGAAGTACAGGGGCAGTGGCCCGCGAACTGAGAGGGGATGCAGAATTTACAGTCACCGGACAGACCTTTGTTCCATCATGCCTGATCGAGACGGGGTTTCTGTCTAATCCCCGTGAAAGAGAACGGCTGACAGACCCGCAGTACCAGGAAAAACTGGCAGGGGGCATTGCCAAAGGCATTGATCTGTATTTTAATCCCAAAACCATGTATCTCACTTTTGACGACGGTCCTTCTGCTGAAAATACCAGTGCGGTGCTGGATGTGCTGAAAGCCAGGAATATAAGAGCTACCTTCTTCGTGGTGGGAGAAAATGTCAGGAAACACCCCGATGTTGCAAAAAGAATCGCGGCAGAGGGACACACCATTGGTATCCACTGCAACCGCCATGACTATAAGGAACTCTACGAAAGCAGGGACAGCTATCTGGCGGATTTTGAGGAAGCTTACAGGGCTGTTCTGGAAGTGACCGGGGTAAAGCCTGTTCTTTACCGGTTTCCCGGAGGCAGCATCAATGGCTATAACCGGAAGGTTTACAAGGAAATCATAGCCGAGATGGACGCACGGGGATTTGTCTATTTTGACTGGAATGCCAGTCTGGACGACGCGCTGAAAAAGTCCCGGCCCCAGGAGCTGATTGACAATGCCATGAAAACCATTCTGGGAAGGCAGCAGGTAGTCCTTCTGGCTCACGACATGGTCCACAGTACATCTCTTTGTCTGGATGGTCTCATTGACCAGTTGCCGGAATACAGGATGGAGCCGCTGACGCCGGAGGTGGCGCCAGTGAGGTTCAGGGAGCAGGACAGTGCTGGTGTTTACTGATTTTTAGTCCGGATGCCTGCCAAGCTGGGGATTGATTTTTCAGAAAAAATAAAGAAACTGTTTTTTAATACGGACTAGAAAAGGTTCCGGGATATGCTCCCGGACCTTTTTTGAATTTTCCAATAGTAAATAACTCCCATATATGGTAGAATATAAACAAAATGTTAAGGGCTCAGAATAACTCAAATCATGGGGAGGGAAAAAGGATGGCTGACGGTGTGAATTCCTACCTGCTCTTTTTTTCAGCGGGTTCTCATTTCCTTCTTCCGCTTTCCTGTGTAAAGCGGGTGACGGACATGAAAGAACGGGAGCCGGAGATGGCCCTGGCTGACTTTTTGGAGCTGCCGGAGGCTGGAAATTTGTCAGACCAGGCCTATCTGATTATTGCAGACTGCGGTGACAGGGAAATTGGTATAAGGGCAGAGGTAGTGACTGGTCTGGTACAGGTGGAGGAAGAACAGATATATGCCATTCCTGAGGCGGTGAGAAGCAGCCGGAACCAGTATATGGATCGCATGGCGGCATTGGATGCGGAAGAGGAAAAAGGAAAACTGGCGTTTATAGTGGTCCCGTCTCTTCTTATACCACGGCCGGTGCTGTGAAGGAGACAGAATGATGGAGCTGGTGACCGTAAAAGACGGAAGCTGTACCGTGTATGTGGAAAAAAATCTTATCAAGCAAGTGGTGATACATCCGCAGATACAGCAGGTGCCTGGCGCGCCTGACCATATCTGCGGAATCATGCTGTATGAAAGGACTCCGGTTGTGTTCTGCCGGCTGGGAGACAGCGGCGGCTGTACCTGTGGATTCATCCTGGGACTCAGGGACGGGACTATGATAGGAGTCATCGGGGAACCGGGAGCTGAAGATAGCGGGGAACCCGAGAAGATGATGGAAGTCATGCCGGGAATATGGGAGAAAAAATGTGATACGATTGAATGACAGGGAGTTCTGTGAGATTGTGGGATACATCCGGGACAATTATGGTATAAATCTGGAAAAAAAGCAGGTGCTGATCGAGTGCAGGATGGCCAGGGAGCTGGAAAAAAGGGGATTGACCTCCTTTGCCCAGTATATGGAGCAGATGAGAAAGGACAGGACCGGTGAGATGGCTGGTGAGATGGTGAACCGCCTGACCACCAATTATACTTATTTTATGAGGGAGCCGGCCCATTTTTCTATCCTGAATAATAAAATATTGCCGGAGCTGTTTGAGAACCGGAAGATGGGGGGCTGCAGCATATGGAATGCAGGATGTTCCACCGGGGAGGAGGTCTACTCCATAGCCATGCTGATTCAGGATTACGGGGATAGGTTTGAGCGTATGCCGGCTGTCCGCATTCTTGCCACAGACATATCCGCAGAAGTATTGAGAAAGGCAGAAAAGGGAATATATCCGCTGAAGGAAATGGAGGATCTTCCGGAGCTTTGGAAGAGAAAGTACTGTACGGTGGAGGACAACCATACATTCCGGGTGGATGAGAAATTAAAATACAATATACGTTTCAGAAGGCATAATCTGATGGAGATGCCTCCTGGGCCGGAGAAATTCGATTTGATATTATGCCGGAATGTTATGATTTATTTTGACCGGATATCCAGGGAGAAGCTTATAAAGCAGCTGGAACGCTGCCTGAGTCCGGGCGGTTACCTTCTGGTGGGCCATGCAGAGCTTTTGTCCAGGGAGGAGACCAGGCTGGAAGCAGTTTTTCCGGCTGTATATAAAAAACCTGTCAAAGAGAATGAGGATAGAGGGGGACTATATGGATAAGAAGATTCTGGTAGTAGACGATGCCATGTTCATGAGGAGCATCATTCGCAAGATACTTAAGGAGGACGGATATACCCAGGTGTGGGAGGCCCAGGATGGGGAAAAGGCCATGGAGCTGTTTCGGGAAGTCAGCCCGGATCTGGTGCTTCTGGATATCACCATGCCGGGACGTTCCGGCCTGGAGGTGCTGGAGGAGATGCTGAGCCTGGTCCCCAATATCAGGGTCATTATGTGCTCTGCCGTTGGGCAGGAGATGATGATTCAGAAAGCCCTGACCATAGGGGCTGCTGATTTTATCGTAAAACCATTTAAGGCGGATGAGTTCTCCAGGATAGTCAATCGCTGCCTGGAACAGTAGAAAAGCGGGGAAACAAAGGATGAGAGAGCGGTTCAGGAACTATAAGACAGGAAGGAAGATGGTCATTGCATTTTTTTCCATTATCCTTTTGTATGTAGTGACAGTGACAGTGGCCATTGTCAACGTGGAAACGATATCGTCGCGTATGGAGGCCATTTACGCTGACCAGTTTGCCAATGTGCAGTCATCCCTGCGGATGACTGCCAGTCTGCGGGCAGTTGGGAGAAATATCGCTATTTTGGCTGCCACGGAGGGGCTGGTGGACGAGGATGAATACCTGCAGAATACCAGGGAGCTGATCCGGGATGAACAGGCTGCATTGTCCGAGCTGTCCACCGGATATATTACAGCGCCGGAAAAGGTGGAGGAGCTGAACGAAAAGTTTCAGATACTGGCAGAGACAAGGGCCAGGATAATGACCCTTCTGGAAGCGGGCGAGGATGAGAGGGTGCTGTCCTTATATGCAGACGAGTATCTGCCCCGTTCCAATGATGTAAGGATAGTGCTCTCGGAAGTGGCGGACCTGTCAGCTGAAGAAACAGCTGCAAGCATAGAAACAGAGCACCACAGCAACCATCGGGTCATAATCATGCTGGTTATACTGTCGGCGGTATGTATAGCAGCCACCATCCTTATATGCTCCATGGTCACCAGAAATATCGTGCGCCCCATCAATGAGGTGAAAGAGGCTTCAAATACCATATCCAACGGCCGTTTGAATATTGCCCTTGGGTACAGGTCCAAAGATGAGCTGGGTCAGCTGGCAGATGACATCCGCCGTACTGCAAAGGTTCTGAACAGCTATGTGTCTGAGATACAAAGCGGACTGACCGCCCTTGGAAATGGCCGGCTGAATTACCGCTCTGAAGTGGAATTCAAAGGGGATTTCGTGGCATTGGGCAATGGGCTTAAGGAAATCAGCCGTCTGCTGCGCAATTCACTTCAACAGATTAACAGCAGTGCGGAGCAGGTGTCACTGGGAGCGGAGCAGGTATCAAACAGTTCTCAGGCTCTGGCCCAGGGAGCATCTGAACAGGCGGGTTCCATAGAGGAGCTGGCGGTCAGCATCAACGAGATTGCGCAGAGCGTAAAGGATAATGCTGACAGCGCCGTGGATTCCAGCAGGCAGGCGGCTCTGGTGGGACAGAAGCTGGAGGAATGTGATGGGCAGATGGAAACCCTGATGAAGTCCATACATGAGGTCAAGAACAATTCAGGAAAGATTACCGGCATAGTCAGACAGATTGAGGACATTGCTTTCCAGACCAATATACTGGCGCTTAATGCTGCTGTTGAAGCGGCCAGGGCAGGAGATGCAGGCAGGGGATTCTCTGTTGTGGCAGAGGAGGTAAGGCGGCTGGCCACCAAGACCGCAGGTGCATCCAAGCTGACAGCTGAATTAGTTGAAAAGAATTCCGATGCGGTAAGCGACGGCATGGATGCAGTGAATTTAACAGCACAAACCCTGAAGACTTCCGTGGAAGGCGCCAGACAGGTGAGCCATAAGATGGATAAGATCTCAGAGACATCTGTACAGCAGGCGGATGCCATTACACAGATAAGAAAGAGCGTGGAACTGATTTCTGAGATTGTTCAAGGAAATTCAGCTACATCCGAGGAGAGCGCGGCAGCTAGCGAGGAGCTGTCTGCCCAGGCCCAGTTGTTGAAGGAGCTGGTGGAAAGGTTTGAATTTTAATCACGGGAGATACAGGGAATGGATGGTTATGTACAGTTGGATGAGATATCCAGGGATATATTAAAAGAAATAGGAAATGTGGGGACGGGAAACGCAGTGACTTCACTGTCACAGATGATGGAACAGCCCATTGAGTTGGATATGCCTTCCCTAAAAGTGGTAAAGTACTATAAGATGCATGAACTCCTGGAACAGCCGGAGGAATTGCAGACAGGCATTCTGATTGAAGTTACGGGTCAGCTAAAGGGGATTTTCCTGTTTATGCTGAGCGAAGCCTTTACCAAGACCGTAATAAATACCATTTTGGGGGAGGAGGAACGGAACCTTACGTCTCTGGATGATATGGAGTGTTCTTTGATCAGCGAGCTGGGGAACATCATGTGCGGTTCCTACATACGGGCCCTGTCCCAGCTGATGGACATGGATATGGATGTGTCGGTGCCGGAGCTGTGCATTGATATGGGCGGGGCAATTCTCACCTATCCCATGTCCAAGTGGGTAATTGTAAGCGATGACATACTTCTCATAGAAAATATATTCCATATGTCCGGGGAAATCTTTAAAGGACGTATTCTTTTCCTTCCGGAGCAGGAAGATTTGGGAACTATGCTTTCACGGCTCAGGGAGCAGCGCTATGGATAAAATCATTGTGGGAATCGCGGAAGGAAAGGTTGCCAGGGAAAATCAGGTGCTTATATCCTATGCCCTAGGCTCCTGTGTGGGGATTTGTCTCTACGACCGCAGGGAGCGCATAGCGGGCATGGCCCATATTATACTTCCGGAAAGGAAGTATTCAATCCATTGGGATAACGCCTACAAGTTTGCCGATGAGGGCGTACATGAGCTGATAAATCAGATGAGAGAGCAGGGAGCGCGGCCCGCAGGTCTGATTGCAAAGATTGCCGGGGGCGCCAGAATGTTTGGTGCGCCGTCCGGAATGTTGGATATAGGACAGCAGAATGTAGTGGCCGTAAGGGAATGCCTTGCTCAGGAGGGGATTCGTCTGGTAGCCCAGCATACAGGTCAGAATTACGGCAGGACCATACTATTTTACGCAGAAAACGGAAGGCTGGAAGTGAATACGGTCAGGCATTCAGCCGTCGTATTGTAAGGCCGGGAGGGGAAATAATGTCCATGGATGAAAAACAGACAATACTAATTGTGGATGACAGTCTTTTGATTTGTGAACAAATCAAGACAGCGCTGAAGGAGGAGAGTATCATAATCTGTGAGGCTCACAGCGGACTGGAGGCTCAGGAGCAGCTGAGACAGTGCCAGCCGGATTTGATCCTTTTGGATGTGGTCCTGCCGGATGCCGACGGATATGAACTGTATAAAATATTACAGGACTTAGACCATAAAAATGCCGTCATTATTTTTCTTACATCCAGGTCCAGCGACGAGGATGTGGTAAAAGGCTTTTCTATGGGGGCATGTGATTATATCAAGAAGCCTTTTGTGAAAAAGGAGCTTCAGTCCAGAATCCGTGCGCATCTGATACAGAAAAAGCAGAGGGACGACCTGGACCGCCAGAACAGGGAGCTTCGCAATAATATGGAGAAGCTTAACTATATGGCCTACAGGGACGGGCTTACGGGGCTGTATAACCGGCGGTATGTGGTGGGAGATCTGATGGAGGATATGCGTTCCTGCGGTCAGGATGAGGTAAAAACCGTATTTATCATGGCGGATATCGACGACTTCAAGCAGGTGAACGATACATACGGCCATGACGCGGGAGATATGGCGCTGGTATGCATTGCCAATATCCTGGAATCAAACTGCCGCAGACACAGAGTGGTCCGGTGGGGCGGCGAGGAGTTTCTTTTAATTCTTTTTAATGTGACAAAGGACGAGGCATATGAACTCAGTGAGAAGGTGCGCCGGCAGGTGGAACAATTTGTGATACCTTACGGCGATAAGGGCTTTTTCTGTACCATGACTCTGGGACTTCACATCTTCCATGAGCAGGAAGGGCTGGAGGAAGGAATTGGCTGTGCGGACAAGGCACTGTATTATGGCAAACGGCATGGCAAGAACCAGAGCGTGTGGTATAAGGAGCAGTAATGGACGGAGTGTATTATGGGATATTTTGAGTCAGATGCCCTGGAGATGCTGGAAGTATACCTGTTGGAGACCAGGCAGTTAAACGGCCAGCTGTCAGAGATACTTTTAGAGGCTGAGAGAGCGGGCAGATTTAACGAAAGCAGTATTCACAGTATTTTCAGGGTCATGCATACCATCAAGAGCTCCTCCGCTATGATGGACATTAACGGTCTTTCTTCCCTGGCCCATAAGCTGGAAGATTTGTTTTCTTACTACAGGGAAAATATGGACAAGCTGGAGCATCCGGAACCGGACCTTTTTGACCTTTTGTTTGCTGCCTCTGATTTTATTGCCCAGGAACTGGAACAGATGAACAGGGAGGATTATGCGCCCGGGGATACGTCTGTGCTTGAGCAGATGACGGATGACTTTCTGGGGCATGTCAGCAGGGAAGAGGAGAAGGACAGCGGGAAGGGCGGGAAGACGCAGGGGGAGGAAGAGGGAAAAGAGGAACTGCCTGTCATACCTGAACTATTTGTCTCCAAAAGCGGAACCGTAGTCAATGTGACGCTGGAGGAAGGCTGCCGCATGGAGAATATACGTGCTTTCATGCTGGTGCGATCCATTACCGGTCTCTGTACCCTGGTGGAGACTTATCCGGAAAACCTGGAGAAACAGGGTGAAAGCGCGCAGTACATTGAAGGCCATGGTGTGTTCATCCGTTTTGAGAGCGGCGATAAGGAGAAGGTGCTGGAGACTCTGAGGAAGGGGCTTTTTGTGGCACAGTGCAGGGTATTGGCTGACAGCCAGCCTCAGGATACGGCTGCGGCTGCCCAGAAGGCGGCGCCTGAGCGGGAAAATACAGATTCCAGGGAAGGCGAATTTATGGAGGTTCGGACAGAGCGTCTGGACTATCTGCAAAACCTGGCTTCAGAGCTTCTGCTGCAGATGCAGGTGCTGGAAAATGAACTTAAACGGAATGGGATGGAGGATTTAGAGAGCGGACTGGGCCATCAGATCAGCCTTTTGGTGGGACAGATTGAGCGGTCCGTGATGGAGATGCGCCTTGTGCCTGTGTCCAGAATTGTGCCAAAGCTTAAGAGGGCACTGAGGGATATTTGCCGTGACCAGAAAAAGGAGGCTGACCTGGTGGTCAGATGTTCGGACGTGGAAGCGGATAAGAGTGTGGTGGATTATGTATCAGAAGCACTGCTGCATATTCTGCGCAATGCGGTGGACCATGGAATCGAATCCCCGGAGGAACGGCTGGCTGCCGGTAAGGACAGGAGAGGAAAGATTACCTTTTCGGCTGATAATGTGGCCGGGGAACTTAGAATGACCATCAGCGACGATGGAAAAGGCATTGACGAGGAGCGGGTCAGGGAACGGGCCAGGCAAAAGGGGCTGTTTGCCAGTGCGGACGAGGAGTATGACCCCCAGAAAATCAGGGAGTTTATCCTATATCCCGGCTTTTCCACCAATGAAAAAGTTACTGAATATTCCGGCAGGGGCGTGGGGCTGGATGTGGTAAAGAACATTATGGAAGACGTGGGGGGAAATCTTTCCATCCGCAGTACTATTGGACAGGGAAGCGCCTTTTCCATATCAGTTCCCTTGAATCTGGCATCTATCGAGTGCGTGCGTTTCCGCGTGGGCCAGTACCGCTTCTCCATACCGGCCCGGCATGTATATCATTTTCTGGAGTATGAGTCCTTCCGGGGACAGATTCGTGAAATTAACGGACGGGATTACATCCTGTATGAAGACAGGATGATGCCTCTTATTAATCTCCGCAGGTTCTATTCCCTGGGAGGGGAGATTCCGGAGCGGGCCATTCTGGTGTATGTGAAGGGTGCGGAGAAGGAAGGCTGCTTTTTCATAGATTCCATCTATGAACAGAAGCGCATTGTGGTGAAGAATCTTCCTGCACTTCTGGGAACAGGATTTCGGTCCAGGACAGGCATCTGCGGCTGCAGCATCATGGGCAGCGGCCGTATCTGCGCAGCGCTGGATACGGAAATTATCATAAGCAGATATGAGAAGGAGGGAAGGTATGGCGGATGAGGCGTTAAAGACATTGCTCTGTTTACCGGGAAAGCACAGGAATTACGCTGTTGAGTTTCCCTATGCGGAGGAAATCTGCAAGGATATGATGATATCCCTGATGCCATGTCTTCCGGGACATTTTGCAGGCGTCTGCAACTATAAGGGGAGCATTGTGCCGGTGGTTTGTCAGGAAGGCTCTGCGTCCGGCGGAGAAGAGGCAGAAGTCAGGCAGATGGTACTGGTCCTCCGTCATCAGAAATATTTTCTGGGCATCCTTCTGTATCAGGAGCCATATCTGACTCAAATTGGCGTGGATGAACAAATCAAGGGGCCGGAACAGCAGGAGTCAGGTTTATGGGTTGAAAAAGCATATTTTATGTGGAATGGCAGCCTGTATTCCCTGATAGATGTGGAAAAAACACTGGAGAAACTGGTCATCTTTGAATAGAACGCAAACCGGAGCTGGGAAATAAACGATTTCCTCCAGCTCCGGTCCTTTTTTATAGCGGATAGATATTAAGCCGCAGGATTTTGCCGTCCTCATCCACCCCGGACAGGAAGGCGGTTACAGGAACCACATGCTCGTTGTAGGTGATGAAATACCATACCGTATTGCCGTCCAGATATTTTACGCTGTGTATGGGAAAGGGACCTCCGTTAAAGCCGAACTTGTGGTGAAACATCATTTCCACTGCCATTCTGCCTTCCAGGTGGAGGGTATCCATACCTGCCTTAATGAGAGACGAGTCATGAAGCACTCCGTATTCGTTGAACAAATCCGCCAGGGCCGCTTCGTCGCCTCTTTGCATACAGTCAATATAGCTTTCCAGAATTGTCATATCCATATCCTCCATTTTCATTTAGAAACGTTCGGACCGGAGCAGCGCGTCGATGCCTCCGTCCACGAACAGTATGACCCCGTTGATGCCGCTGGCCATGGGTGACGCCAGGAAGGTGATGCCGTTGGCAATCTCTTCCGCGTCAAGGAATTCCTTGCGTCCATAGCGGGTAGGAATGGGAATCAGCAGTGCGGATTCCATCTGGGCATCGGTCATGTTCTGTGTCATGGGCGTAGTGGTGTTGCCCGGAGCAACGGAATTAATGCGCAGTCCGTCCACTGCCCAAGATGGTGAAACCCGGCGGACCCACCGTGCCAGGGCATGCTTGGAGGAGCTGTAACAGGATGCGGCCTGGGTACGGGGAATGTCTTTTACAAATTCCAGGATGCGTTCTTCATCCATAACGTTGGACAGCATATCCACCCAGTCCATGCGCACCGTCATGTTGGTGATGGAGTTGGAGGAGGTTACCACACAATTGCCTTTCTTTTTCTTTAACAGGGGACGCAGTGCCTCGGCAATCTTGACGCTGGCAAAGAAATTCAGCGCAAATATCATCTGGGGCGGAGCCGTGGGTCCTACGCCGGCATTGCATATCAGTACGTCAATGCCGTCGGGATAGCGGCGGAATACCTCGTCAATAGCGCCCTGGCGTCCTTGCGGAGCGGACAGATCCGCAAGGCAGTCCCCTCCCTTAAAATCAATGTTAAACACTTCATGGCCCTGGGACAGGAGCAGCTTGCGGGTGGCAGCTCCTATGCCGGTAGTGCCGCCTGTAATCACGTATGTACTCAATGTAATTCCTCCCTTTTAATTGAAAATAATTTGTTAAATATTGATAATTCTGAATAAAAAATTTACTACAACAATATCATGAGTAAATTGCTTTGTCAATTTAAATAAATAAATAACAATATCGCACAATTTTTAACAGATAACACCTATATTGACAGTGATTTTCAGCCCATTATATACCGCTGCCTGGGGCAAAGCAGCCGGATCAGACAGCTATCCCCCGTTGAACAATGTGTTTAGGAATGTTACAATAAGACTTTAGATATTCTTTTGTTTTTTATGAAGGTTAAATTTTGTTTTAGTTGTTAGTATAAATAGCGTAAGGAGGAAATGAACATGAATGGGGACCGGATTTTACTGGTAGAGGATGACAAAGAGATACGGGAAGGCGTGGAAATATTCTTAAAGAGCCAGGGATATGCAGTATTCCAGGCAGCAGACGGAGTGGAAGGGCTTAAGGTGCTGGAGGAAAGAGAGATTGATCTGGCCATTGTGGATGTGATGATGCCGCGTATGGACGGTATTACTATGACAGCAAAACTCCGTGAAAAATATGACTTTCCCGTTATTTTCCTGTCAGCCAAGTCAGAGGAAGTGGATAAGATACTGGGCCTGAACATGGGGGCGGACGATTACATCACAAAGCCCTTTACTCCAATGGAACTTATGGCCAGGGTCAACTCACAGCTGCGGCGTTACCACCGGTTTCTGGATCGTTTGAACTCAAAGCAGACGGAGAATCCGAAGGTGCACAGGCTGGGAGGTTTGGAGGTCAACGAGGAGACGGTAGAGGTGACCGTGGATGACAAAACGGTTAAGGTAACCCCTATCGAGTTCAAAATCCTTCTTTTATTGATACAGAACCCGGGGCGTGTATTTCCCGCAGAGGAAATCTACGAACGGGTGTGGAACGAGAGGGCAGTGAATACGGATACGGTCATGGTACACATACGTAACCTGAGGGAAAAGATAGAAGTGAATCCCAGGGAACCCAAATATGTAAAGGTGGTGTGGGGAGTTGGATACAAAATTGAAAAGCAGCCATAGGCTGGGAATATTGATTATTATTCTGGCATTGCTTTTGGCATCAGCCGGAACCATAGGATTATACCCCTATATGAAAACAAAGGCGGAGAGCTACCACAACAGGAGGTCCGTCCGCCAGGTTGAGGAGAGCAGTAATTTTGGAAACCTGGCAACCCAGGTTATGAATTTCAGTTATGAAATCTGGCATCAGAAAATGCAGGAGGATACGGGACGGCGTCTGACCTATGCCCAGACATTCCTGCCGGGGCTGGAGGAAAAGATCCGCCAGCAGCAGCCGGAAGACGAAGCCGCGGTACAGATAGAGTATGGGGAAGATGGGGAACAGACCATGGTCTACGACAGTGGGGATCCCTATGACATTTACTATTACCAGTCCATGCAGCAGACCATTGACAGCGCGGGAAGCGAATGGGAAAGCCTCTACAGGCAGTATTATTCCAGCTTGTCCTATGGGATCTGTGAGCAGGATGGGACCTATGGACGCAGCAATGTGACGGATCCAAAGACATTTTTCCAGGAACCCCTGAAGGATGACCAGATTCAGTTCACCATAAACTTTAATTCAAACGGCATACTGAAGGTTCTGGATATAAAGGGAAACAGGGATGATGATATTACGCGCATCAAGGAGTCATTGACCAGATTTGAATTTTACGATCCGCTGGAGGTAAGACTGGACGAGAACTATCGCTACAGCGGCGTGGAATTCCAGGGACCCAAGGACATGACAGTGGTGTTCCGGTGCAGTCCATCCCAGATGTTCGGCTATACGGATGTCAGGTCTAACAGCGCGGATCAGCAGCTTACTATCCGGGATTACCGTTTCAGCAACGGCTATTTTGCCATAGGCGCATCTGTACTGGGACTTCTGACCGTGCTGGCCCTGGCTTTGCCGGCTGTGAAACGGTTTGAGATTGGTAAGAGCGCACTGTGCAGGCTTTCATTTGAGCCGCTGAGCTGTATCGGAGTGGCCTGGCTGGGTATTATTGGTGAGGGAACCATACCCATGGCGCTGATTGCTTCTACCATGGACGGCAGCTTAAAGAGCGAACTTATGAGAGCGGAATTTCTTCCCTGGTCCGCGGATGTGATGGCAGTGGTCATTAATCTGGCGTTCTGGATGGTGAGCTACGGAATGTTTTACTGGGGAATTACCTGTTACAGGGCTATCTTTTCCCTGGGCCCCTGGCGCTATTTCAAAGAGCGCACATGGCTGGGACGTTTCCTGCGCTTCATCAAGCGCTGGACATTAAATGCCCTCAATGTTTTTAACGAGACTGACTGGGAGCGCCGTTCCACCAAGATTATAGGCAAGGCCATTATTGCAAATTTTGTCATACTGACCATTATCTCCTGTCTCTGGTTCTGGGGAATCGGCGCCCTGGTAATTTACTCCCTGGTTCTGTTTTTCCTATTACAGAAATATTGGGGGCAGATGCAGCAGAAATATAATACGCTGTTAAAAAGTATCAATGAGATAGCAGAGGGAAACCTGGATGTGGAGATTCAGGAGGATCTGGGAATCTTTAACCCGTTTAAGGAGCAGCTGAGCCGGATTCAGGACGGCTTTAAGAAAGCAGTGGCCCAGGAGGTGAAAAGCGAGAGGACCAAGTCGGAATTGATTACCAATGTATCCCATGACTTAAAGACACCTCTTACGGCTATCATCACTTACGTAAATCTGTTAAAGCAGGAGAATGTGACAGCAGAGGAGAGAAAGTCCTATGTCCGGGTGCTGGACCAGAAATCCATGCGTCTGAAGGCGCTTATAGAGGACCTGTTTGAGGTCAGCAAAGCCAGCAGCGGCACAGTCAGCCTTCACCAGGAGGACGTGGATATCGTGAGCCTTTTAAAGCAGGTGCGGTTTGAGCTGTCTGATAAGATTGAGGCAAGCGGGATCGAGTTCCGCTACAATCTGCCTGAGGAGAAAATCCTTCTTTATCTGGACAGCCAGAAGACCTACCGTGTATTTGAAAACCTGCTGGTAAATATAACAAAGTACGGAATGCCGGGCACACGGGCCTATATCCAGGTGGTCAGGGAAGATGACGGCCATGTACTGATAACCATGCGCAATATTTCAGCCAGGGAGCTGGAGGTATCTCCTGAGGAGCTGACAGAACGGTTTGTCCGCGGGGATACATCACGCAACACAGAGGGCTCAGGACTGGGGCTTGCCATTGCCAGAAGCTTTGTGGAGGTCCAGGGCGGTACCATGAAGCTGGAAGTGGAGGATGATTTGTTCCGCGTATCCATCCGCTGGAAGATAGAGGAACCAGGCGGAGCCGGGCAGGAGCCTGGGAGGGATCCTGAGAGGGAGCCTGTGCGGGAAGAACGGGAAACTGCGGCTGTGCCGGGAGCAGCAGGAGAACCGGATATGTCATGTATGCCGAATATGCCGGAAATACCTAATATGCCGGAAATGCCGGGAGCAGCAGATGGGCCGGGAAAGACGGCAGCAGATGTGCAGAAAGGGAATGTGAGAGTATCTGCGGGAGTGGAAGCAGACCATGACATTGACATATCCGCAGGCACATTTGACATGGAAGGCGTGGTTTGGGGCGCTAAGGAGGCCCAGGAAGGTAAGAAAGACAGAGAAGAATAGAAGTAAAAAGAAACACCTCATAGAAATCCCCTGTATCTATATCACAGGTTGTTCTATGAGGTGTTTCTGCTATACTAATTTAAAATATCCTCCATGGGCAGAAAGAATTTATGGCTGGATATTATCCGAATCCGGATTAGGATTAAGGGCCTTCTGCCCGCTTCCAAGGATAATATCAGGGGCGCCGGTCAGGTTCACGTTCCGGTTGACCTTGGCGTCATATGTATCCGCCTTCATGATTTCTGCCAGGTCCACGCCTGTGGTTTCTTTCATGGATTCAAATAGCTTTGCCATGACCACAGGCACATTGCCGGCAATGGCCCCTACGCCGTTATCCGAATCACTGCCGCCTCCGATAATTGTAATCTTGTCAATCTGTGACAGAGGCTCTGCAATCTTCCCGGCGATGTCAGGAAGCACCTGAATCATCATCTCAGCCATGGCCGCCTTATTATACTTCTGATAAGCCTCGGCTTTTTTCTCCATACCTTCTGCCTCAGCCAGTGCCTTGGCACGGATAGCGGCAGCCTCAGCCTCGCCCTTGGCCCTGATACCTTCTGCCT
Source organism: Enterocloster sp. 210928-DFI.2.20 (assembly GCF_020554465.1). Lineage (NCBI taxonomy): Bacteria > Bacillati > Bacillota > Clostridia > Lachnospirales > Lachnospiraceae > Enterocloster > Enterocloster sp. 210928-DFI.2.20. The sequence goes on from NZ_JAJCHK010000002.1 coordinate 174,939, forward strand.
CCTGGACCATGGAATACTTCTGTGCCTCAGCAATGGCCTTCTGCGCCTCAGCGTCTTTTTCACGCTCATACTGTTCCGCGTCAGCCTGGGCTTTCTTGGCCAGGGCCTCCTGCTCCTGCTCGTACTTCTTTGCTTCGGCCTCGCGCTGGCGCTTGGTCAGGCCGGCAGCGGCAGCCTGTTCAATGGCATATCGGTCCGCATCTGCTTTTTTGTTGATCTCAGCTTCCAATGCCTGCTGCTGTACCAGTACTTCCTGTTTACGCAGTTCGGCTTCGCGTTCAGCCCTGGCAATCTGGGCGTTGACCGTGGCGGTCTGGATGGTTTTCTGCTGTTCCTGTTTCTGAATCTCGTAGGCAGCGTCAGCCTCCGCTTTTTTTGTATCGGACGCCTTCTGCAGTTCGGCCTTCTTGATGGCCAGCTCGTTGTTCTTCTGGGCTATCTCGGTCTCGGCAGCCACCCTTGCGTCATTGGCGGCATTGTCCGCAGCTGCCTGGGCAATGGCAATATCACGTTCTGCCTCTGCCTTTGCGATGGATGCGTCCTTGCGGATTTTGGAGGTGTTATCCATACCAAGATCCTGTATGAGTCCGTGTTCATCCGTCACGTTCTGGATGTTGCAGGAAAGGATGTCAATACCCAGCTTCTCCATGTCCTTGGAAGCCTTAATCATAACCTGGTCAGAGAAGGAATCACGGTCCGTGTTAATGGCCCTCAGTGTAAGCGTACCGATGATCTCACGCATGTTGCCCTGAAGGGAGTCCTGCAGGTCGGCGGCAATGTTTGCCGGCTCTTTGTTCAGGAAGTTCCTCATAGCCAGCTTCATCCGTTCGTCGTCGTCAGCCACCCGTATCTTGGCAACCGCATCCACCATAACATTGATGAAATCGTTGGTTGGGATGTATTCATCGGTCTTGATATCCACTGTAATCTGTCCAAGGTACAGTTTATCCAGCTGCTCAAAAAACGGAATTTTGATGCCTGCCCGTCCTATGAGCACCCTTGGCTGCTTGCGCAGGCCGGAAATGATGTAGGCGTGGTCAGGCGGCGCCTTGACGTACCCCTGGGTAATGATGATGATGACCAGAATGACCGGGACAATAAATCCCAGTGAGGTGAGAATAAAGTCTAAATCGAACATAAGGACTCCTTTCTGCATATGAAAATTTTTTGTATTTGATAGGTACTATTGTAACATATGCTGGAAAATTAAGGAATAGAGGTTCTGAAAATCGACAGAATTTGTAGGATAATATTAATAAATTTTCTGATATATAAAGACAGAATAAATAAGTGTTGGGCTGTTTTTGAGATTGTTAAATATTAGATTGTATATTGACAAGTACAATGTCCTTGTGATATTATGGAAAAAATACAAAAAAAGTTAGAATATACAAAAATTTTTAGGCACATTAATTTTTACGTGAAATCAAGACAGGGGGATGCGGTATGAAAATCAAAGGCGGACGCGGTCATTTACGATACCGCAGACGAGATAATTTTAAAAAGTCAGTAAAAGTTATACAGGGTCTTTTTGGCGGGAGTAACCGGTAAGGTTGCTCCCGCCTTAACTTTGTATAATTTTTCACAATACAATCCTCCGGACGCAATGGGGGGAACCTGCGGTGAGGGAGCCGACAGACAGACTGCAGCTGTCTGCCCGGCCAGCAGCGCAACGCTTTTAGAGGTGAGCCACTGCGCAAAACGGTCAAGGGACGGCCGTTTTCGTGCCAGTGGCATGTATTGCACACAAGCGCCGTATAACAGGCGGTAAGTGCTCATAACAAGGAGGAATGAAGTGATGGGTGAAAACACACATGCATGCTGCTGTGACCACAGTGAAGAAGCGCTGTTAAAGCGGATTGGCGAGTTGGCGGCAGAGTACAGGGGGAAAGAGGGAAGTCTGATACAGGTCCTTCATATGGCGCAGGGAATATATGGTTATCTGCCTCTGGAGGTCCAGAAGGTCATAGCAGACGCTCTGGATATCAGTCTGGCAGAGGTATCGGGGGTAGTGACGTTTTATTCTTTCTTTTCTACCCAGCCCAGAGGAGAACACACCATACGTGTCTGTCTGGGGACGGCCTGCTATGTAAGGGGCGGGAAGAAAATCGTAGAGCGGTTAAAGGAACTGCTGGATGTGGAAATAGGTGAGACCACGGCGGACAGAAGGTTTACCTTTGAGGTGGCCAGATGTATCGGGGCCTGCGGTCTGGCTCCGGCCATGTCAATTGACGACCAGGTTTACAAACAGGTAAATCCTGACAAACTGGAACAGATTCTGGAACGCTACTATGAAGAGGAGGGGCAGGAGTAATGGATGCAGTAAAAAAACGTGATGATTTATTAAGCATAAAAGAAGAATATCTGAGACGGCAAAAGTCCTACCGGCGTCAGGTGCTGGTGTGCGGCGGAGCAGGGTGCATATCCTCTAACTGCGGGGAAGTAAGGGATGCGCTTATAAAGTCAGTGAGTACATATAAGCTGGATGATGAGGTTAAGGTCATGGTCACCGGATGTATGGGTACATGCGCCATGGGTCCCGTCATCCTGGTTGAGCCGGAGGGAATCTTCTACACAAAGATGAATCCTGAAAAGGCAGAGGACGTGGTGGCCAGGCATCTTCTGAAGGATGAGGTGTGCGAGGAATATACATATTTTGACGAGGACGAGGGAGTCCATGTGCCGAGGATGGAGGATATTCCGTTCTTCAAGGGCCAGGTACGTGTGGCGCTGAGAAACTGCGGACACATGGAGTATGCTTCCCTGGAGGCATACATATCCAGGGACGGATACGGCGCCCTGGCAAGAGCACTGTCGGAGATGACGCCGGCCCAGGTGGTGGAAGAGATGAAGGCTGCCGGCCTCAGAGGGCGCGGCGGCGCCGGATTCCCTACCGGAGTGAAGTGGGAAGCAGGTATGAAGGCTGTGTCTGAGGACGGACGCAAATTCATGGTCTGCAATGCGGATGAGGGGGATCCCGGCGCATTTATGGACAGAAGCATCCTGGAGGGCGACCCGCACAGCATTATCGAGGGCATGATGTTAGGAGGATATGCCATAGGAGCCTCCAAGGGTTACGTATATGTGAGGGCAGAGTATCCCATAGCAGTGGAGCGGCTGGGCAATGCCATTGACCAGGCCAGGAAAGCGGGCATTCTGGGAGAGAACGTGATGGGAAGCGGTTTTTCCTTTGACCTGGAAATCCGTATCGGCGCAGGCGCCTTTGTCTGCGGCGAGGAAACCTCCCTTCTGGCGTCCATCGAGGGAAAAAGGGGAGAGCCAAGGCAGAAGCCGCCGTTCCCCTTTGAAAAGGGCTTGTTTGAAAGTCCCACCATCATTAACAATGTGGAAACCCTGGCAAATGCAGCGCCCATTATTCTGAACGGCTCACAGTGGTACAGGGGATTCGGCACGGAAAAGAGCGCGGGCACAAAGGTATTTGCCCTGGCGGGAGATATTGTCAATGCAGGTATTATCGAGGTTCCCATGGGTACGATTCTGGGAGATATCATATACAAGATTGGCGGCGGAATCATTGGGGGCAAAAAATTCAAGGCCATTCAGTCCGGCGGTCCCTCCGGCGGATGTCTGACCAAGACACATCTGAACACGCCTGTGGATTATGAATCCCTGTCCAGCCTGGGGGCAATCATGGGTTCCGGCGGACTCATTGTCATGAATGAGGATACCTGTATGGTGGATACAGCGCGGTATTTCATGGACTTTATCTGCGATGAATCCTGCGGTAAATGCCTTCCCTGCCGCAACGGCACCAGAAGAATGCTGGAAATACTGGAGCGTATCACCGAGGGAAAGGGGCAGCCTGAGGACCTGGAGCTTCTGGAGGAGCTGGCCGGAACCATTCAGCAGACAGCCATGTGCGGCCTGGGACAGACAGCGCCCAATCCTGTCCTGTCCACCCTTAAATATTTCCGCAGCGAATACGAGGCCCACATCTATGAGAAGCATTGCAGCGCAGGCGTCTGCGCCGAGCTTCAGACCTCACCCTGCCGCAATGCATGTCCTGCCAATGTATTTATACCCGGATATATGTCCCTGCTGGCAGCCGGCAGAACAGAGGACGCGTACCGCCTGATTCGGCAGGATAACCCGTTCCCGGCAGTGTGCGGACGTGTCTGTACCCATCCATGCGAGGACCATTGCCGGCGCGCCCAGGTGGATGAGCCTCTGGCTATCTGCAGCGTGAAGCGTTTCATCGGAGATTATGCGCTGCGGGATGAGTACAATGTGCCTCTGGTTGAACCCAGACCGGCTACCGGAAAACGTATATCCGTTATCGGAGCAGGTCCTTCAGGCCTTACATGCGCTTACTATCTGGCGAATATGGGCCATGAGGTACATGTGTATGAGTCAGAATCTGTGGCAGGGGGCGTTCTGTACTGGGGCATTCCGGAGTACCGTCTGCCAAAGGCCGTGCTGCAGAAGGAGATTCATGCCATTGAGAGGAGCGGTGTACAGATTCACCTGAATACCAGGATAGGATCTGACATTACCTTTGAGGATATGAAGAAACAGTCGGATGCAGTGTACATTGCTTCCGGAACCCAGGTATCCAGGCTGCTTGATGTGCCGGGAGAGGACCTTAAGGGCGTGGAAAGCGGGCTTGGATTCTTAAAGCGCATCGGCCTTAAGAAGGATATGTCCGTGCCCAACAAGCTGGTGGTAATCGGCGGCGGCAGCACGGCCATGGACGTGGCCAGGACCGCGGTGCGTCTGGGAACCTCAGAAGTAACTGTAATTTACCGCAGGTCTGAGAAGGAGATGCCTGCCGGAAAGGATGAAATCATCGAGGCCAGGGAAGAAGGCGTGAAGCTGATCGCCATGGCGTCACCGGTGGAATTTCTGGGAGCAGAAGGTAAGGTGACAGGCATTCACCTGGTCCGCAGGAAAGAGACTGATTATGGAAGCGACGGGCGCAGGCGCACGGCCCATATTCCGGATTCTGACTTTTTCCTGGAGTGCGACGGCATCGTTACAGCCATCAACCAGGATGTGGATCATCAGGTTTACCGCACCACTCATGTGGAGGTGGCTAAGAACGGTAAGCTGGATATCGGCAGGTTTACATCTGAGACAGGAGAGTCAGGCGTGTTTGCAGGAGGCGATGTAAGTCCATGGGGCGCCAATGTTGTGATTCACGCCATTGCGGACGGCAAGAAAGCTGCCATGAAGATTGATCAGTACCTTGGAGGCAAGGGCGAGCTGAATATGGGCGAGTGGTTTGATATACCTGAGATAGCGGATATTGAAGTCAATGAACCTCATAAGCGTTTCCCGACCAGGTGTCTGTCTGTGGAGGAGCGCAAGGACAATTTCAGGGAAGTGAACTGCGGATTCCACAAGCTGGATGCCATGGGCGAGGCTCTCAGGTGCCTGCACTGCGACAGGAGATAGGAGGTAGATTATGATACATGTAACGATAAATGGAAAACCGGTGGAGGTTTCAGAGGGCTCCACCATTATGGAAGCGGCTGAGACAGTGGGAATCAGGATTCCCAGTCTGTGCCATATGAAGAATGTCCATCAGTACGGCTCCTGCCGTATCTGTGTTGTGGAAGTGGAGGGAATGAAGAACCTTCAGGCCTCCTGCATGGCTAAGGTAAGGGAGGGAATGGTCATAAGAACCCATTCTCCCAAGGTGCTGGCTGCCAGAAAGGTACTGTATGAGCTGCTGCTGTCCAATCATCCAAAGGATTGTCTCAACTGCAGCAGGAATACTAACTGTGAGCTTCAGGAGCTGGGCTATGAGCTGGGAGTCAGCGAGAGCCGGTTTGAGGGAGCCATGACCAAGCCCATGGTGGATATTTCCCCGTCCATCACAAGGGATACCAGCAAATGCGTTCTCTGCCGGAGGTGTGTCACTGTGTGTACCCAGATTCAGAAGGTGGGAGCGATCCAGGCCCAGAACCGCGGATTTGATACGGTGGTAAGCCCGGCCATGGGGCTGCCTCTTAACTCCACAGCCTGCGCCATGTGCGGCCAGTGTACTGTGGTCTGCCCCACCGGAGCCTTGAAGGAGACAGACGGCCTTGCACCGGTGTGGCGGGCGCTGGCTGACCCTGAAAAGAGAGTGGTGGTCCAGGTGGCCCCGGCAGTGAGGGCTGCCCTGGGTGAAGAGTTCGGCCTGCCGGTGGGAACCCCTGTCACCGGGAAAATGGCAACGGCTCTTCACGAAATCGGGTTTGACGATGTGTTTGACACCCTGTTTTCCGCCGACCTTACTATATTGGAGGAGGGAACTGAACTTTTAGGCCGCCTGAACGCAGCTCTGAAGGGGGATGAGTCCCAAAAGGAAAAGGCGGTACTTCCTATGATTACCAGCTGTTCTCCTGGCTGGATCAAGCATATTGAGCATCAGTTCCCGGAGGAGTTAGACCATCTGTCCACCTGCAAGAGTCCCCATACCATGCTGGGCGCCGTGGTGAAATCCTTCTATGCAGAGCGCACCGCAATCGCGCCGGAAAACATGTTTGTGGTATCTGTCATGCCCTGTACAGCCAAGAAGTATGAAATACAGCGCCCGGAAATGGAAGTGGACGGCAACCGCGATGTGGACGCCGTACTGACCACCAGGGAGCTGGCCCGTATGATTAAGACGGCAGGCATTGATTTTGTGAATCTTCCGGAGGGTGAGTTTGACGCGCCTCTGGGACTGGGAACAGGAGCAGCTGATATATTTGGCGTAACCGGAGGCGTTATGGAAGCAGCCCTGCGTACGGTATACGAAGTGGTGACCGGAAAGGAACTTCCCTTTGACAAGCTGCATGTGGCGCCTATAGTGGGATTGGAGCAGGTAAAGACAGCCTCCATCACAATTGAGGATACGCTTCCTGCATACGAACATTTAAAGGGAGTAACTGTGAATGTGGCGGTAACCAGCGGACTGGAAGGCGCCTCCATGCTTATGGATGAGGTGGCGGCAGGCACATCGCCCTATCATTTCATAGAGGTAATGGGATGTCCGGGAGGCTGCATAAACGGCGGCGGACAGCCAAGATGCACGGAAGAGAATTACCGTGAAAAACGTTCAAACGCTCTCTACAGTGAGGATGAGCGCAAGGTGCTGCGCAAATCCCATGAGAACCCTGATCTGATGAAGCTCTACAGCGAATATCTGGGTGAACCCAATGGACATTTGTCCCATCATCTGCTGCATACCCACTATGTGAAGCGGGGAAAATATAACCAGCTGGTTTAGCGGATGAATGGCCGGAGGGAAGGATTGGACTTTGAGGTTGGAGTTTAAGTAAAGAGCAGCCTGCGGCCGGGAAACCATGTGATTCATTTCCCGGCCGCTGCTGTTTGGAAATGAAGTTTTTTGCGGCTGGGGGTATGGATGAGTTTCTATTTTGAGATTGCAATAGGCGCACTGACATGCTATATTAAAAAACAGACGCCGGGGCGTGAACGCATATGAGGGACCTCCGCCATAATTGTATAAGAATAAAAATCTAAGTTCTGATAACAGAATTCTGCAAAAATCAAATTACGTAGTATCTATGTAAAAATCTTCCCGCTGTACCGGGTGTGAAATCCAACGAATCAAGTAAAATAAGTAACTATAAATTGTATGATATCAGGCAGGGCGTCCTTGTCTGGCAGGGTGACATTAAGTATAATGGAGGCAGGTTCCTGTATGGTTTGCCGGAACAGGAGGCTGTATGGGTGGATCATGAATACATCTGGAATTTGAGAGTGACAGCATAACGGAACGTGATTTGCGGCGTTTTCGTGAGTACGAGGCATATATAGGCATGATTTACAATGTGCCGGTTGCAACATTAGCACTGTGTACATCAAATGTAAAGGTGCTGAAACGGGAACGGATGAACGGAAACAGCATATACCGCATTGAGCCCATACGTCTGAAGGACGGGCGTGCAGATAAAGTATTCCAAAAATCAGAGCGAAAAATCAGAAAGAAAAAACGGCTGAAACGCTGCGATGTATTTTCGCTTCTTTTGACGCCTTTGATGTCAGGCACTATGGAAATCAGCGAACGCATCTGCCGCGGCATGGATATACTGGAGAATCCGGGATTGGATATGAAGGAAGAGGACGTCAAGAGAATGCAGTCCGTGCTGTACGCATTGGCAGTTAAATTTTTGGATCGGAACCAGCTAATGGATGTAAAGGAGAAGATAGGAATGACAATACTGGGACAGATGCTTTTTGAGGATGGAGAGAAAAAAGGAATGGAGCGGGGCGAGGAACAAGGAATACAGAGACAAGATGTTTAAAAGCCTGGGAGTCTGATGGGCTGCGGGCAGGGGACATCGGATGGGATATTTAGTGGAGGTGTTTGAAGCAGGAAGTGTTCTGACATATGACAGGATGCACTATGCATCAGAGTGCAGTGCAAAACAGAGCGCAGAGTAAAACGGAGTGCAGAGTAAAACAGAGCGCAGAGTAAAACAGAGTGCAGAGTAAAACAGAGTGCAGAGTAAAACAGAGCGCAGAACAAAACAGCGGACCCGGGACATAATCCCGGAGTCCGCTGTTCGCATATATAGGACTCATAAAAACTGATAGAAATTAATTATGCTCAAAATGCGTCCCATTTTTCAGCACATCGATCTGTTCCTTTCTGAATTGCTCGGCCAGCTGCAGGGAGTTGATGATTTTATTGTACTGTTCATTGCAGCGGTCGGCGGCCATGCGCAGGGACAGCAGCATTTTCCGGCAGGAGCTTTGGGCGGGGGAACCTTCACTGCGTTTGTTTGCCACGGAGCTGCGCGGTGACTGTAAGGATGCCCATTCTGATTCTGTCAGCGTGGTGTCATGGCCCAGATGCTGTTTGCTGCTTTTGTTGAGCTGCTTTAAGGTGATTTTGCTGCTGGGATTATCACCCTGGGCCCGGACGGCTGAGGCGATGATATTGTGGGCGCTGCGGAACGGTATGCGGTCCTTTTGCACCAGAAAATCCGCCATATCCGTCAATATGGAGTCATTCATGCTGGCTGTAAATTCCATCCGGTCGTAGTGGAAGGTGATGTCCTGCAGGGTTCCGATGGACAATTCCAGCATTCCGGTGACCTGTTCCACCGCATCCCAGAATGGGGGCATACATTCAAAAAGGTCCCTGCAATGACCATAGCTGGTTCCCTTCAGGCACATTGCAATATCCAGATAAGTGCTGGTCAAGTGGGAGGATTTGCTCTTTATGTGTTCGATTGACAGAGGATTTTTTTTCTGGGGCATGATGCTGCTGCAGCAGGAATAAGCATCGGAAAAGCTTACATAGTTAAATTCTGCTGTGGACCAGAGGTACAAATCCTGGGCAAAGCGCGACAGGGTGGATCCCAGGGTGGAAAAATCAGCGGCAAGCTCCAAAAGATAATCCCTGGTGGCCACCGCGTCCAGCGTGTTGGTTATAATGCCGTCAAAGCCCAGAAGCTGGGCGGTGTATTCACGGTTGATGGGAAAGGAAGTTCCGGCCATGGCACAGGCTCCAAGGGGGGAACGGTTCAGGTTCTGGTAAGCAGACAGCAGCCTGTCCATATCCCGCACCAGGGCTTCTGCTATAGCCAGGAAATAATGGTCCAGGGTTATGGGCTGGGCCGGCATGCAGTGGGTATACCCTGTGATGATACGTCCCTGATTTTCTTCGGCAAGAGCCAGCAAGCGGCGTATCAGTGCCAGAAGCCGCTCGTAAACCGCAAGCATGCTGTCACGGATGCTCATTCGCATTACAGTTGGAGTCATATCGTTGCGGCTTCTGCCGGTATATATTTTTCCGGCCAGATCGATTCCCAGATGGGAAATCAGATATTGTTCAAAATTTAAGAAATAATCCTCGTTAAGCGGATTAAAGCCAATGGTCTGGGGATGCATATCCATCAGGGGGACAATGAAATCCAGGGCATTTTTTCCGTCTTCCTGGGATATCAGCTTTTGCTCGCACAGCATCAGTATATGGCTGATGTGGGTCAGCAGAAGGTTCTGGTAGGAATGCTCCATGTCATCCTGAAGAATGGGCATATAAATATATTTGCACACAGAATCACTGGGCTGCGTGGAAAGTCTGTTCCTGGAATAAGCGGGCTGTGTGACGTATGTGCCCGAACCCTGTTTGCGCATTAAAAGGCCGCCCTCTACCATTTTATTTACAGCCTGGCGTATGGTAGTGCGGCTGACCCCAAAATACTGGCATAATTCTGTTTCTGTGGGAAGCTTAAATCCAGAAGGCCACTCACCTGATTCGATTTTTGTCCGGATATAAGTCTCTACCTGATAGTAAAGAGAAACTCCTTTTTGATTAAAAGAGGTATTGGACAAGGGGATAACCTCCCTTCATAGGTAATATTTTGAATATTATATCATTGATTTGAATGCGTTTCAAGCAATATCAGGTTTTTGGACTGTTTGTATATCTAAATACATATCTAAATAGATATATATTTCGGGGCGTAAGAAGAAAAGTAATTTGCTGTAAATTGCTGCTAAAAATACGATGGGGAGGGGGATAATCCTGCAATTATCGGTATAACTTAACAATTAATCAAAAAAATATCGTTATATAGTTGACAATATTAGACATATCATATAGAATATAGGTATCGTAAATGATATGAATTTACATCATTCAAAAAAACTATAAGAGGAGGAAATGTATGAAGAAGCTGGGAAAAACACTGATCCAAGTGCAGTATGGCGCGTCAATTGTGGCTGCTCTCATGTTATTGCTCATGATAGGCTACGAGGTATTCGCGCGATACGTACTGAAATCATCACTGATGGGCATTGAGGAATTGATGTTATTTCCTATTATATGGCTTTACATGCTGGGCGGCGCCAATGCTTCCTATGAGAAAAGCCATATTGAGTGTGGAATCCTGACCCTTTATATCAAGAAGGAACGCTCAAAACTGATTTTTGATGCAATCAAACGTACATTGTGTATCATTATTCTTGCCTGGATTTGTTACTGGGGATTCTATTTCTTTTCCTATTCCCTGAAAACCTGGAAGCTGGCTGACATTACATACGCCCCTCTGTTTTTTGCGAATATAGCGCTTACCGTAGGATTTGTGCTGATGTTTATTTATGCGGTAAGGGATGTATATATGGCCTACCGGGCTTTGATTGGTCAAATGAAAAACAAGGATGAAGCAAGGGAAGGAGGTGAAAACCTATGACTTCTCTGTCAATCATACTTATGGATGTAATATTGCTGGTTTTTCTTCTGATGCTGAGCATCCCCCTTCCGGTCTGCTTTGCCGGCGCATTGCTGTTTTTGAGCCTCTTTGGCGACGTATCCATGAAGACCATGCTGATTTGGGTATTTTCCCAGTCCACGGGAACCGTGCTCCTGGCCAGTCCCCTATTCATCCTGGCAGGAACGTATATGGGCGGCAGCGGGATAGCAAAACGCTTGCTGGACTGTGTAGACGCATTTGTGGGTCACATCAAATCCGGCCTGGGCGTGGTGGCTGTTCTTGTGTGCGCTATTATGGGAGCCATATCAGGAAGCGGATTTACGGGCGTGGCAGCTACCGGCCCCATCATGATTCCTAAGATGGAAGAACAGGGCTACCCCAGGGGATATGCGACAGCACTGGTAACTGTATCCTCTGTTCTGGGGCTTCTGATTCCTCCCAGCGTTGTTATGATTATGTTTGGATGGGTGACGGAATGCTCGATTCTTGCCTGCTTTTTATCCACTCTTGGTCCGGGGCTTATCATTACGGCGTTATTTTGCATCATACATGTATTCTGGAGCCGCCAGTTTGATTTGAAAGTAACGGAAAAGAAACCTTTTGGGGAATTTGCGTCAAACGCCGGAAAAATGACCTTTAAGGCTGTACCGGCCCTTATTATGCCCCTCATCATACTGGGAGGAATTTATGGGGGTGTCTTTACTCCCACCGAGGCGGCAGCCATGGCAGCCATCTATTCCATTCCCATTGGATTGTGGGTGTATAAGGCCTGCACATTTAAGGGGTTCCTGGCAATGACAAAAGAGGCTACCAGTACAGTTGGATCCATTATGGTCATGATTGTATGCTGCCTGATGCTGAGCCGCGTGTTTACCGTGTATCGTGTCCCTGAGCTGGTTTTAGAACTTCTGATGAGCATTACCACCAATAAATATATACTGCTGTTCATCATTGACATCTTTCTGTTTATTGTAGGAATGATAGTAAATGACACCACGGGCGTTTTGATATGCGCGCCCCTGCTTATGCCTGTTATGAATCAGCTGGGAATCAGCCCCATTCACTTTGCCTCTATTATGGGTGTGAATCTTGCCATGGGCGGAGTTACGCCCCCATACGCAAGTATCCTTTATCTGGGAATGAGGATAGGAAAGGCTGAATTCCATGAGATTCTGAAGCCCACCATGACATTTTTGATACTGGGGTATGTACCCATTGTATTTCTCGTCACCTATTGGCCGGATTTGGCCCTTGCGATTCCGAGAATGGCTGGTTTTGCTGTATAAGAAAATGATTTCTTACCATAAAAAAGGAGAATACTATGAAAAATATTAAAAGAGGACTTTCTATAGCGATTGTTGCGGCAATGGTATTAGGCATGACAGCATGCGGCGGTTCCGGCAAGACGGAAAGCGCGGGCAAGGCCGCTGAGAAAAAATCATTTTCATTGAAACTCAGCCACTACCGGGCAGAGGGGTCACCGGCGGATATCAATGCCAAGGAATTTGCGGATAACGTTAAGGCGGCTGACGATTCCCTGGAGGTGGTGGTATATCCCGCTGCGCAGCTGGGAGATTATACAGCAGTCCAGGAGCTGGTAAGTGTGGGAGATGTGGAGATGCAGATGGCCACCCTCAGCTCCACTGTGGATAAATACCTGGGAATCACAAGTGCTCCCTATATATGCGCTACCTGGGATGAAGCAAAGGCAATTTTCAGCCGTGACAGTGAATTTACGGAAACCATCCGGACACATCTGGAAGATCAGAACATTAAACTGCTGTCAGTTTATCCTCTGTACTTTGGCGGCGCAATCCTGAATAAGGAACCAAATCAGCCGGCAAATCTGGATGTAAGGGAGGGCTATAAGGTCCGCTGCCAGACCATGAAGGGTGCGGAACTGGTGACAAACATGCTGGGCTACAATGCAACCCCAATGGCCCTTAACGACTGCTTTACCGCCCTGCAGACCGGGGTCATTGACGGAATGATTGGATCCGGAGCAGAAGGATATTACAGCAGCTACCGGGATGTGGCGACCTACTATCTGCCATACAATGATCATTTTGAGGTTTGGTACCTGTATATCAATCTGGACAAATGGAATGAGATGACAACCGAGCAGCAGGACGCTTTGCAGACCGCGGCCAATAAACTGGAAGATGACAGGTGGGAGGTAGCGCCCAAGGAAACCGCGGAGTATGAGAAGAAACTGGAAGACTATGGCGTCAAGATTATTGAATTTACAGATGATGAGCTTCAGAATTTCTATAACAAATGCTGGGAGTCTGTATGGCCTGAACTGACTGAATTATATGGGGAAGACGCTGTGGAGCTTGTGAAAAATCTGAAGGCAGAAGCCAAATAACGCTGTTTACAAGGAGGAACCAGACATGGGTCACCCATTCCGTTGTATTACCAATAATCCAATGCTTATAGACCGCGGTTTCACAGACCTGGAGTATTACGAGACAGATGTGTTGGAACTGTTCAGAGTGGTTTTTCAGAAGGTGAATTGCGGATACCGTCTTCTTACGCATCCGCTGACAGGAAGCATCCGGCCGGATATCACACCCTATAAGACGGTTCTGCTGTCGGGGACGGCGGGGACCATTGATATGGAATCAGTGACTCTGATTGGGAAGGCCATTCGCTATGCTGAGGATTTGTACAGGCTGAGGGATATACCTGTTTACAAAAAATGGGGAAAGGCAGCCCGGGAAGATTTTCAGCTCATTGATTTATCCATCATTGAGCGGGCGCTGGAAGTGGAGGAAATGGGCAAATAAACTGATATTGGAGGAAACATAATGAAACTGACACTGAATAAATTTCATGTGCAGGACATCCAATTTGCAGAAGCAAGCAGCTTTTGCAGCGGTGTCTTATACATAAATAAAGCAGAATTGGCTGAGTATCTCATGGAAGATACCAATATCCGCAGTGTGGATTTTGATATAGCAAGGCCGGGGGAGTCTGTGAGAATCGTTCCCATCAAGGATGTGGTTCAGCCCCGCTTCAAGCAGAGCGGCTCAGGACAGGTATTTCCCGGATTTGTAGGAGATGTGGAAACGGTTGGAAATGGGGAAACGAATGTGCTGGAAGATTGCGCGGTTGCCACCTCGGGAAAAATTGTGGCATTCCAGGAAGGTATCATTGATATGTCCGGGCCGGGAGCGGAATTTAACAGTTTTTCAAAGATGAACATACTGGTACCGCTGATATACCCGGTGGAAGGCCTGGACAAGCATACACACGAAGCCACGGTCCGCATCGCAGGTCTTAAGACGGCTGCGTATATGGCTAAGACAACCCTGGGGCTGGAACCGGATGAGAAGGAAGTATTTGAACATGAGAGCATCCTGGAAATGGGACAGAAGTATCCGCATCTGCCCAAGGTTGTATATGTAGACATGGTACAGTGCCAGGGATTGATGCATGATACGTATGTATATGGCCTCAATGTGAAAGGAATCCTTTCCACTATGATTGGTCCCCTGGAGGTGCTGGATGGAGCTATTATAAGCGGAAACTGCGCTGCTCCCGGACATAAGAATGCCACCATCCATCATGAGAATAATCCCATCATACTGGATTTGCTGCGCAGGCATGGGAAGGAGCTGTGCTTTGTGGGCGTTCTGCTGAGCAATGAGAGCGCCATGCTGAAAGAAAAGAAACGGGCGGCGTATTATACCAGCAGCCTGTCCCAACTGTTAGGCGTGGATGGTGTGATTGTCAGCGAGGAAGGCGGCGGTAATCCTGAAACAGATTTGATGTTCAACTGCAGACTCCATGAGAATAAGGGAATCAAGACCGTTTTGGTTACGGATGAGTACTGCGGGCGTGACGGAGCATCCCAGGGACTGGCGGATGTGACCCCGGAGGCAGATGCTGTGGTAACAAATGGAAACGGCAATCAGTTTGTGGTACTGCCAAAGATGGAACGGGTGATTGGAGATATAGAGACTGTCCGCATCATCACAGGAGGAAATGTGGATAGCATCGGTGAGGACGGAACTGTTTCGGTTGAGATTGCGGCTATCATGGGCTCATGCTGTGAGATGGGCTATGAGCATATGACAACACGTTTGCGGTAGAGGAGAAACCATATGAAGAGAATTGTACATTATCTGAATCAGTTTTATGGTCAGATTGGCGGAGAGGAGTTTGCCGACCAGGAACCAATCCTGCGGGAAGGCATTGTGGGACCTGGCACAGGTCTGCAGGCTGTTCTGGGGGAAAAGGCTGAGATTGTGGCCACTATTATCTGCGGGGACAACTATTTTGCGGATCACCAGGAAGACGCACTGGAAACAATACTGACCATGACAGAGGGACTGGCGCCGGATATGTTTATAGCGGGTCCGGGGTTCAATGCGGGGCGCTATGGCCTGGCCTGCGCAACTATCTGCGCTGAGGTTAAGAAACGCCTTTCCATTCCGGTTCTGACCGCATTGTACCCGGAGAATCCGGGGGCTGAAATGTTTTGCAGTAAGATATATATTGTGGAAACATCCATCTCTGCCGCAGGTATGCGTCAGGCGCTGCCTGTCATGGGAACGCTGGCGGAAAAACTGCTTGAAGGCGGGGAAATCGGATTTCCAGAGGAAGAGGGATATATTGCCCAGGGATTCCGTGTGAATGTGCATACAAAAAAGAACGGAGCAGAGCGGGCAGTGGACATGATGATCAAGAAGCTGCGGGGGGAACCGTATGTCACCGAGCTTCCCATGCCTGTATTTGACCGTGTAAAGCCTGCCCCTGCTGTGAAAGATATGGCTCATGCAAGGATTGCGCTGATTACATCCGGCGGCATTGTACCTCAGGGAAATCCGGACCATATCCCGTCCGCCAATGCCGGCATATATGGCATCTACGACATAGAGAACCTGGACCGTCTGACCAGTGAAGGCTTTATGACTGTCCATGGGGGATATGATCCGGTATATGCAACAGAGGATCCGAACCGTGTCCTGCCCCTGGATGTATGCAGGGAGATTGAGCGGGACGGGGGAATCGGGGAACTCTACGGACGCTACTACAGTACGGTTGGTAATACCACTGCGGTCAGCAGCGCCAAGAGATTTGCTGAGGAGATTGCCCAGGATATGATACGTAATGAAGTGCAGGCGGCAATCCTCACATCCAACTGAGGGACCTGTACTCGTTGCGGCGCAACGATGGCTAAGACAATAGAGAGTTTTGGAATTCCGGTTGTACATATCTGTTCCATTGTACCCATCTCCATGGCAGTAGGAGCAAACAGAATCATACCCGCAGTGGGAATTCCTTATCCTGTGGGAAATCCGGGCCTTCCAAAAGAGGATGAGCTTCAGGTGAGGAGGCGCATTGTTAAAAAGGCGCTGGAAGCATTGTCCACGGATATTGAAGAGCAGACGGTATTTGAATGAGCAGGAAGCATATGAACCATTGGCTGAAGAGTGAGACGTTGAGACGCTGCCTGTTTCCCCTGGCATTTGTGTGCATCTTCATTGTGTGGAGACTGGCGGAACACGGTGTACGGAGTGTATGGGTTTACCTGCTTCTGACGGTTGGCGTCATATGCCTGGCTCTGGACCGCGTTTTTAAGCCTTGGGAGCATGACAGGATGAGAAAACGGCAGGAGCGAGACCGTGGTTTAGAAGACAATAGCATAAAAAAACAGGGGTTGAATCAGTGATTCAGCCGGAAGCGGATGCAGGAGTGGCCATTGCATCCGCTTCTTTTATTCTGCGCCAGGCTTTGTTCTGCCTGAATTCTGTACCCGTTATTTTCCCTCGTTTTTTCCTTTATGCAGCGGAAAAATCAAATTTTATCTTTTTATCCCGGCTTGTTATAATGAGTTCATAAAAGACAGGAGGGATTAAACGTGAACGATTTTTTATGGGGAGGAGCAACGGCCTCCTACCAATGCGAGGGAGGCTGGCAGGAAGGCGGAAGAGTGGAATCCATGTGGGATGTGTATTTGCACGAAAACCATCTGGAAAACGGGGACGTGGCCAGCGACCATTACCACCGCTTCAGGGAAGACATCCGCATGATGAAGGAAGGGGGACAGAACAGCTACCGCTTTTCACTGGCCTGGCCCAGAATTATTAAAAACAGGGAAGGGGAAGTGAACCAGGAGGGCATTGATTTTTACAACCGGCTCATCGACGCCTGTCTGGAATATGGAATCACACCCATGGTAACTATTTTTCACTGGGACCTGCCACAATACCTGGAGGAAAAGGGCGGATGGCTGAACCGTGATACGTGTGTGGCCTACACCCACTATGCGAAGGTATGCTTTGAACGGTTTGGGGACCGGGTAAAGCTGTGGGCAACCTTTAATGAACCAAGATATTATACCAACAGCGGTTATCTGATTGGCAATTATCCTCCGGGACATCAGGACATCCAGGAGACTGTCACTGCATCCTACTATATGATGCTGGCCTCGGCCATGGCTGTGGAGGCGTTCAGGACGGGCGGATATGACGGACAGATTGGAATTGTGCACAGTTTTTCTCCTGTCTATACCACGGACACAAGCGTGGAATCAGCCATAGCCAGGAGATTTGCCGATAATTTCTATAATAACTGGATATTGGATACGGCAGCCATTGGGGAGATTCCGGGAGATTTGCTGGGAGAGCTTAAAAAGACCTGCGACCTGTCCATGATGACTCCGGAGGACTTGGCTGTCATCCGCCGGAACAGGGTGGACTATCTTGGGCTGAACTACTATGCCAGGGTCATGGTGAAACCTTATGAGAGCGGGGAGACAACCCTGATTGTCAATAACCAGGGAAAGAAGGCAAAGGGAACCTCGCAGACCATTATTAAGGGCTGGTTTGAGCAGGTACGGCCGGAGAGCAGCCGCTATACTGAGTGGGATACTGAGATATTTCCTGAGGGGCTGTATGAGGGAATACAACAGGTATGGAATAAATACCATCTGCCCATCTATATCACGGAAAATGGTATCGGACTCTATGAGGACACATCAGTGAACCAGGTGGAGGATGATGACAGGATTGAGTTTATGGACATGCATATTGCGGCGGTGTTAAAAGCCAAAGAGGGAGGCTGTGATGTGCGGGGGTACTATGCCTGGTCGCCGTTTGATTTGTATTCCTGGAAAAACGGAACTGAGAAGCGCTATGGTCTGGTTGCCATTGATTATGAAAACGGCCTGGAGCGGAGACCGAAAAAAAGCTATTACTGGTACAAGGATGTAATTGAAACGGATGGAAAACATATCACAGGAAAATAATGGGGGAGTGTTATATGAATATACAGAGTATGAGCGTTTCAATGGAAAAATATGTTATGCCTCTTGCCGACAAGCTGGGGAATGAGATACACCTGCGGGCAATCCGGGACGCCTTTATGTCCCTTCTGCCCATCACCTTTACAGGAGGTATTGCAGCTGTACTGAGCTCTGCTCCCTCCGTGGACGCGGCCGGAACAGGAATCACCCTGGCCTGGGCCAGGTTCGTGGAGAGCAACAGCATGATTTTCTCCTGGATTAACGCACTGACCTTGGGGGCCATGTCCCTTTATATATGCATCGGAATCATTCATTTCCTGTGCAAGAGCCGGAAGATAGAGTCGTTTCTGCCTATTCTTTTAGGTGTCTGCGGCTTTCTGATGCTTATTGTGGAGCCCATGTCCCTGGGATGGGACGGAAAAATGGCGGAGCTGTCCTATATGGACGGCAAGGGATTGATTCCGGCCATGTTCATATCTATTCTGACCGCGGATTTATATTGTTACATGAGAAAACGGGATTTTGGAAAAATTTCCCTGCCGGATACGGTGCCAGCTTCCCTTTCCGATGTATTTGCCTCCATCGTGCCGGGGGCGGTGCTGATGGTAATTTATATAGCATTGTACGCCATAATGAATAAGGCAGGAACCACGCTGCCAAAGCTGATATACAATGCCATTTCCCCGTCCCTGACAGCAGCGGACAGTGTTGGTTTTACCATTATCATAACACTGATGGTACATATTTTCTGGTTCTTCGGTATCCATGACGCTGCCCTTTCAGGTGTGCTTGCGCCTATCCGCGACGGCAATTTATCCATAAACGCGGCTGCCCATGCAGCCGGGCAGGCCCTTCCATCCATATTTACCACGCCCTTCTGGGTATATTTTGTGGTGATTGGAGGATGCGGATCCGTGCTGGCATTGACGGCACTGCTGTGTTTTTCAAAATCAAAACAGTTAAAGACCATTGGAAGGCTGGGAATTGTGCCTGCATTTTTCAATATCTCGGAACCTGTTATTTTTGGTCTGCCCCTTATGCTGAATCCGGTATTTTTTGTTCCCTTCCTGCTGACCTCGGTCATCAACGGTACGGCTGCGTATCTGACCATGCAGGTTGGCCTGATTGGAAAGAGCTTTGCCATGCTGTCCTGGCAGATGCCTTCTGTCATCGGAGCATTTTTCTCAACCATGGACTGGAAAGCGCCGCTGCTTATCCTGGTGCTGATTGTGGTTGACGGGCTGGTGTATTTCCCATTCTTTAAGATTTATGAGAAGAATCTGGTTAAGCTGGAGAGCGGGGAAGAGGACATTTAAACTATAAATATAATATCAATCAAAAGAAGGAGGATTTAAAAATATGAAACGAATCGTATTATTGTGCAATGGCGGTTTATCCACCGGAATCCTTGTGAAGAAAATGAAAGCAGCAGCAGAGGCGCAGGACTTTGCATGTGAGATTTCGGCTGCCCCTGTTTCCGACGCGGAAGCAGTTGGAGCTGAGGCCGACCTGATTCTCTTAGGCCCCCAGGTGCGATTCCAGATGGAGACCGTAAAGAAGCAGGTGGCCTGTCCGGTGACAAGCATTGATCCTGTGTCATACGGTACAATGAATGGAGAGAAGGTATTAAATCAGGTTAAGAAAGAATTGGGGGAAGCGTGATGGAGGATATGGAACTGATATGCCTGCAGATTATCAGCAATGCGGGAGAGGCCAGGAGCGAGTCCATGGCTGCCCTGGCCGCTGCCAGAAACAGCAGGTTTGACGAGGCCGGGGAGCATCTGGCGGCTGCCGGGGAGAAGATGAAAGAGGCCCACCATGTACATACCAGACTGATTACTATGGATGCCAGCGGGGAGTTGGATAAAATAGGACTTATCATGATTCACAGCGAGGATATTATGATGGGGGCTGAAATTACATTGGCTCTGGCAAGGGAAATGGTGGAGATGTACAAAAGCAGAGCTTAAAATGGGGGAGGGGTATGAATATGAAGATAAGGAAGCTATGTTTAGGAGGTGCTATGATTTTGGGGGTGGTGGCTTTGGCTGGCTGTCAAAGGCAGGCTAATACGGAACCGGTGGTACAAGAGGCAGTAGAACAAGCAGCAGAACCGTCAGGAGCGCCGGAGAAGAAGGATGTCACAATTTATTTGGTACGGCATGGAAAGACTTTTTTTAACACCACAGGACAGGTACAGGGATGGGCGGATTCACCTCTTACAGAGGAAGGGGAATCCCAGGCTGACGCGGCCGGAAAGGGCATGAAGGATATTGTATTTACCACTGCGTTTTCCGGCGATTTAGGAAGACAGCGGGCAACAGCAAAGCATATTCTGGCTCAGAATCAAGGGGATATCCCTGAATTGCAGGAAGTCATCGGGTTAAGGGAAGAGTTTTACGGCGGCTTTGAGGGAAAACCGGACGAGGAATTGTGGCGTCCGATATACGAAGCCAACGGGGCTTCCTATGACGAGAAGGGATCAACCTATCTGGAGCTGTCAAAGAAAGAAAAGGTGGATACAATCGCTGCCATTGATCCTCTGCATATGGCGGAGACCTATGATGACATCTCAAAGCGTTCCATTGAGGTTATGGACACCATTGTAAAAGCAACCCAGGAGGCAGGCGGCGGAAATGCCCTGGCAGTTTCCAGCGGCGATGAGATTGCCACTATTTTAGATTTGCTGGTGCCTGAGCAGTATCAGGGGGAACGCATTGCAAATTGCAGTGTGACGGTCCTGACTTATAAGGACGGCCTATATGAACTGAAGGCATGTGGGGATGTGAGCTATATGCAGGCAGGAGAAGAAAGCAATAAATAAGGTAAAATATAAATACGCTTCAATGAAAATAACAGCCTGGCGGGTCAGACACATTGCCCGCCAGGCTGTTACCGCTTTATATCTGCTCCGTTAAATCAACAAATCCATAAACTGACGGCAATCCCTGATCTTTGCCAGTTTGTAGATGGTATTGGTCTTAAACAGATTATCAATCATCACATTATAGATGGGAATAATGGTATGGTTCCAGGTTGGCGCCAGGGCAAAAAGAAAGATGATCTTCACATTGTATTCGCCCCAGGGAAGCTTGTTTTTCAGCACACATACACAGACCGCGGTCCGTTTCGCGTTGTTTTCCATGGCATGGGCAAAGGCGAAACCCGGCTCAAAGGCAGTGGGAGCAATGGATTCGCGCTGCATGACGCTTTCCAGGAAGCCGGGTCCCACATAGCCCTGTTCCCTGAGTTTTCCGCACAGAAAGGCAACGGCGCTCCGGCGGGAATCGAACTCCATGTCGGTGAAGAACAGGGACGGTTTGAACAGCGTCCTAAAATAGGTTCGTATGCTGTTGACCTCGCTGTCCCTGACAACGGTGAGCAGTTTTTCCTTCTCATGATAGTTCAGGAAGTTCCTGCACAGGATTACCGGTACATCTGCGGGCTGGACGGGCAGGGGAACTGTGGTGAGGACAGCCAGGATATCCTTGGGCATTTCATGGGGATAATCAAAGACAGACCAGGTATAGGCAATCTGAAAACGGCACTCTCCCATATCCCCCAGGCGCTTGACCATGAGCTCCTTAATCTGTTTTCCATATGGATTAATCAGCCCCACCCTTTGCTCTGTCCTTCCGAGATTTGTCTCCATGGCCCTTATGAAGTGGATGGCAAACAGGCTGATTTCGTCTTCGCTCAGGGATATGCCTGAAAGATTTTTAAAACGGTCTGCAAAAAAGATGGCAATATCATATTCTAAGGGATATTTGGACTTGATAGTGGATAGGACAGGATTGATGACATGCTGCCTGTGCCGTCTCCGTTCCAGGGCTCCGTGGAGCTGTTCTGTCATTTCGTGGCAGAAGTTCTTGTCAACAGTGAAGTCAAAGCCATATTCCACATTGATTTCTATTAGTATTTTCTCCAGCAGGCTTTCAGCCTGGCTGTCTGGCTGCTCCCTTACATAATAGAAATCATTTTGGAAGAGCCGGGAAAAATACTCATATTCTGATGGGGGAAAGGAAATAAAAAGCCGGGAACCCAGTTCTTCTAAAAAGTGTCTGCCTGTGTTTACGGCGCCTTCTTCGGATGATTTGCCATAGGGCGTTTCGGGCGTGACAGAAGGCATTTCAGGCATGAAAAAGCCGCATACAGCCCGTTCGGCCATGACGGCAGTGTCTATTATCAGGCGGACGATAGTAGTGTCATAAAGATGCCGGCTAAGCAGGTCCAGTTCACGGAACATAAGTTCCTTCAGCTCCTTTAAATCAACAATGTCAAAAAAGGGCTGGAATTGTTCCATGTCAAAATAATGGTTAACATTCCGGTTCATGATATATAGCGTGTAGTAGGAACGCTTTTCTTCTTCTGAGGCAGCCAGGGAGAGGATGCCGTTTTGTTTGAGGATGGCGGGCAGACTGTGTCGCCTGGTTATGTTCCGGTTCAGCTCGGACAC
The DNA here is from genome assembly GCF_020554465.1 of Enterocloster sp. 210928-DFI.2.20. Lineage (NCBI taxonomy): Bacteria > Bacillati > Bacillota > Clostridia > Lachnospirales > Lachnospiraceae > Enterocloster > Enterocloster sp. 210928-DFI.2.20. The sequence continues at coordinate 197,830 of NZ_JAJCHK010000002.1, forward strand.
GATTTTAGAAAGCAGTGTATCGCTGATGAACAGTTCTTCTGCCAGTTCCAGATAGGGCGTTTCACGGCAGAATAGAACCTGCCGGATAATGGCCCATTCCAGATCGTCTTCCGGACGTTGGGGTTTTGAGGCGGGGACGTTCTTTTCAGGCTGACCGGCGTCTATGAAGTATCCCTGTCCTTTTTTGGAGCGGATGACCTCAGAGGCGTGCTCTCCGTTGATTTCCTTGATATCGCTTCTAACTGTCCTGTCACTGATGTGCAGAAGGGCGGCAATCTGTTGGGATGTCAGGCAGTCGTGTTCTGCCAGTAAATCCCAAATCCGTTTCTGACGTGCTGTCATGGTATCCTCCTGGAATGTAGCAAAACAGCGGATGCAGGGGCAAGCCTGCGGTCCGCTGTTTTGCATATATGTACATTGCTTGCAAAAACCATTGAAAATCTGTCTTTACGGAATATACGTGATTATTACATGTGGATTACGGTATGGTGCTTAATGCTGGTTAATACTCCTCTTCACATAAGTGGTGTGGAGCAGGTGGTGAGCCTTCTCGCTTCCGGGCTCTCCCAGGTAAGTGGCGTAGAGCTCCTTAATAGCAGGATTCTCATGGGACTTACGGATTGGGTTGGCTGTATCTATATCATAGAGCACCTTTGCGCGCAGGCCGCGGATATCCGTGGTGTTGCGGACGTGTCCGGGCTGCTGGGGCTGTCCGCCGCCGTTTACACAGCCGCCTGGGCATCCCATGATTTCGATGAAGTGATAGTTGGCTTCTCCGGATTTAACCTTATTTAACAGCTCCCTGGCATTGCCCAGGCCGGAGGCTACCGCAATCTTTACTTCCATGCCTGCCACATTATAGGCGGCTTCCTTGATTCCCTTTGTGCCGCGGACTTCTGTGAAGTCCGGCTTGGGCAGCTCTTCGCCGGTCAGGGTTTCCACGGCAGTTCTCAGTGCTGCTTCCATTACGCCGCCCGTAGCGCCGAAGATAACGGCTGCGCCGGTTCCAAGGCCCAATGGTGCGTCAAATTCCTCATCCGGCAGGTCTAAGAATTTGATACCTGCCTTTTTGATCATGCGGGCCAGCTCCCTGGTGGTGATGGAGATATCCACATCCGGCATTCCGTTGGCATCCTCGTCCTCACGGCCAATCTCAAACTTCTTGGCGGTACATGGCATTACGCTGACACTTACGATGTCCTTTGGATCAATTCCTGCCTTCTCGGCATAGTAGGACTTGGCAATAGCGCCAAACATCTGCTGAGGAGATTTACAGGACGACAGGTTCTCTGTCATGTCCGGGAAATAGTGCTCGCAGTATTTAACCCATCCAGGTGAGCAGGAGGTGATGAGAGGCAGTACGCCTCCGTTCTGTACACGGTCAATGAATTCGTGTGCCTCTTCCATGATGGTAAGGTCTGCGGAGAAATTGGTGTCAAAAACTTTGTCAAAGCCCAGACGGCGCAGGGCTGCGGCCATCTTGCCTTCCACATCCGTGCCGATAGGAAGCCCGAATTCCTCGCCCAGTCCTGCGCGTACAGCGGGAGCGGTCTGAACGATTACATGCTTCTTCGGGTCTGCAATGGCTGCAAATACATCTGCGGTGTAATCCTTCTCGGTCAGTGCTCCGGTTGGACATACTGCAATACACTGTCCGCAGGATACGCAGGAGGTTTCTCCCAGACCCATCTCAAAGGCAGAACCAATGGAGGTTGAGAACCCGCGGTTGTTGGCACCGATGACGCCGATGCCCTGTACGTTCTCGCAGACAGCCACACAGCGGCGGCAGAGGATACATTTGCTGTTGTCGCGGATCATGTGGGCGGCAGAGGTATCAATTTCAGACGGGGTAATCTCGCCGTCATAATATCCCTCATCGTCCACGCCCAGCTCATGGGCCAGCTCCTGGAGCTCGCAGTGTCCGCTGCGGACACAGGACAGACAGGAACGGTTGTGGTTGGATAACAGGAGCTGTAATGTCTTTTTCCTGGAATCCAGAACCTTAGGTGTATTGGTATATACCTCCATGCCTTCCTCGGCGGGATAGACACAGGAAGTTACCAGCTTTCCGTTTTTTAATTCTACTATACAGATACGGCAGGCACCGATCTCATTGATTTCCTTTAAGAAACACAGAGTAGGAATCTCGATATGTGCCAGTCTTGCTGCCTCCAGGATTGTGGAACCCTTGGGAGCTTCGACTGCAATGCCGTTGATTTTAAGATTAATTGTCTCCATCGTATATTCCCTCCCTCATTATTTCTTGTAGATAGCGCCGAATTTACATTTTTCCATACAAGCGCCGCACTTGATACACTTGTTCTGGTCAATGACATGCGGATTCTTGACAGAGCCCACGATTGCTCCGGCAGGACAGTTGCGGGCACACAGCGTACATCCGCGGCACTTGTCACGGTCGATGTTGAAGGAGAGAAGCGCCTTACATACACCTGCCGGACAGCGTTTTTCCTTGATGTGTGCTTCGTACTCGTCGCGGAAGAAATGAAGGGTGGAGAGTACAGGGTTGGGAGCTGTCTGGCCCAGGCCGCACAGTGAGTTGGCCTTTACATAGTGGCAGAGCTCCTCTAACTTATCCAGGTCTTCCATTACAGCCTGGCCTTTTGTAATCTTGGTCAGGATTTCCACCATGCGCTTGGTTCCGATACGGCATGCGGTACACTTGCCGCAGGACTCCTCCACGGTGAATTCCAGGAAGAATTTAGCGATGTCCACCATACAGTCATCTTCATCCATAACAATCAGACCGCCGGAACCCATCATGGAACCAATGGAAATCAGGTTGTCGTAGTCAATGGGAATATCAAAATGCTCGGCAGGGATACATCCGCCGGAAGGTCCGCCGGTCTGTGCTGCCTTGAATTTCTTGCCGTTTGGAATTCCTCCGCCGATTTCTTCTATAACGGTGCGCAGGGTGGTGCCCATGGGAACCTCCACCAGACCGGTGTTGTTAATCTTGCCGCCCAGTGCGAATACCTTGGTTCCTTTGGACTTCTCAGTACCCATGGAAGCAAACCACTCAGGACCGTTCAGGATAATCTGAGGAATGTTTGCGTAGGTCTCTACGTTATTTAAGATACTTGGTTTGCCGAACAGACCCTTCTGTGCAGGGAATGGAGGTCTTGGCCTGGGCTCGCCGCGCTTGCCCTCGATGGAGGTCATAAGAGCGGTTTCCTCGCCGCAGACGAAAGCTCCTGCACCCAGGCGCAGGTCAATGTCAAAGTCAAAGCCGGTTCCGAAAATGTTTTTGCCTAAGAGTTCCATTTCACGGGCCTGCTGAATTGCTATTTTCAGACGCTCCACAGCGATGGGGTACTCGGCGCGGACATAAATATAGCCCTGGTTGGATCCGATTGCGTACCCCGCAATAGCCATTGCCTCCAGAAGGGCATGAGGATCGCCTTCCAGCACAGAACGGTCCATGAATGCGCCGGGGTCGCCCTCGTCGGCGTTGCAGCACACATATTTCTGGTCTGCGTCGTTCTGCTTACAGAGCTTCCACTTAAGACCGGTTGGGAAACCCGCGCCGCCGCGGCCTCTGAGTCCGGCATCCAGAAGGGTCTGGATTACATCGTCCGGAGTCATCTCCGTGAGCACCTTGCCCAGTGCCTGGTATCCGCCTGTACCTATGTATTCCTCAATGTTTTCAGGATTGATGACACCGCAGTTGCGCAGGGCGATACGGTGCTGTTTTTTATAAAAGTCAGTGTCAATCAGCGCCTTGATGCCGCCGGTTGGGCTTACGGTCTCCTGGTACAGAAGACGTGTCACCACACGGCCCTTTAACAGGTGCTCGGAAACAATCTCAGGAATGTCGTTTACCTGCACCATGGAGTAGAAGGTGGCATCGGGATATACAATCATGATAGGGCCTAAGGCACAGAGTCCGTGGCAGCCTGTCTCTACAACAGCCACTTCCTCTTCCAGTCCCTGACGCTTAATTTCATATTTTAAAGCTTCCATAATCTTCGGGCTGCCGGAAGAAGTACATCCGGTACCACCGCAGACTAATACGTGTGAACGATACATCGTACTTTCCTCCTTTATTTAAGACCTGCAGCGCCCATGGTGTACTTCTCCACGGGATGGCCGCCAACCAAGTGGCGTTCAACCACTTCCAGGGCTTTGTCGGCATTCATTTTTACATAAGTAATCTTATCCTTGCCAGGCTCCATAACTTCCACAATGGGTTCATACTGGCATAAGCCGATACAGCCTGTCTGGGTAACAGAAATTTTATTGGTAAGTCCTCTTTTCTGGACTTCGTCAGCAAGCGTATTCAGAACCGGCCTGGCGCCGGCAGCGATACCGCAGGTAGCCATACCTACAACCACACGGATATGATCGTGGTCTTCGGCACGCATATTGACCTGGCTCTGCATCTTTTCTCTGATTGCCTGTAATTCAGCAAGAGTTTTCATGTGCGATTATCCTCCTCGTTATGAGCACTTGGCGGCCGTCTTTTGGCCGCTTACGTGCGATACATGTCATCTCCACTTGGTGAGGTGTTTCACGAACCTAGTGGAGTGGCTCGTTATGAGCACCTGGCGCCTGTCTTTCAGGCGCTTACGTGCGATACATGTCATGTTTGACGATACCCCTTTAAATCAGGGCACCTCCGTCAGTTTCCTGTTGATTTTCTTTCAGATATTCCATTATGTAAGCGGACACTTCGGGGGTGTTGAGCGGGATTCCTCCCAGAATCTCCCTCATCTGCCTGGTGTCCAGGGTGAATGATGCATCGTTGTACGTATAGGTATAAAGAAAATCCGTATCGGGATGATACACGATCAAGTTGTGTATGGTGGCGTTCATGTCACCCAAAGGCATCCTGTCGATATGGGACAGTCCAAAGACTGCTGTCACGGTGGTTCCCTTACCTGGTTCCGATTCAATATGGAAGCTGCCGCCGGTGCTTTCCGCGGCATATTTGAAAAATGGAATCCCAAGCCCGACCTTCCGGGTGGTCCTGGTGGTAAAGAAAGGATCCGTTACATGGGCTGCCTGTTCAGGGGTCATCCCGCATCCGTTGTCAGCTATGACAATGGTCAGCTTGTCAGCGCTTGTATCAGCGGTTACCAGAATGGTCACAAGCGAGGCGCCTGCCCGTGTGGAATTCTCCGATACATCCAATACATTTAGGGAAATCTCTGTCATCATAGGCTTAGTTGTACTTGGCTAAAATGCCTGGTATGTCATCGACAGTAAGCCTTCCGTATACCTCGCCGTTAATCATCATGACGGGCGCAAGTCCGCAGGCGCCAACGCATCGGCAGGAGTCCAGGGAGAATTTGCCATCTGCTGTGCACTCACCATTGGTGATGCCCAGCAATTCTTCCAGCTTCCTGAAGATTTCACCGGAACCTTTTACGTAACATGCGGTACCGAGACAGACAGATATCTTGTACTTACCCTTAGGCTGTAACGCGAACTGGGCATAAAATGTGGATACTCCGTAGACTTTTTCCAGCGGAATACCCATCTCATCAGATATCATGGTCTGCACTTCGATAGGAAGATAACCATAAATTTCCTGGGCCTTCTGCATAACCGGCATCAGCGCGCCCGGCTGGTCACCCAGCTCGGCAATCGCTGATTTCAGCGCTGCTTCCTGCTCAGGCGTCCCCTTAAAGGGAACAGTTTGTTTTTTGCAAGCCATCTTTTTATTACCTCCTCACTAGTTGTACATTGTGCAATGTATCAATATTTTATCACGTATAGGAAAAAAAATCTACTATTAATGTGAAAATTCTAACGATAAAAAACATGTAAAAAAACGGAATTATATTGAAAACACACAAAATGGATGGTATGCTATAATGTACGGAAATGTGTACAATTGACAAGTAATGATAGTGAGGAGAGACAAGGGTATGACGGTTAAGGATGTAAGAGATGTATTAGGGGCCAGAGTGCTGGCAGGAGAAGAATTCCTGGATCGGGAGGTAAAGTCGGCCTGCGGTTCAGATATGATGAGCGATGTACTGGCATTTTCCAAAGACCACTCCGTACTTCTGACAGGTCTGTGCAATCCGCAGGTTATCCGGACCGCGGAGATGTTAGACATTGTCTGTATCATTTTTGTTAGGGGAAAGAAACCAGATGAATCCATGTTGGAGATGGCCAGGGACCGGGGCCTTGTGGTCATGGAAACGGGCCACCGTATGTTCTCCGCCTGCGGTATGCTGTACCAGGCTGGGCTGCACGGCGGGGCTATCTGATGCTCCTGGTGTTTGATTCAGTGTGTCCCGGAATGGCTCAGCGTGTTCCGGCTGATACCGGGAGAAAATATATTTAATAATGAAGGGAACCAATTATGGAGGAAGCAATTGTATTAACATATGACATATCGGCAGATGACTTCACAAGGGCAGGTGAAGCCAGCAGCGATGTGAAGCGAAAACTGAAACAGATGGGCGTGAGCCCTGACGCCATCCGAAAGGTGGCCATAGCTATGTACGAAGGGGAAATCAACATGGTAATCCATGCCAAAGGGGGTGTCATTACCGTGGAGATAACCACGGAGAAAATTAAAATGATACTGGCCGACGTGGGGCCGGGTATACCGGATGTGAAGCTTGCCATGCAGGCAGGCTATTCTACTGCGCCGGATGAAATCCGTTCCCTGGGCTTTGGGGCCGGCATGGGTCTGCCGAATATGAAGAAGTACTCTGATTCCATGGATATTGACACCAGAATAGGTGAAGGGACCACCATCACCATGGTGGTGAATCTGTAGAATGCGAGAATGAAAGAATGAGGTGGTAAGATGGATAAATTTTATCATTCCGTAAGGCTGGATGAATCCCTGTGCAAGGGCTGCATCAACTGTATCAAACGGTGTCCTACGGAGGCCATCCGGGTGCGGGGCGGCAAGGCCAGTATCAATAACAAATTCTGCATTGACTGCGGTGAGTGCATACGGGTTTGCCCCCACCATGCAAAGCTTGCGACCTATGATAAGCTGGATGTGATGAAGAAGTATAAATACACGGTGGCGCTTCCGGCCCCATCCCTGTACAGCCAGTTCAACAATCTGGACGATGTGAATATTGTGCTCAATGCACTGCTGCTTATGGGCTTTGACGATGTGTTTGAGGTCAGCGCCGCTGCGGAGCTGGTCAGCGAGGCTACAAGGCAGTACATATCGGAGCATGAGGAGCAGCTGCCTCTTATCAGCACGGCATGCCCGTCTGTGGTGCGTCTGATTCGGGTCCGCTTCCCCAACCTGATTCCCCATCTCCTTCCCATCAATCCTCCGGTGGAGGTGGCGGCTGTTCTGGCTGTCAGAAAGGCCATGGAGGACACGGGGCTTCCGAGGGAAGAGATTGGCATTATGTTCATTTCCCCCTGTCCCTCCAAGGTGACCTATGTAAAGTCACCTCTGGGAACGGAAAAGAGCGAGATTGACCAGGTGCTGGCTATCAAGGACGTGTATCCCAAGCTGCTGGCCTGTATGAAGACCGTGGTGGGAGAGGATTATCCTGTCATCGGTACATCAGGGAAAATTGGAATCAGCTGGGGACACAGCGGAGGAGAGGCCAGCGGACTTTTTACGGAAAACTACCTGGCAGCGGACGGCATTGAGAATGTGATTCGTGTGCTGGAGGACATGGAGGACCAGAAGTTTACCAATCTCAGGTTTGTGGAGCTGAACGCCTGCAACGGCGGATGTGTGGGCGGTGTCCTGACTGTGGAGAATCCCTATGTGGCGGAGGTTAAACTGAAACGCCTGCGCAAGTACATGCCTGTGGCCAGGAGCCACATGCATGAGAGCGAGGAGAACGTAATTAAATGGACGACCGGCGTCCAGTATGAGCCCGTATTCCGCCTGGGCAATAACATGATGGAGAGCTTTTCCAGGCTGAACCAGGTGGAGCGCCTCATGAAAAAGTTTCCGGGGCTGGACTGCGGTTCCTGCGGAGCGCCTACCTGTAAGGCCCTGGCAGAGGATATTGTCAGGGGGGATGCCAATGAGACGGACTGCGTTTACTATCTGCGGGAAAATCTGCACAAGCTGTCCGAGGAAGTGGCTGTGCTGGCAGACGACCTGCATAACGGAGACCGGGGAGGCCAGGAGACACTGCGTATCCTGAAGGGATACATACAGAGAATTTCGGATGAGATGTCCGTGCTGGATAAGAAGGACGAGGATGAAGAGTGAAAGCGCCGCAGGCCGGAGTTCCGGAAATGACGACGCTTTGAGAGCAGAGGAGGATGTTATGACAGTTCAGGAATTGATTGACAAACAGATATTCGGCGTGGTGAACCTGGGTGACAGCCTGGACCGGCAGATTACGGTTCCGTTTTGCTGCGACCTGCTGAGTATTGCCATGGGCCGCGCCCCGGCGGGCTGCGCCTGGGTGACCGTCATGGCCAACATGAATACACTGGCGGTGTCTGCCCTGACAGATACGGCCTGTGTCATTCTGGCGGAAGGAGCGGTTCTGGATGACGCCGCCAGGAAGAAGGCCCTTGACCAGGAGATAACGGTGCTGTCCACAGATATGCCTGTCTTTGAAGCGGCCCTTAAGATTCACGGTATGCTGTCATGATGAACCTGGCTTATGACCTGCATATCCATTCCTGCCTGTCGCCCTGCGGGGATGATGATATGACGCCTGCCAACATTGCGGGCATGGCGGCTCTAAAAGGATTGGACGTGGTAGCCCTTACAGATCATAACACATGCCGCAATTGTCCGGCCTTCATGGCCGCGGCCGCAGAGTACGGCGTGCTGGCAGTGCCCGGCATGGAAATCAATACGTCCGAGGAAGTCCATGCAGTGTGCCTTTTCCCTACGTTGGAGAAGGCACTTGATTTTGATACCTATGTTTATGGTAAACTGATCAAATTTCCTAACAGGGAAGAGATATTCGGAAAACAGCAGATTTACGATGACCGGGACCAGGTGTGCGCTTCAGAGCCCAATTTGCTGATTAACGCAACGGAAATATCCTTTGACAGTCTGTGGAATCTGGTCCGCTCCTATGACGGCGTCATGTTTCCGGCCCATGTGGATAAGGCAGCCAACAGCCTGATTGCAAATCTGGGCTTTATCCCTCCGGACAGCTGTTTTAAGACAGCGGAGGTCAGGGACCTGAAGAAACTGCATCAGCTGAAGCGTGATAATCCGTATCTGGAGCAGTGTAGGATTATCAGCAATTCGGATGCCCATTATCTGGAGCATATCAATGAAGCCAATCTTACCATACAGGTGGAGGAACGGTCCGCAGAGGCGGTGGTGAGGGCTCTGCTGTAGGAATGGCGGCTTTTCGCTGCGGCAGTCCTGTGGGGCAGCCGGTGTCTTTTTGGGGCCGTCCCTTGGCAGCGCCGTGTCATAGAAGATAGCAATAACAGACTGGAAATGCATAGAAAAATTGAATTTGAGCCCTTTTGTCATATGTGCTATTCTTGACTTGCAAAAAATGTACAAATATGGAATTTATGACAATGGGAGGAAAATATGAAAAAGTTTATAGCAGTAGTTACATCCATGGCAATGGCAGCCAGCCTTCTGACTGCCTGCGGCTCTAATGCGGCATCAACTGAGACAACAACAGCTGCGGCCAGTGAAGCGGCATCTGAGAAGGAGACTGCCGGAAAAGAGGCAGAGGAGACGGAGCCCGGGGCAAAAACAGACGGGGCAGCTTCCGCGCAGTTCCAGTCATCCATCCTGTTCTGCGGTTCCACATCCCTGTATCCGATTCTGTCATCCCTGGCATCATCCTTTACTGAGAAGTATGTGACCTGGGATGCGGTGGATTCATCGTTTCCGGATTCCAATATCTCTGTTTACGTGGCACCGGGCGGTTCCGGCGTGGGCGTAAGCGCTGCCATTGACGGCACCGCTGATTTCGGTATGCTGGCCAGGGATATCAAGGACTCTGAGATTGAAGCCCTGGGAGAGCATTACCAGGATTTCGTGGTGGCAAAGGATGCCCTTACCGTGTCGGTCAATGCTGAGAATCCAATCTGCGGCATCATGGACGACATGCCTGTTGAGACCATCCGCCAGATTTTTGCAGGTGAGATTGCTACCTGGGACCAGGTGGACTCCACGCTGCCGGCTGAGGCCATCAATGTCTATATCCGTGATTTATCCGGCGGCGCTTATGAAGTGTTCCAGAAGAGTGTTATGGGTGACAGCGAGGTGACTGCGTCCGCAACTCAGTCAGCGTCCATGACAGAGCTGGCCACCAACATTGCCGGAGACAAATGGGGAATCGGTTATGCGGGATTCGGCGCTTATAATAAGGCCAACGCAGACGGACAGGTACTGACTGCCATGAAGGTGGACGGAGTGGAAGCCACGGCTGAAAACATCATAAGCGGTGCGTATACCATCCAGAGACCGGTTATGTTTGTTACCGGTGCAGAGATTACCCCGTCTGAGCAGGCATTTATTGACTACATTTTCTCACAGACAGGATATGACGTGGTGGAGGCCAACGGATACATACCTGCCTTTACACCTGAGGCTTAATCTGCGCCGGGAAAACGCCGGGGAGATTGTCAGGGAAATATTCCCTTGAAAGAATCCCCTGAAATGGAGTCAAACCAATGAATAAACAGCTGAATGCATTATTTTCAGTTCTGATAAAGGCCCTGACCGCCCTGACCGTGATGGTCCTGGCCTTTGTCATATACTTTATTGTCAAGGAGGCACTGCCCACGTTCGATGAAGTGGCAGTGCCTGATTTCCTGTTGGGCCGGAGATGGATGCCTATTGCTTACACAGGGGAGCCGTCCTTTGGCATTTTTAATTTCATAGCGGCTACGCTCTACGTATCTCTGGTGGCAATGGTCCTGGCTGTGACAGTGGGGGTGGGGGCCGCCATTTATCTTTCCTGCGTTGCCACCCAGCGGATGCGGGGAATCCTATATCCCTTTGTGGACCTTTTAGCAGGAATCCCATCCGTGATATATGGCTTCATGGGGCTGACCCTTATGGTCAGGCTTTTCATCAGGGCCGGAGTCCACACAGGCTCCTGCGTGCTGGCGGCCGGAATCCTGCTGGCCGTTATGCTGCTTCCATTTCTGATATCCTCCTGCAGTGAGACCATGCTGAAGGTGAGAGAACGGTATCAGCCCGCAGCAGATGCCCTGGGTATCTCCAAGTGGCATATGGTGGCCACCATTGTCCTTCCTGGGTCGTGGAAGAACATACTGCTGTCCATGATTCTGGCCATCGGCCGGGCCATGGGGGAAACCATGGCAGTGATGATGGTCATTGGAAATGCAAACCTGTTTCCCTCCCTGCTGGGCAAGAGTGAGAGCATTGCCGCTGTGATTGCGCTGGAGATGGGAACAGCGGTGGTGGGAAGCACCCACTACCACGCCCTGTACGCGGCGGGGCTGGTACTGATGCTCTTATTGTTCCTTATCAATTCCGGCATCACCCTGCTGCGAAGTAAACTGGAGCAATAGGCCGGAACCATAAGCCGGAACCATAAGCCGGAACCATAGGCCGGAACCATAAGCCGGGGCCATAGGACGGAACAGGCATAAAGGAGGGAAAACCATGCATCTGCGCGCATCACTTACAAAATTCTGGGCGTATTCCAGCATGTTATTGGTGACAGGCATCATTTTGTTCCTGTTCGGATATGTTTTTTACCGGGGGGCAGGCACAATCAGCTGGGAATTTTTGTCTCAGCCGCCCAGGGGAGCGGTACTGGGGGAGGAGGGCGGAATCTGGCCTGCTATTGTGGGGAGCCTGTGTTTTACGGCGACAGCCATTGTACTGGGAGGAATCCCTGCTGTCGCCACAGCACTCTTTATGGTGTTTTACTGCAAAGGACGCAGGACAGCGGGATTAATCCGCATGGTAATCCAGTGTATTTCGGGAATCCCGTCCATTGTCCTGGGACTGTTTGCTTACAGCTTCCTGGTGCGGGACCTGGCCTGGGGGCGCTGTATCCTGTCCTCTGGTGTGGCTCTGGCTGTGATGATTCTTCCTTTTATAGAGGTCAGGGCAGAGAAGACCTTCAGGGAGCTGCCAAAACAGCTGGTACAGTCCTCCTATGCCCTGGGCTGTTCCAGGTTCTATACCATCCGGAAGATTGTGCTGCCGGCCTGTAAGGGGGAGATCGTGTCGGGCGTAATACTGGGAGGCTGCTACGCCATGGGGGCCACGGCCCCTCTCATATTCACAGGGGCAGTGGCGTATTCCGGCCTCCCGGCCCGGCTCACCGCCCCGGCCATGGCCCTGCCTATGCATCTTTACCTGCTGGTGGCCCAGGGAGCCACTTCCATGGACGCGGCTTACGGGACCGCTTTTGTCATGATGGCGCTGATTTTATTCAGCAGCCTTTTGGCAACAATTTACGCAAGGAGGAGCCAGAAAAAATGGAACATATCATGACGCTTCACAATGTCAGCGCATCCTATGACGGCAGGGAGGTATTGTCTGATTTGTCCTTAGACATACCGGCCCGCCGGATTACGGCCGTCATCGGTCCGTCCGGGTGCGGAAAAACCACGCTGCTGCGGTGTATGAACGGATTGCTGGCAGAGGAAAAGGGTGTATCTGTATCCGGAAGGATTTTGTTGGACGGACAGGAGATAAAATCCATGCAGAAGGATGTGCTTCGCCGCCGTGTGGGTCTGGTGTTTCAGACGCCGGCTCCCTTTCCATTTTCCATCTATAAGAACATGACATATGCGCCCCGGTATTACGGCATCCGGGATAAGGCTTCCCTGGAAGCGCTGGTGAAGGAAAAACTCCGGATGGCCGGACTGTATGACGAGGTCAGGGAAGATTTGGGCAGGAATGCTCTTAAACTTTCAGGAGGACAGCAGCAGAGGCTCTGTATCGCCCGTGCCCTGACAGTGGACCCGGAAGTACTATTGCTGGATGAGCCCTGTTCCGCCCTGGATGTGAAATCATCTGCCGTAATCGAGGAAATGCTGACAGAACTTAAGAAGCAGTATACCATTGTCATTGTCACCCATAACATAGCCCAGGCCCGCAGGATATCTGACTATGGGGCCTTTCTTTTAGGGGGCCGTCTGGTGGAGTGGGGGGAATCGGGCCAATTGTTCGGGTGCCCGGCGCAAGAGGAGACAAGGGCGTTTCTGGCAGGAATTTACGGATAAACGGATTTGGGCCGGAATCTGCGGATAGACGGATTCGGGCCGGCAGGGATATGGGGATAAGTGATACGGGATAGAAGATACAGGACAGGAGATACAGGGAGGAGACAGACTGTGATTGTAATAGAAATACCCGGGCGGAAGCCTTTGAGAATCAACCATGTGGTCCTGGATTACAACGGGACAGCGGCAGTGGACGGCATGCTGCTGAAGGGGGTCAAGGAGCGTATTGCCCGGCTTAAGGAGCTGGCCCATGTGTATGTGCTCACTGCTGATACATACGGCACGGTGACGCGCCAGTGCGAACCTTTGGGCATAACTGTAAGGACTTTTCCGCGGGAGGGTGCTGCCGGATGCAAGGAAGAAATCGTAAAGGGGCTTGAGGGAGGCGTGGCCTGTCTTGGCAATGGCTTTAATGATATACAGATGTTTGACGCAGCCCAGCTGTCCATAGCGGTTCTGGAGCGGGAGGGTATGTGCGCAGCCCTGTTAAGCCATGCATCCGTGGTGGTTCGCTCCATTGAGGATGGGCTGGACCTTCTGCTGAAGCCAGACCGTCTGCGGGCCACACTGAGAAGCTGACGGACCGGCAGGCGGTTGTCCTTCCCTTGTCAGGGAATGAACTGTTTACAATGAAGTGCCAGCAATGAACAGCCCTCAATGGACGGTTTCAAAATGAAAGAAAACCAAAAAAGTTGCATGGTAAATTATGAAATTTTAGGAAAAGGATTGAAACAGTTTTTTAAGTTTAATTACGGAACCATTAATGTTGGCCTGGCTGCCTTGACAAAAGGAGCCAGGCTCTTTATGTTAGAGTGTATCACCGGACGCGGTGGATGAAATGCGTATTTCACAGGGGTGCATGCTCATACCGGACTCTGGAAATGCAGCTTTTACATAAAGAAAATGATACTGAAAATCAGATAGATGAGGAGACGTAATTATGAAAAGAAAATTAGCAGTTTTAGGAACAGCCATTATGGCGGCGGCAGCCATCACAGCCTGCTCAGGCAAGGATGCCAAGACCACTACAGCGGCAGAGGTGGTAACACAGGCCGACACCACAGCCGGGATGACGGATGGGGAGACAGAGGACGCAGGCGCTGCTTCGGACTCTGAAACCGCAGCAGAATCCCAGTCATCCGAATCCGCCTCCCAGGAGGCCGCACTCCTGGAGGAGGCAGAGGACGTGTCCCATGCCGGGGCAGAGCTGGAACAGAGTGAGATTAAGCCTTTCGCAGAGAAGGTGCAGAAGGCGGTGGCAGATAAGGATATGGAGGCATTGGCAGGCCTGTGCGCTTACCCGGTCTATGTTTCCCTTGGAGAAGGACAGGGTGAGGAGATTGCCGACGAGTCAGCTTTCTTAAAGATGGATGCGGGCCAGATTTTCACTGAGAGTCTGTTAAAGGAAATTGCTGATACGGATGTAGACACGCTGGAGCAGTTTGGCGCGGGAGTCATCATGGGCGAGGAAAACAGCATTATTTTCAACAATGTGGATGGACAGGCAGCCATTACCGGTATTAACCTGAACTAGAGCATGTCTGAACATGCAATGTCTGGACACACGGTGAAGAAGAACAAAATATCCCATTAATCAACAGGGCGTCCTCCTGCCGCAAGGCAGGGCGGGCGCCCTTTGCATCTAATCTTCCAGCGCATCCTTAAGTGCTCCTAAGAATTCCAGGTCGGATTTTTTGACCCGGATGTTGGAAGCAATGGTCTGGCCGGTGCTGGATGTGACGGTAATTTCAATCAGGGTCCCCTCGTCCATGACCCCGTCCCTGGATGCGGCTTTCACAAATGACAGCATTTTGGGATGGTTGGCCTTAAACTGGTTCCAGGCCGGTTTTAACTGAAGAAGATTCATTGGATTCATATGCTCACCTCCAAACAGGAATTTACGCTCTAGTTTACCATATTTGAAAGGCAGAGGTCCAGTCCAATCTTTCAATAAGGCAGTCCTCATAGTTCAATAAGGCGGTCCTCATGGAAAAGGACGGGCCGTATGGTCTTGTAAATGGTGCCCGGCTCGTGGTATTATGGTTAAAGATGTACATGAAAGGAAGAACTATGAAATTTATTCATTTATCAGACCTTCATATCGGAAAACGGGTCAATGGTTTTTCCATGCTGGAGGATCAAAAATATATATTAGACCAGATTCTCATGATTGCGGAGGAGGAAATGCCTGACGGTGTTCTCATAGCCGGGGATGTTTATGATAAACCTGTGCCTCCTGCTGAGGCAGTACAGGTCTTTGACGCTTTCCTGACCGGGCTGGCGGACCGGAACCTGCCCGTGTTTGTTATCAGCGGGAACCACGACAGCCCGGAGCGGCTGGCCTTTGGAGGGCAGCTTATGAAGGACAGGAGAGTTTATATGGCGCCTGTGTATGACGGTCATCTGGAGCCGGTTCAACTGGAGGACCGGTACGGAAGCCTGCGGGTCTATATGCTGCCCTTTATAAAACCTGCTGTTGTGAGAAGGTGCTGCCCGGAGGAAGGCATTGAAACCTTTGAAGATGCGGTCCGCTGGGCTCTGGAGCATATGGCGGAACATAAGAAAGGGGAAGATGGCCGCAATATCCTGATTGCCCACCAGTTTGTCACCGGTGCGTCCTGCTGCGACTCGGAGGAGCTGTCCATAGGCGGCCTGGACCAGGTGAGTGCTGAACTGTTCGATTCCTTCGATTATGTGGCCATGGGACATATCCACGGGCCCCAGAAGGTGGGAAGGGATACCCTGCGCTATAGCGGGACTCCCCTTAAATATTCATTCTCAGAGGTGAACCACAGGAAGTCAGTGACCGTGGTGGAGCTGCTGGAAAAGGGGAATGTGACCGTGAATACCCGCCCTCTCAGGCCCCTCCATGATATGCGGGAGCTGAGAGGAAGCTATGAAGAACTGACCAGCCGTGATTTTTACCAGGGTACGGCTGTGGATGATTACCTTCACATAACCCTTACGGATGAGGAGGATATACTGGATGCAATAGGCAAGCTGCGCTCCATTTATCCCAATGTCATGAAGCTGGATTATGATAACAAGCGCACCAGGGAGGGCAGGGTGGTGGAAGCTGCCGCCAATGCGGACAAGCCCCCCATTGTTCTGATGGAGGAGCTGTACCAGCTTCAGAACAATCAGCCCATGACAGAGCAGCAGGCTGACTTTGCGGTAAAACTGATGGAAGAGATATGGGAGGGAAGCAGATGAGGCCCACAGAACTGATAATATCCGCATTTGGACCATATGCAGGTGAGGTCACCCTGGATATGGCCTCCCTGGGGGACCGGGGACTTTATCTCATTACGGGCGACACCGGAGCAGGCAAGACCACCCTGTTTGACGCCATTGCATTTGCCCTTTACGGCAACGCCAGCGGGGACAGCCGCAAACCCAGGATGCTGCGCAGCAAATATGCCAGGCCGGATGCCAGGACCTATGTGGAGATGGGATTTTCCTATAGTGGAAAGGAATACAGGGTGCGGCGCAATCCTGAGTATATGAGGACAAAGCAAAGAGGTGAAGGGGAGACACGGGAAAAGCCGGATGCACAGCTTCATATGCCGGACGGCAGGCTCGTTACAGGGGACAAAGCGGTAACGGTGGAGGTGGAAGGGCTTCTGGGCCTTAACAGGGAGCAGTTTTCCCAGATTGCCATGCTGGCCCAGGGCAGTTTTTCCAGGCTCCTGTCAGGCAGAACCGAGGATCGGGGCATCATTTTCCGGGAAATATTCAAGACAAAGCCCTACCAGTTGTTTCAGGAAAAGCTGAAGGACCGGGCCAAGGGTCTGTATGGCCGCTACGCGGACAGCAGAAAGAGCATGGAACAGTATGCTGGAGGTGTTATCACAGAGGGCCATAGTGAGGAACTTAAGCTGCGCTGGAAGGAGGTGCCCCAGGGGAGCCTGGAAGCTCTTTTGGAGGTGCTGGACCAGCTGATTGGGGCGGATGAGGCGCAGCAGCAGGGGAAGGACAGAGCCATGGCCCTGGTCAGGGACGAGATGGCTGCCCTTGGAATGGAGCTGGGGAAAATGCAGGGGGATGCCGCGGTCTGCCGGGATATGGCGGCTGCCGCGGATGTGCTCAGGGAAAATATGCCGGTTCTGGAACAGGCAAAGGTCAGGTATGAGAGGGAAAAGGAACGCCAGGCTGACAGAGACGGGCTGATTGGCGCTGTTACCAGGATGGAAGAAAACCTGAAAACCTATGACCGTTTTGACGGGCTGCAGGAAAATCTGAAGGCATGCAGGAAAGAGACAGAGAGCCTTGAAAAAAGGCTGGAGCAGGCGGCCCTGGAGGAAAGGCAGTGGAAGGAACGAAATGACAGCGATGAGAAGATACTGGAAAGCCTTCGCCAGGCAGGAGAAGAATACCAGGCAGCCCTGACAGCAGGGGAGAGACTGCGCGAATACAGCGGGCGCATCGGACTTCTGGCAGAGGAGCTGGGGCAGTACGGGCAGGAGAGGAAGAAGCTGGAGGCAGCCAGAGAGCGTTACAGGGCAGCAGGCGAGGAGAGCCGCAGGGCAGACGATGCCTACCGGGAGATGTACCAGAGATTCCTGGACAACCAGGCGGGAATCCTGGCTTCACGGCTCACAGAAGGCCAGCCCTGTCCTGTATGCGGCTCTGTCACTCATCCGGCGCCTGCACGGTATCTGGAGGAGGGAAAAGAGGCAGCCAAGGACAAGGTAGACCGGCTTAAGGCTGCTGCCGAGGAAAAGGATAAGGCGGCTGCCAGGCTGAGCCTGGAGGCAGGAAGACTGGCAGGCAGTCTGGATACCCGCTATGAAAGGATGAAACAGCAGATTGATGCTGAGGTGGCTACCTGGAAAGAGGACTGGCAGCAGCGGATTCGCCAGGCGGAAGCCGATGCCGGGGCGTTGGCTGCAAAGACAGGGGATGTACGGCAGGGGCGCAGGTATTTCCTTGAACAGTGGGAGCTGATGATGGGGCAGCTAAAAGGCCAGCTGGAGCGCCAGGCTGCTGCCCAGAAGGAGAAGATTCAGGAAAAGAAGAAGAGAAAAGAATATAAGGAAGCCATTGAAGGCAGAAGGGTCTTAGGGCGTCAATCCCTGGAAGCAGCCTCGGAGTTGAAACAGCAGGCCCAGAAAATGCTGGCAGAGAGCCAGGCAAAGGAAAGGGAACTGGAAAGCCGCCTTAAGGAGATGGAGTCCTCCCTGCCCTATGAGAACAGGAAGGCCGCCCAGGCGGAGCTGGCAGAGAAGAAGGCATTTCTGGCCGGACTGGAAAAGGCGTTTAAGGAGGCGGAAGAATCCTATAACCGGATAAGCCGCAGAGTGTCGGACGCTCAGGCCCGATTGGAGGCGCTGAGAGGCCGGATGGCGGAGAAGGACGCAGAGGGAAGAGAGTCTGCGGGAGAGGAGATTGCCGGAGAGGAGACTGTGGGAAGAGAGTCTGTGGGAGAGGACCGGGACCCGGTGAATGGGCCGGACACAATGCTTCCGGGCGGCATGGACGTTAGAACCGCTATGGAACGCCTGGAGGCGCGGATGCAGGAGAACCGGCTTCGCCAGTCTGAGGCAAGGGAGAGGCTGACCGGCCTGGAGCAGGAGAAAAGCAGGCTTCACCACAGACTGGAAACCAACCGCATGGCAAGGGAACGTATTTCGGAACAGAAGGCGTCTATGGAAGAGATACAAAAGGAATGGACATGGGTCAAGGCCCTTTCCGATACAGCGGCAGGTGAAGTGGGGGGAAAGGAAAAAATTACCCTGGAAACGTATGCGCAGATGGCATATTTTGAGCGTATCATTGCCAGGGCAAATACCAGGTTCATGGTCATGAGCGGCGGTCAGTATGAGCTGAAACGGTGTACGGAGGAGGATAACAGGGGGAAGAACGGGCTGGGGTTAAATGTCATCGACCATTACAATGGTACGGAGCGCAGCGTAAAGACATTGTCCGGCGGGGAATCCTTCCAGGCATCCCTTTCCCTGGCTCTGGGCCTGTCGGATGAGATACAGTCAGCTGCAGGCGGAATCCGCCTGGACACTCTCTTTGTGGATGAGGGATTCGGGTCTCTGGATGAGGATACACTGAACCTGGCCATGAAGTCCCTGGGAGACCTGGCAGAGGGAAGGCGTCTGGTGGGCATCATATCCCATGTGGGAGAGCTGAAGGAACGAATCCAGCACCAGATTGTTGTGGTGAAGGACAAGACAGGCGGAAGCAGGGCATATATTGAACTGTGACGGAACCATGGCGGCGCTGTGGGGGAATCATGGCAACATTATGGCAAAACCATGGCGGCACCGGGAAACCGCTTTGCCGGAATAGAACACGAATAAGGAGAATATGGTGAGAAGGAAGGACAGGGAAATTAAGGATACATATGGAATAAGGGAAATTATACGGGAGTGCGACTGCTGCAGGCTGGCTTTTCCAGATGGAAAGAGCGCCTACATTGTACCTCTCAGCTTCGGATACGACGAGGAGGAAAATGCGCTCTATTTCCACGGGGCTGCCGAGGGGAAGAAGATGGATTTGGTCAGGCAGACCGGGTATGCAGGGTTTGAGATGGACACTGCCCATGGCCTTAAGACGGCGGACCAGGCCTGCGGATATTCCTTCCGGTACCGAAGCGTGGTGGGGGAAGGACCCATCCGGGTAGTGGAGGAGACACAGGAAAAGAAAAAGGGCCTGAACTGCATCATGGGCCACATGTCAGGAAAGGACAGCTGGGATTACCCGGAGGCTATGCTTAAGAGAACCGCTGTACTGCGCCTGGATGTGGAACAGATGTCAGGGAAAGAACAGGTTTAGGAGGCTGTAACAAAGGAGGAAGAATATGTTTGAGTCAAGATGCGGAGTCTGCTGCAATCAATGTGAAAGAAAGGAAGCGGTCCGCTGTACAGGGTGCGCAACCATGGAAAAGCCCTTCTGGGGCGGTGAGTGCGGTGTTAAATCCTGCTGCGAGGCAAAAGGGCTGAACCACTGCGGAGAATGTCCTGATTTTCCCTGTGAGATGGAGGCGTCCATGGGAACAGATATGGGCTTTGATGCAGAGCCAAGGTTAAAACAGTGCAGGGAATGGACAAAATAAAATCACCATGGAGGAGATATGCTGTCAGAGGATATGGCGGAAGCAGCCAATCAGGAATGTCCGATTTTGGATAAGGTTTATGAAGACCAGACGGTCGTTGGGATATCGGGAAAAAAAGTGGAGTTTGACACGGTGAAATTCGTCAGGTGCAGGATGGAGGAGTGTGATTTCAGCGGCGCGTCCTTCTGCAATGTAGTATTTGACAAGTGTGATTTTTCTAACTGCTCCTTCCGGGATACCTATTGGAAGAATGTGAATGTATCAGACTCAAAGGGGGACGGAAGCCAGTTCTGCAACTCCACGTTTAAGTGGGTGAAGCTTCTGGACAGTCAGTTCCACTATGGGAATTTCTCTACTGCCTTCTGGGAGTTCGGCGAAATAAAGGGCTGTAATTTCCGGGAATCCTTCATGTCTGAGGTGAAATTTAAAAAGACGGTTTTTTCCTCCACGGACCTGGCCGGTACGGATTTTTTCCGTACACCGTTAAAGGGAATGGATTTATCAGAGTGCGTCATTGACGGCATCATGGTCTCGGATCAGTTCACGGAACTGGCGGGTGTAAAGGTCAGCCTGCTGCAGGCCGCCGAGCTGGCCAGGCTGATGGGAGTTAAAATTGTGTAAATGGGTTATATAATATAAACTATATATAGAAAAACAGGAGGATGTTACAATGGTAGAGAGCATGACGATTCAGGAGTTTCTGGATGTATTATCTTCAAAGGAGCCGGTACCGGGGGGCGGCGGCGCTTCGGCCCTGGCCGGAGCCCTGGGCAATGCCCTGGGACAGATGGTGGCCAATCTGACCATAGGCAAGAAGAAGTACGCGCTGGTGGAGGATGAGATTAAGGAACTGGCAGAGCGGATGAAGGGAATCCAGGGACAGTTTAGCGCGCTGGCTGACCAGGATGCAAAGGTATTTGCGCCTCTGGCCAAATGCTACAGCCTTCCCTCAGGTACAGAGGAAGAAAAGGCATACAAGGCAGAGGTCATGGAAGCACGGCTGTTGGATGCCAGTCTTGTGCCAATGGAAATCATGGAAAAGGCATGGGAAATGCTGGAAATCATGGATATCCTTGCGGATAAGGGAAGCAGGATGGCTGTCAGCGATGTGGGCGTGGGAGTCCAGTTCATCCGGACCGCACTGCTGGGCGCGGTGATGAATGTGTACATCAATACCAAGTCCATGAAGAACAGGGAGAAGGCAGAAGAAATGAACGAGAAGGCGGAACGCCTGATTAAGGAGGGGACAGAAGCAGCGGACCGCATATATCAGAAGGTACTTGAGCAGCTGAGATAGAAGGTGTCAGGCAGAAAGGAAGGAGAAGGAAAATGAAAATATTAAAAGGCGCCGAGGTTTCGGCAAAAATCAAGGAACAGGTAACACAGATGATGGAAGGTCTGGAAGGCCCGGCTCCGAAGCTGGCCATTGTGCGGGTGGGGGAAAAACCGGACGATATGTCCTACGAACGGGGGGCTGTGAAGAAGATGGAGAACTTCGGCCTGAGGGTCCAGACATATGTGTTCCCGGAACAGATAAGCGACAGCGATTTCAAGGCTGAATTCAGTGCCATTAACCGTGACCCGGATGTATCGGGAATCCTCCTGCTCCGTCCGCTGCCAAAGCAGATTGCGGAGACGGACATCGAGAAGATGATTGACCCGGAAAAGGACCTGGACGGGATTTCCCCGGCCAATATTGCCAAGGTATTTGCAGGGGACAAAACCGGTTTTGCGCCCTGTACCGCAGAGGCGGTCATAGAGGTACTTAAGGCCAATGAGATAGATATGACAGGAAAGAACGTGACTATCGTGGGCCGCAGCATGGTGGTGGGCCGTCCGCTGTCCATGCTGATGCTGAAGGAAAATGCCACGGTCACCATCTGCCACACCAGGACCAGGGATCTGGAGACAGAGTGCCGCAGAGCTGAAATCCTGGTGGCCGCAGCAGGAAAGGCTAAAATGCTGGACGGCCGTCACGTGGGACAGGATGCCATAGTCATTGATGTGGGTATTAATGTGGATGAAAATGGAAAATTATGCGGAGATGTGGATTTCCCGTCCATAGAGCCTCTTGCATCCATGGCAACACCTGTGCCGGGAGGCGTAGGGGCCGTGACAACGGCCGTGCTGGCCAAGCATCTTGTGCTTGCAGGCCGGAGACAGAGAGGGAATTAGACGGCATCTTTGCTGATTCTTTGGTGATTCCCGTATTTTCCTCTTGCTAAACCAGAAAAATGCATTATAATATAAAATGTTGAATACATTTATAGTTATGCAATTTGATGCATAAAAGAAAAGAGGAGAATATTATTATGAAGAAGAAGGTTTTAGCGATCACCATGGCGGCACTGATGGCAGCTTCCCTGACAGCCTGCGGCGGCGGTGCAAAAGAGACAACAGCAGCAGCCACAACAGCAGAGGAGAAGGCAGAGGATACCACGGCAGCCGAGAGCAAGGATGAGACCAGCGCAGAGGCGGCTGAGACTGAGGCAGCCAAGGAAGCAGCAGGCGGCAAGCTTGTCATGGCAACCAACGCAGAGTTCCCTCCTTACGAGTATCATGACGGAGATGCCATTGTTGGTATTGACGCGGAAATTGCAAAGGCCATTGCCGATGAGCTGGGCATGGAGCTGGAGATTGAGGACATTGCGTTTGATTCTATTATTCCTGAGATTGTATCCGGTAAGGCTGATATGGGCCTGGCCGGCATGACTGTTACGGAAGACCGTATGCAGTCCGTAGATTTTTCCGATACTTATGCAAAGGCATCCCAGAAAATCATCGTTACAGAGGACAGCGAGATTGCCTCTCCTGATGACTTAAAGGGTGTAATCGTAGGCGTGCAGCTGGGAACCACAGGCGATATCTATGTATCTGACCTGGAAGCTGACGGAACCACGGTAGAGCGTTACAACAAGGGCTTTGAGGCTGTTCAGGCACTGAGCCAGGGCAAGATTGACGCGGTTGTAATCGACGGGGAGCCTGCCAAGACCTTTGTTGCTGAGACAGAAGGACTGAAGATTCTGGATGAGTCCTTTACCGATGAAGAGTATGCCATTGCTGTAAAGAAGGGCAACACAGAGCTGCTGGAGAAAATCAACGGCGCTCTTAAGACCCTGAAGGACAACGGCACACTGGACGAAATCGTAGCCAAGTATATCAAGGCTGAGTAATCGTACCGGGTATGGAATCGCCCACTTAAGACAGACATGACAGTACCGGCATATACAGGAAGACGGCCGGTATAAAACTGCCGCAGGCTGCAGAAAGGGAGGTGCAATACTGCACCGCATCCCCGTTCCTGCAGGGCGGCAGTTTTTGACTGTATGACAGAGGAGAAACAGGGCGTCTGCCCTGCCTTATGAATCATAAAGAAAGAGCAGAGGATGATGAGCATGTGGAAGACATTTACAGATGCGTTTTACCTGAACTTTGTGTCAGACAACCGGTGGAAATATCTGACCGAGGGTCTGAAAACAACGTTGATTATTACCTTTTTTGCCTGCCTTATGGGCATTGTGCTGGGATTTCTGGTGGGAATGATACGATCCACCTATGAGAAGACCCATAAGCTTAAGGTGCTCAATGCAATCTGTAAAGTGTACCTGACCGTAATCCGGGGCACCCCTGTGGTGGTGCAGCTGTTAATCATTTACTTTGTTGTATTCGGAAGCGTCAGGGTAGACAAGGTCATAGTGGCCATCCTGGCCTTCGGAGTCAACTCGGGAGCCTATGTGGCGGAGATATTCAGAAGCGGCATCATGTCCATTGATCCGGGACAGATGGAGGCAGGCCGCAGCCTGGGCTTCAACTATGCCCAGACCATGTGGTACATCATCATGCCCCAGGCATTTAAGACAGTACTCCCAACCCTGTGCAACGAGTTTATCTCCCTGTTAAAGGAGACTTCGGTATCCGGCTACATTGCCATCCAGGATTTGACCAAGGGCGGGGACATCATCCGAAGCAGGACATACAGTGCATTTATGCCGCTGATTGCGGTTGCCATTATTTATCTCATCATTGTAATGATATTTACAAAGCTGATACAGATACTGGAAAGGAGGCTGAGACAGAATGAGCGGTAATACAGGAATGTTTAACGGACAGCCCTTAATCCGGGTGCAGGACCTGGGAAAGAGCTTTGGCTCCATTGATGTCTTAAAGGGAATCACGGTGGATATCCACAAGGGGGATGTGGTCTTTGTGGTAGGGCCTTCCGGTTCCGGCAAAAGCACCTTCCTCAGATGTCTGAACCTGCTGGAGGAGCCCACAAGCGGGCACATTTTCTTTGAGGGCACCGACATCACGGACCCTAAGACAGATATTGACAAGCACCGCCAGAAAATGGGGATGGTATTCCAGCAGTTTAATCTATTTCCCCACATGGATATCATGAAGAACCTGACCATTGCTCCCATAAAGCTTCAGGGAAAGGGACAAAAGGAAGCCGAGGATGAGGCTATGGAGCTACTGGAGCGTGTGGGACTGGCAGACAGGGCCCACGCATATCCCAGCCAGCTTTCAGGCGGTCAGAAACAGCGTATAGCCATTGTCCGGGCTTTGTGCATGAAGCCGGATGTGATGCTGTTCGACGAGCCCACCTCCGCCCTGGACCCGGAGATGGTAGGAGAGGTATTAAGCGTTATGCGCGACCTTGCCAGGGAAAAGATGACCATGGTGGTGGTGACACATGAGATGGGCTTTGCCAGAGAGGTAGCCACCAGGGTTATGTTCATGGACGAGGGGCACTTTATGGAGGAAGCCGCACCGGAGGAATTCTTCTCCAACCCTAAAAATGAGCGTCTGAAGTCCTTCTTAAGTAAGGTATTGTAAAGAGGGGTGAGGATGCACCATGCAGCACCTGCTATCCACGCCAGAACCAAGCCTGCGGATCTAACCGCAGGGCCCGCTGCGTATCATTGCACCTCCATCGTTTATATCCAAATCAGAAGAAAAATGGCATGCCTGGGTAGATGGCATACCATTTATAAAGAGGACCGCATTATCTTGATATGCGGCCTTTTAGTTTAGGATTAATTATCAAGGATACAATCTAAGCGGGCAAAAAGTCCGCCAATTGTCCAATATCATTAGCGGGGATATTATTTTTTTTGCTGCGGGGAATGCACAGCGGACGCAGGAAGAAAGCAGTGGGTGAGAGGCGGGAACGCGGGGCAGGAGGTGGCTTTGGAGCAGTTCGGAGAGACTTAGGCGGAAGGGACAGGAAAAGCCGGGGTTGCGCAGGGCGCTCAACGCCCGAAGCAAAGCAAACATGGAGCCGGACTCATCAGGAGTCCGGCGTAATTTTTGCGGTCCCCGGGTTTTCCTGTCCCTTGCGCCTTAGTCTCTCCCACTGCGGAAACGGCCATCTTTTGCCCCGCATTCCCGTCTCTCACGGACGCGAATCACCACACGCGTCCGCGTACCTCTCCCCATTCCTCTCCCCCATTCCCTACAACTCAGGAAAATCCCCGCAGGATGCTATATCCTCCGCGGCCGCGAATTTCTCCAACAGGGTGTTTAAACGTATCAGGCAGTCGTCCAGCTCCGCCAGTTCCTCCTGATTATACGAGGAAAGTCGGGACACCGTGCACTCCAGCATAGCTTCCCTCAGCTGCTTCATGATGGATGCGCCTTCCGGTGTAATCATCAGATATACATGGCGCCGGTTCCTGGAGCTGTGCTGTCTGCGGACCAGGTTCTTTTCTTCCAGATCATTGATAAGCTTTGTCAGCTGCTGTTTGGTAATGCCCAGCTGCAGGGCCATCTCCGACATGGTGGGCGCCTGTCTGTCCGGCTGGTTTAACTGCATCAGGACCTGGAAAGCAGCGGAATTCGCCCGTATCTGGTTCTGCTGGTGGTAGCTGTTCTTTGCCAGATTAAAAAAATCAATGGCAAATTCCATGAAATGTTCCCCCACATGTCTGCTGTCTGCTGGTTCACGGTTCATGCCGATTACCTCCTCGCTCTATTCTGTAATCGTTTTATCATATCTGGTGTAAAAAGTCAATAAATATTAAAAGTAAATAAAAACTTACAATCAACCATTGACAAAAGTTGCAAATGGTATTATCTTACATGGTGAACAGCGGGAAGCGGATGCAGCTGGAATCAGGCTGCGTGTATCCCGGCCTATGAGTATGAATTAAGAAAAGGAGACCTGGTATGGGTGCGAATGAAGACAGCGGAAAGAGAAACTTAAAAAGCGGCACGCCTAAAAAGCCGTTCATTTACTATTATTTCCTGGTCATATTGGCAGTGATGGTGTTAAATGCCCTTGTATTTCCCATGATGGAGCATTCCGTGGAAGTGCCGTACAGCGAGTTCCTGAAGGAACTGGACGCCGGTAATGTAAAGGATGTGTACGTCAGCAACGGGGAATCACAGATTCAGTTTACGAAAAAGGACCAGAAGCAGTGGAATGTCAGCTATAAGACAGGACCGATTCCGGGAGACGACCTGGTTAAGCGGCTGCAGAATGCGGATGTGGAGAATTTTACAGGAGAAATCCAGACAAAGGCTTCTCCGCTATTAAGCTTCCTGATGTCCTGGGTTGCACCCATTCTCATGTTTGTGGTCATTGGAAATATTATGGGGCGCATGCTTTCCAAGCGCATGGGCGGCAGCAATGCCATGACCTTCGGAAAGTCCAATGCAAAGATATACGCAGAGAATGAGACGGGAATCACCTTTGCCGATGTGGCAGGTGAGGAGGAGGCCAAGGATGCCTTAAAGGAAATCGTGGATTTCCTTCACAATCCGCAGAAGTATGCGGATATAGGAGCAAATCTTCCAAAGGGAGCGCTGCTGGTGGGCCCTCCCGGAACCGGCAAGACGCTTCTTGCAAGGGCGGTGGCAGGAGAAGCCCACGTCCCCTTCTTCTCCATATCCGGTTCTGAATTTGTGGAGATGTTTGTGGGTATGGGCGCTGCCAAGGTCAGGGATCTGTTTAAGCAGGCCAATGATAAGGCGCCGTGTATTGTATTTATTGATGAGATTGACACCATCGGCAAGAAGCGCGACGGCGGAGGCATGAGCGGAAACGATGAGCGTGAGCAGACCCTGAACCAGCTGCTGACGGAGATGGATGGTTTCGACGGAAAGAAGGGCGTAGTCATCCTGGCTGCCACCAACCGTCCGGAGTCCCTGGACAAGGCCCTGCTGCGTCCCGGCCGCTTTGACCGCAGAGTGCCGGTGGAGCTGCCTGACTTAAAAGGACGTGAGGCTATCTTAAAGGTTCACGGACAAAACGTGAAGATGTCGGATGACGTGGATTACAATGCCATTGCCAGGGCCACGGCAGGCGCCAGCGGCGCGGAGCTGGCCAATATCATCAACGAGGCAGCCCTGCGGGCAGTGCGTATGGGCCGCAGCGCCGTGGTGCAGGCCGACCTGGAGGAAAGCGTGGAGACGGTCATTGCCGGATACCAGAAGAAAAATGCGGTTATTTCCCAGAAGGAGCGCAGAATCGTGGCGTATCATGAGGTGGGCCATGCGCTGGTGGCTGCCTGCCAGAGCCACAGCGCCCCGGTTCAGAAGATTACCATTATCCCCAGAACATCGGGGGCATTGGGATATACCATGCAGGTGGAACAGGGAGAGCGCTACCTTATGAGCCGGGAGGAGGCACTGGATAAGATTGCCACCTTTACAGGCGGCCGGGCGGCGGAGGAGCTGATTTTCCATTCCATTACCACAGGCGCGTCCAACGACATTGAGCAGGCTACCAAGATTGCCCGTTCCATGGTGACCCGGTTCGGCATGACCGATGAGTTTGACATGGTGGCCATGGAAACCGTGAACAACCAGTATCTGGGAGGAGACACATCCCTGATTTGCGCTCCGGACACGGCAAAGCGCATAGATGAACAGGTGGTGTCCATTGTGAAGGAGCAGCATAGGAAGGCTCTTTCCATTCTCAGGGAAAATGAAGGCAGGCTCCATGAGATAGCCGCCTATCTGCTGGAAAAGGAGACCATCACAGGAGACGAATTCATGGAAATCTTCAACCGTGGAGAAGAAGAGCAGGTCCGGGGAGAATAGGATATGTTTAGTTGCATTTGACCACGGGCTGTGCTATCCTGGATATATAGACAGGTGGGGGAGCCATAGCCCTGCGCTGCGTATATCCTTTATAGATGATGAGAGAAGATGATTGGTTGATGAGAGAATGAGTTGAGAGCGGATGGAGAATGCGGCGTGACGGCCCCCGCCTTTCTGTGAAAATAATTTGACAAAAGAAAGGCAGGAAAAAGGTATGGGAAAGATTTTGCAGCAGTTGTACAGGGGGGACTTATGCCCGGCGGAAAATACCATACGCGGCAACGCGGAATACGATGCACTGACCAGGCAGTCCATGGACGACTTCAACCGGTTTACCGACAAGCTGGACAGGGACATGAAGGAGGAATTCGACCTTCTGATGGAACATTACCTGGAGCTAACCTTTATTGAGAAGACCCAGTGTTTTACAGATGGGTTCCGCATCGGTGCAGGTGTTATGTGCGAAGTATTTTATGAAAATGCAGCTGAAAGAAACTAAATTATAAGCATGGCTTAAGAATGAAAGGCAGGATTGCTGATAAATAAAAGCAATCCTGTCTTATTGTGTAAAAATGGGTCGATTTCCCTGGTTAATATTGACAATAGGGAAAAAAGTAGATATACTTAACTGGTATTTGTGTTACTTTTTAATGGGTAGGACAACGATGGAACGTCAGGTGTAATGGAGCAGCCAGTACCTGACGTATTTTAATCGGGTTCTGCAAACTTACACTTCATGGAGGAGAGTATTATGAAATTAAAAAAGTTAGCAAGCATGGCCATGGCAGGCGTGATGGCAGTATCACTGGCAGCCTGCGGCGGATCTGACACAGCAAAGACGACTGCGGCAGACGCAGCCACAACAGCTGAGGCTGAGACAACTGCGGCGGCAGAGGATGCAGAGACCAAGGAGACCGAGGCTTCAGAAGCACCGGCCGCAGGCGGCATTGCCAAGGAAGATTTAAAGATTGGCTTTGTCTACATAGGCGATGAGAACGAGGGCTACACAGCCGCTCATTACAACGGCGCCATGGAGATGAAGGAAAAACTGGGCCTGAACGATGACCAGATTATCGTTAAGTGGAACATCCCGGAGGATGAGACTGCAAAGGATGCGGCCATGGACCTTGCGGACCAGGGATGCCAGATTATATTTGCAAACAGCTTTGGACATGAGTCCTATGTGATTGAGGCGGCAAAGGAGTATCCGGATGTCCAGTTCTGTCATGCAACCGGCTTCCAGGCAGCTTCCAGCGGCCTGAGCAACATGCACAACTATTTCACATCCATCTACGAGTCACGTTACGTATCCGGTGTTGTGGCCGGACTGAAGCTGAACCAGATGATAGAGGACGGAACCGTGAAGGCGGATGCGTGCAAGATTGGTTATGTGGGCGCTTATCCATATGCTGAGGTTATCAGCGGATACACCTCCTTCTTCTTAGGCGTGCGTTCCGTATGCCCGGACGCCACCATGGAAGTGAAGTACACCAACAGCTGGGCAAGCTTTGACCTGGAGAAGGAAGCGGCTGACGCCCTGATTTCCGACGGATGTGTTCTGATCAGCCAGCATGCAGATACCACCGGCGCTCCTACCGCATGTGAGGCAGCAGGCGTTCCATGCGTGGGCTACAACATTTCCATGATTGCCACTGCTCCAAAACAGGCTCTTACATCTGCTTCCAATAACTGGGCTGCATATGTGACTGAGGCTGTACAGCATGTCATTGACGGAACCGAGATTCCGGTTGACTGGTGCAAGGGCTTCTCTGACGGCGCTGTGCTGATTACAGAGCTGAACGAGGCGGCTGTGGCACCCGGAACAAAGGAGAAGGTGGATGAGGTAGAGGCCAAGCTGGCATCCGGTGAGCTTCATGTATTCGACACCTCCACATGGACCGTTGGCGGCGAGACACTGGATACATATAAGAAGGACGGCAGCGACATTGAATATATCTCCGACGGATATTTCCATGAGTCAGAGTTTGGTTCCGCACCTGCCTTTGACATCCTGATTGACGGTATCACCACAATTGACAACTAAGATAGCAGATGCTATAATTTCCCGCTGGAAATTAAAGGCTGTAAAAGCGGAGCCATTCATATCTGGCTCCGCTTTTTTCCACGAGACAATGCAACAAGGCTAAATACAAAGAACGGAGGTTGGCCGGGTGAGCGAAGAATACGCAATTGAACTGAAAAATATCACAAAACGGTTCGGCAAGGTAACTGCCAACGACAAGGTATGCCTGTCTGTAAAAAGGGGGGAAATCCTGTCCGTCCTGGGTGAGAACGGAAGCGGAAAGACCACCCTTATGAACATGATTTCCGGTATCTACTACCCGGATGAAGGGCAGATATTCGTAAACGGAAAGGAGGTTACCATTCGTTCGCCTAAGGACTCCTTTGCTCTGGGTATCGGCATGATTCACCAGCATTTCAAGCTGGTGGATGTTCTGACAGCGGCTGAGAACATTATCCTGGGACTGTCAGGAAGGGAAGTGCTGGACATGAAGGCTGTGTCCGCCAAAATCAATGAGCTGACAGCCAAATACGGGTTTGAGCTGGATCCGGACCAGAAGATATACACCATGTCCGTATCCCAGAAGCAGACCGTGGAGATCGTAAAGCTTCTGTACCGCGGGGTGGATATCCTGATTCTGGACGAGCCCACAGCCGTCCTCACACCCCAGGAGACAGACAAGCTGTTTGCAGTGCTGCGCAACATGCGTGAGGCAGGCCATTCCATTATTATCATCACCCATAAGCTCCATGAGGTTCTGGCGCTGTCAGACCGGGTGTCCGTACTGCGCAAGGGCCAGTATATCGGTACGGTATATACGGCAGACGCCACCGAGGAATCCCTGACCGAGATGATGGTGGGCAAGAAGGTAAGCCTGAACATCGAGCGCCCGGATCCTGTGAACCCGGAGCGCCGCCTGGTGGTGGAAGGCGTCACCTGCGTGGACAAGGAGGGAGTGACCACCCTGGACCATGCCTCCTTTACTGCTTACAGCGGGGAGATACTGGGGATTGCCGGTATCGCGGGAAGCGGCCAGAGGGAGCTTTTGGAGTCCATTGCCGGACTGGAACCCATGACGGGCGGAACCATCACCTATTATCCGCCGGAGGGCGGCGAAAAGCAGCTGTCCGGCATGAGCGCCTCAGCCATTAATAAGCTGGGGATAAAGCTTTCCTTTGTGCCGGAGGACCGTCTGGGCATGGGACTGGTAGGAGCAATGGACATGACGGACAATATGATGCTCAGGGGATACCGCAGGGGACGTTCCTTCTTTACGGACAGAAAGACGCCAAAAAACCTGGCGGAGCAGATCATAGAGGAGCTGGAAATCGTGACCCCCGGCGTCTCCACTCCGGTGCGCAAGCTGTCAGGGGGAAATGTCCAGAAGGTGCTGGTGGGAAGGGAGATTTCTTCCAATCCCAAGGTGCTTATGGTGGCCTATCCGGTCCGCGGACTGGATATCAACTCATCCTACACCATCTATCATCTCCTCAATGAGCAGAAGAAACAGGGAGCGGCCGTTATATGCGTGGGCGAGGACCTGGATGTGCTTCTGGAGCTGTGCGACCGTATCCTGGTGCTGTGCGCGGGACAGGTAAACGGTGTTGTGGACGGCAGGACAGCGACCAAGGAACAGGTGGGGCTAATGATGACCAGGACAGGAGGTGGATTAAGTGAGTAAGGAGATGACGGCAGTGTCCAACAAGGAACCTCTGATGCATATTTCCAAGAGGGATGAGATTGATATGTGGAAGGCCTGGGCCATCAGGCTGGGAGCGGTTCTCTTATCGCTGGTGGTCTGTGCAGGGGTCATCTATGCCCTGACAGGGCTTAATCCCCTGGAGGTTTATAAAGGAATCTTTGACGGGGCAGTGGGTACCAAAAGGCGTACCTGGATGACCATTCGCGATACTCTGGTGCTACTCTGTATAGCAATCGGCATCACGCCTGCATTCAAGATGCGGTTCTGGAACATCGGAGCAGAGGGACAGGTTCTGATTGGCGGCGTCACATCCGCTGCCATGATGATTTACCTGGGCAATTCACTGCCTCCCCTGGTTCTGTTTCCGCTGATGCTTTTGGGAAGCGCCCTGTCAGCCATGGTCTGGGCAGCCATCCCGGCATTTTTTAAGGCATACTGGAACACCAACGAGACACTGTTTACACTGATGATGAACTATGTGGCCATGCAGGTCATCACATACTGCATCATTTTCTGGGAGAATCCAAAGGGATCCAACTCCGTGGGAACCATCAACTCCTCCACAAAGGGGGGATGGCTTCCAAAGCTGTTCGGCCTGGAGTACGGCTGGAACCTGGTAATCGTGCTGGCGCTGACCCTGGCCATCTTCATCTACCTGAAGTACAGCAAGCAGGGATATGAGATTGCGGTAGTGGGAGAGAGCGAAAATACGGCCAGGTACGCCGGAATCAATGTGAAGAAGGTAATTATCCGCACCATGGCCCTGTCCGGCGCCATCTGCGGCATTGCAGGCTTCATCATAGTCAGCGGCGCCAGCCATACCATTTCCACCAGCACAGCGGGCGGCAGGGGATTCACGGCCATCATCGTATCCTGGCTCAGCAAGTTCAATGCATTTGCCATGGTCCTGGTGTCGTTTTTCCTGGTATTCATGCAAAAGGGAGCCGGGCAGATTGCCTCCCAGTTTAACCTGAATGAAAATGCCTCTGATGTAATAACAGGCATCATCCTCTTCTTCATCCTGGGCTGTGAATTCTTCATCAACTACAAGGTGGGAATCCGCAGCAAACGGAAAGAAGCAGGGGCAAAATTGTCATAAGGAGGCTGAAATATGGGTTTTTTAGTTATATTTATTCAGAAAGCAATCGGCCAGGGTATCGGCATCCTGTACGGAGCCCTGGGAGAAATCATGACGGAGAAATCAGGCAACCTGAATCTGGGTATTCCCGGCATGATGTATATGGGCGGCATTGCCGGACTGATCGGGGCTTTCCTGTATGAAAACGGGACAGCCAATCCAAACGGTCTGGTGGGGCTTCTGATTTCCTTTGTGTGCGCCTTTGTGTGCGCTGCCCTGGGAGGACTGGTATACAGTGTACTGACCATCACGCTGCGGGCCAACCAGAACGTGACAGGTCTTGCCCTTACCACCTTTGGGGTTGGCTTCGGCAACTTCTTCGGCGGTTCCCTGGCAAAGCTGGCAGGGGGAGTGGGACAGATTTCCGTGGCAGTGACAGGCGCTGCCTATAAGACTCCTATTCCCGGACTGTCCAAGTTTGGCGTCATCGGACAGATTTTTTTCTCCTACGGATTTCTGACCTATCTGGCAGTGGCCCTGGCCCTGGCATTGGCGTTTTTCCTGGCTAAGACCAGACGTGGACTGAACCTGAGGGCTGTGGGCGAGAGTCCGGCCACGGCAGATGCGGCCGGCATCAATGTAACGGCCTACAAGTATCTGGCCACCTGCCTGGGAGGAGGCATCAGCGGCCTGGGCGGATTATACTTTGTCATGGAATACTCCGGCGGTACCTGGACCAACAACGGATTCGGCGACAGAGGCTGGCTTGCAATCGCCCTTGTCATCTTCGCCCTGTGGAAACCGGTCAATGCCATCTGGGGTTCTATCCTGTTTGGCGGTCTGTACATCCTTTATCTGTATATACCTGGCCTGGACAGGGGCGCCCAGGAGATATTCAAAGCCCTTCCCTATGTGGTCACCATTGTGGTCCTGGTTATAACCAGCCTGAGAAAGAAGAGAGAATACCAGCCGCCCCAGAGCCTGGGACTTCCGTATTTCAGGGAAGAACGGTAGGGTATTGAGGCCGGATATCAGGGAAAGAATCGTCATGCAGTACAGGAAACAGAGAAGCAAAGAACGAAACAGATAAGTAAAAAACGAAACAGATAAGTAAAAAATAAAATTGATAAATGAGTAAGATAAAAGACCCTCCCGCAGGACGGATAGAATATCAGTATCTAACCGGCCCGGGAGGGTCTTTGCGGTCCAGTGTCACCACCGCAGTTGTATTCAGGACTCTGATGTTTTTCAATGGTTTTCCCTCCGCTATATCTGAAATAAAATGAATACAGGAATTTCATGATATAAAAAAACTGCTTATAATACCCCTGTGAAAGTATTATTAACAGTCTTGCTTACCCTTACGTAATAACAAACTTGTTTTCTGCATCTACGATAGCAACCCTGTTGTTTTTTTAAAATAGGGAATTTTATTTTCGTTAAAACAACCATTTTGGTACAAGGTTTTTTGTGCAGGTTATACAATGGGTATTGATATCCCGGAATGAATGGAATATACTGGGTCATATATAAAATAAAGGCAGTATTCAGGAAAAGAGGCGTTTGCTTTGTTGTTTGAAAAACAGATATATGATTACCTGCGGGGGATGGTTTCCATTCCCAGCGTGTCCAACACCCCACAGGAGAAGGAGGTTTCAGACTATATCGCAGGATGTCTGGAACGCCAGCCCTATTTTGCGAAACACCCGTCCCTCTGCGGGCAGTGCGCTCTGGAAGGCGACAGTCTGGGACGGACCGTTGTGTACGGCCTTGTGAGAGGGAAGGGAGCCGGGACGGTTGTGCTTACCGGTCATTACGACGTGGTGGACACGGACGAGTATGGACGGTTCCGCGCCCTGGCATATGATATGGAGGCATGGAAGCACATCCACGGGGAGGAACTGGAGGCGCTTAAGTCCATGCTGCCCCAGGAGGCCAGGGATGATTTGGCGTCAGGGGAGTGGCTGTTCGGCCGGGGAGTGAACGACATGAAAGGCGGGCTTTCCATTGGCCTTGCCATCATGGACTGGTTTGGACAGAAGGTGCTGGAATATCCTGAGACAACCGGAAACCTGCTCTTTGCGGCGGTGGCGGACGAGGAGGCATATTCTGCGGGGATGAGGGGAGCTGTTTCCCTGTTTACAGGGCTGCGGCAGGAATATGGGCTTACATATGACTGTCTTGTGGATTTGGAGCCCAGCTTTAATGAGGGCGGCAAGCAGCAGGTCTATATAGGGTCTGTGGGCAAAACCATGCCGGCTGTTCTTGTACAGGGCGCCAAGGCGCATGTGGTGGAATGCTTTCACGGACTGAATGCCATCGGCGTGCTGGCGGAGATGTTTATGGCCACGGAACTGGCGCCTGAATTTTCCGAGACCTTTGAGGGAGAGCATTGTCCTCCTCCCACCTGGTTTAATCTGCGGGACCGCAAGTACGGATATGATGTGTCTGTCCCCCTGCGGGCAGCCGGATATATGAGTATGCTGGGATTTTCAAAGACCACCAGCCAGGTCATGGAACGGCTGAAGGAAATGGGCCGGCGGTCCTTTGCGTCCTATATGAAGCGGATGGAGAGCCAGGAAGTCCTGGTCAGGTCGGGAAATATCCTGCCCAAGGTGGACTTGGAACACTGCGTGCTGGAGTACGGGGAGCTGGCAGAGATATGCCGGAAGAAAAAAGGATATGGGAAATGGTATCAGGACCTTTACGGAAAAATAGAGTCGGACGTGCGAACAGGTGCCATGAATTATCCCCAGGCTACGCTGGAAATGATGGATGCCATGCTGACGTTTTCGGGCATCACTTCGCCTGTCATGGTTATATCTTTTGCGCCGCCATATTATCCGGCCTTTCACAGCGACAGGCTGGGGGAGACAGATAGGGCGGGACGGACTGGAGGTATACAGGAAGGAGGTATACAGGCAGGAGAGGGTACCCGTCTCTATAACCTGCTGCAAAAGGCGGCGGAGGACACCTGCGGTCTCTGTCTTGGAAAGCGCAATTACTGCTGCGGGATATCGGATTTAAGCTACTGCGGGGGACCGGATCGGGAGGAAATGGCCTCCTATGCGGTCAATGCCCCTCTGTGGGGAACCATGTACCGGATGGACCTGGATGCCATGGCGGATTTCAGGGTCCCCTCCCTTTTATTCGGCCCCATCGGCAAGGATGCGCACCAGATGTCGGAGCGGGTTCACGCCAGGAGTCTGCTGGAAGAGGTTCCAGTAATTTTGCAACAATTCATCGAACAAATGTTTGCAAATGCATAGGCGATGTGCTATACTAGAGGCTGTCAGCGCTGTGTATCAGCGCTATGCAGAAAGAACATTTTTACAAGAAGCCAATTAAGATAAAAGACAAGGAGCATGTTCGATGGCAAAGCAGTACATTAAAATCCGCGGGGCGAATGAGCATAATCTGAAGGATATTTCCGTGGATATACCGAGGAACGAGCTGGTGGTCCTTACAGGACTGTCCGGTTCAGGCAAATCATCCCTGGCTTTTGACACCATTTATGCTGAGGGGCAGAGGCGTTACATGGAGTCCCTGTCTTCCTATGCCAGGCAGTTCCTGGGACAGATGGAGAAGCCGGATGTGGAGAGCATAGAGGGTCTGTCGCCGGCCATTTCCATTGACCAGAAGTCCACCAACCGGAATCCCCGTTCCACTGTGGGAACGGTTACGGAAATCTACGACTACATGAGGCTTTTATATGCCAGAATCGGTATACCCCACTGTCCAAAATGCGGCAAGGAGATACACAAACAGACCATTGACCAGATGGTTGACCAGATTATGTCCATGCCTGAACGGACCAAAATCCAGCTGCTGGCCCCTGTGGTCAGAGGGCGCAAGGGCGAGCATGTAAAGGTGCTGGACCAGGCCAGAAAGAGCGGTTATGTAAGGGTCCGCATTGACGGCAATCTCTACGAGCTCTCAGAGGAAATCCGGCTGGAGAAGAACATCAAGCATAACATTGAAATCGTGGTGGACCGTCTGATTGTAAAGGAAGGTATTGAAAAAAGGCTTACAGATTCCATAGAGACAGTCATGGCCCTGAGCGGCGGACTGATGATGGTGGATGTGAGCGGCGGTGAGCCGGTGAATTTCAGCCAGAGCTTTTCCTGTCCTGACTGTGCAGTCAGTATTGACGAGGTGGAGCCAAGGAGCTTTTCCTTCAACAATCCCTTTGGAGCCTGCCCGGAGTGTTTCGGTCTGGGGTATAAGATGGAATTTGACGAGGATCTGATGATTCCGGATAAGTCCCTGTCTATAGACCAGGGCGCAATTGTGGTCATGGGATGGCAGTCCTGTGCGGACAAGGGCAGCTTTACAAGGGCAATCCTGGAAGCGCTGTCCGAAGCTTATGATTTCAGGCTGGATACGCCCTTCCAGGATTACCCCAAGGAAATCCACGATGTGCTGTTATACGGAACCGGAGGCCGGGAGGTGAAGGTCCGCTATAAGAGTCAGAGAGGCGAGGGCGTCTATGACGTGGCGTTTGAGGGCCTGATTGAGAATGTAAACCGCCGCTACAAGGAGACTTTTTCCGAAGCGTCCAAGGCGGAATATGAGACCTATATGCGGATTACCCCCTGTCCGGTCTGTAAGGGGCAGAGGCTTAAAAAAGAGTCCCTCGCAGTTACGGTGGGCGGGATGAATATATATGAAGCCACCAACATGTCCATAGTCCGGTTTAAGGAATTCATGGACGGGCTGAAGCTGACTCCTATGCAGGAGACCATAGGCGCTTCTATTCTGAAAGAAATCAGAGCCAGGATATGCTTTCTCATTGACGTGGGTCTGGATTATCTTTCCCTGTCCCGGGCCACAGGCACTTTGTCCGGCGGTGAGGCCCAGCGCATCCGTCTGGCCACCCAGATAGGCTCCGGCCTGGTGGGAGTGGCCTATATCCTGGACGAGCCCAGCATCGGACTCCATCAGCGGGATAATGACAAGCTCCTTAAGACGCTGACCCATCTGCGGGATTTGGGCAACAGTGTATTGGTGGTGGAACATGACGAGGACACCATGCGGGCAGCGGACTGCATCGTGGACATCGGACCCGGTGCGGGAGAGCACGGCGGAAAGGTCATTGCCATGGGGACGGCCGAGGAAATCATGAAGAACCCGGATTCCATTACAGGAGCTTACTTAAGCGGGCGTGTGAAGATTCCGGTGCCTGCCGAGAGAAGGAAGCCCACGGGCTGGATTACAGTAAAGGGCGCGGCGGAGAACAATTTAAAGAACATCAATGTGGACATTCCCCTGGGAATCATGACATGTGTGACCGGCGTGTCCGGTTCCGGCAAAAGTTCCCTTGTGAATGAAATCGTTTATAAATCCCTGGCAAGGAAGTTAAACAGGGCCAGAACCATACCGGGCAGGCACAAGAGCATCGAGGGCGTGGAGCAGCTGGATAAGATTATCGACATCGACCAGTCGCCCATCGGGCGTACTCCCAGGTCCAACCCGGCTACCTACACAGGCGTATTCGACCTCATAAGGGACCTGTTCGCCTCCACTCCGGACGCCAAGGCAAAGGGGTACAGCAAGGGAAGGTTCAGCTTTAACGTAAAGGGCGGCCGGTGTGAAGCGTGCAGCGGAGACGGCATTATCAAGATTGAGATGCATTTCCTGCCGGATGTATATGTGCCCTGCGAGGTATGCGGCGGCAAGCGGTATAACCGTGAGACCCTGGACGTGAAGTACAAGGGAAAGAACATCTACGATGTGTTAAACATGACCGTGGAGGAGGCTCTTAAGTTCTTTGAAAATGTACCCTCTGTTACCAGGAAGATACAGACCCTGTATGACGTGGGACTGGGATACATCCGGCTGGGACAGCCGTCCACGGAGCTGTCCGGCGGCGAGGCCCAGAGAATCAAGCTGGCCACGGAGCTGTCCAAGAGAGGCACGGGAAAGACCATTTACATCCTGGACGAGCCCACCACCGGACTTCATTTCGCAGACGTCCATAAGCTGATTGATATACTTCACAGGCTGTCGGAGGGAGGCAACACGGTTGTGGTTATTGAGCACAATCTGGATGTAATCAAGACAGCGGATTATATCATCGACATTGGTCCGGAAGGCGGGGACAAGGGCGGAACGGTGATTGCAAAGGGAACACCGGAGGAAGTGGCCCGTTGTCCGGTGTCCTATACGGGAATGTATGTAAAGAAATATCTGAATTGACAACAGTTATGACAGCAGATGCGGCCGAAGCGCGGCGGGGATGAGGTAGTCCCCGCCTTTTTCTAAAAAGACAGGAATCAGGTATAGAGTGGAAAAAATGTGGACAACAGACGGAATTTACAGGGAAACCAGGGATAAGGCGGCCCGCAGGAAGGCGTAGGGCTGTGCCTGTGTGTGAGATGGAATGTGATGCCATAGCGGCTCCGGCTCAGTTCAGGAACCGGTCTATCAGCCGGTCTTTTTACAGCTCGGACAATCTGGAAAATATCATGGATATTGAAAATCCTTTGACATTTGCGCAGGGCCTACGTTATAATGGACAGGTTAAAGAGCAGTGCTAGGAGCGGGGATTGTAATGGATAAGGAAAAAAAAAGAAGTCTTTCAGAGGTGGCAGCAGATTATGTGAGGGAGCAGATTCTTCAGGGAAAGCTGGCTCAGAGAGAAAAGCTGGTTGAAAATGATATAGCCGTAACGCTGGGGATGAGCCGGGGGCCGGTGCGGGATGCGCTGAAGCAGCTGATGTACGAAGGGTTTCTGGATTATGAGACCAATAAAGGGTACTCTGTCACCATGCTTTCGCCTAAGGATGCCTATGAGATATTCTTTCTGCGGGGCAACCTGGAAAACCTGGCTTTGGAGCGGTGCGGGGGCCGTCTCCTGAGCGACAGCATTTTTCTTATGGAGGATGCGGTGCTGGCCATGAAGGAGGCAGTGTCAGAGGACGACATGGGGAAAATCATCAAGTATGATGAGATATTCCATAAACAGATTTTATTATCAGGCCAGATGGAGCGTCTGACCAGTCTGTGGGAGACACTAAGCCCCTTAAACGGAGCCATGTTCTATACCATTAAGCAAATCAACGGGTATGTGTCTGAAGAACAGGTGGATTTGGACCAGGAGGACATTGCTGCCCAGGCAGGACGGCGGGGAAACAACTATCTGGAGCATAAATGGCTTTTGGAAATCCTGCAGCGGGGGAACCTGGAACAGTCCAGGAGCGCAATCAATACCCACTACATAGCCAACGGCGAGAGAATTTACCGGATCGGAATGAAGATGAAGAACCAGGAACTGTTTTATCATGTGTAATTGCGGATGCATAGGGACAAAAAATAAAAGCGGATGTGCAAAAGCGGAAATGCAGGACGTGAAGACGATTGTATCACGTTCCCGTATTTCCGCTTTTTAAATATATGTATGTTTTCGATCATACTGCCGGTTCATACTTTTAATTCATATGCTTCCTCTATGTTTCAGCTCTTACTCTTCAGGCATCCCCTCTATCTGTCTGCATATATATTCCATATCCTCAGTTCCATATCTTTGGTCGCAGGTAAAGGACAGCACATGGCTGTAGATGTAGTCCGCGTCGCCATGGCCTTCGGTGTCCACCATGGGGCCCTGGGGCCAATAGGTGGTGGTCTTGACGCCTTGTCCGGCCAGATAGGACTGGACCATGTCCCTGTCCTTTGCATACACGGTAAAGTGGCTGGGAACAGCGCCCTCTTTAAGAACCGGGAATATCACGGTAATCTGGGGATGTTCCGGCATATGCTCCAGAAGATACTGGTAATTGGCACGGCGTCTCTGTTTCAGCTGCTCAAAGTCATAGTGCCGGATGATGTACTCTGAATCCCGGTCGCTTCCATAGGAATCAAAGATGCGGCGCAGCATCATCTCGGCGTCCCAGAAGGTATCATTGAACTTCTGCATGGCCTGGGGGTCGGGAGTCCCTGCCTGCAGAAGCTGCTGTTTGCCTCTCATGGACATACTGCGCATGGAAAGATGGGTTTCATCAGGAGGCAGAACGGGAAGGGAAAAGCCGCCTTTCCTCTTAATAGCGAATCCGCCAGCCGGTACTCCA
This sequence comes from Enterocloster sp. 210928-DFI.2.20, assembly GCF_020554465.1. Classification (NCBI taxonomy): domain Bacteria; kingdom Bacillati; phylum Bacillota; class Clostridia; order Lachnospirales; family Lachnospiraceae; genus Enterocloster; species Enterocloster sp. 210928-DFI.2.20. Next base: position 238,930 of record NZ_JAJCHK010000002.1, read on the forward strand.
ATCCATTTGCGCATGCTGCCCACCACATAATCGCAGTGAGGGTCAACACCGTCGGCTGAAAAGATGGAGTGGGTCGTATCCTCCACAATGATGATGCCCCGTTCGGAGCACTTCCGTATAAATTCCCTGTCGTAGCTGCAAAAGCCGTAATAGCCGCAGAGATTGACAACGCTGATGCGGTCCAGGACCCTTTCATCAAAAATGGGGGTCAAATCCCTGGATACATCGTAGAATAAAAGTTCATAGCCGGCTTTCAGAAAAGGGGCCAGGACTGTCTCGCAGGTGTAGACAGGCACATAGGCCACTTTTTTGGTGTCGGACAGGCAGATATCCTGGAGCGCATAGTAGTTGGCACATCTGCCGGACATGAAAAAGCGCAGGCTTCCTCCTGGCGGGCATAGGTTTTCCAGATAATGGTTCTCGGTTTCGGGCAGTGGTTCATATGTAAAAAATCCGCCAATCTGTTTCAAATTTTCTTACCTCCCAAACATGTGCCGGCTCCAGGATGTGTGCGCCCCAGAGAGACACTTAGATTTAATATACAGACAAGTATATCATAGATTTGAAAAAAAGCACAATAGAAATGTTGACAAAATATTTAAAGTGTAAAATTTAAACAATGATTGTTGACAATTTTGATATATTGTTTTATAATTTGAATGAAGCGAGGGAGTTTCAAATCCTAAGGCTTCTTTTTTATTATTTTGGTTTCAAACCCCTGTGCGGGGTTGTGAAATATGTATTTTGCTTCGCTGCGTTAATGCAGCAAATATACGAGGATTGGAGAGAGAAAAATGTACAAGTATGTGTTAAAAAGACTGCTTATGCTGATTCCGGTCATTATCGGCGTGACGTTCATTGTGTTTTTCATTCTGAACCTGTCACCGGGCGACCCGGCGGCAATCATCCTGGGTGACCAGGCATCAGCCGAGGCGCTGGCCATGAAGAGGGAGGAGCTGGGACTCAACGACCCTCTGCTGGTCCGTTACGGACATTATATGATTAATATGCTTCACGGCGACCTGGGCACATCCTATAAAAATAACCTGAGCGTATGGTCGCAGGTTATGGAGCGGTTTCCTAACACAGCGGTGCTGGCAGTGGCAGGTATCCTGGTAGCCATTCTGATAGGAATTCCCACGGGAATTATTTCCGCCAAGAAACAGTATTCCATGATGGATAATACAGCCATGCTGCTCTCACTGATTGGCGTGGCCATGCCTAACTTCTGGTTCGGCCTGCTGATGGTTATTCTGTTTGCGCTGACCCTGGGCTGGCTGCCTTCACAGGGAATGGGGGAGGGATTCATACCTCTCATCAAGAGCCTGGTCCTTCCGGCGGTGACGCTGGGCACAGGGGCTGCTGCCATGATTACGCGTATGACACGCTCATCCATGCTGGAGGTTATCCGTCAGGATTACATAGACACAGCCAGGGCAAAGGGGGTTTCCGATAAGAAAATAACCACCCGCCACATGCTTAAGAATGCCATGATTCCGATTATCACGGCAGTGGGCCTGCAGTTCGGCACCCTTTTGGGAGGCGCCATGCTGACAGAGACCGTATTTTCCTGGCCGGGCCTGGGACGTCTCATGGTGGATTCCATCAAGTCAAAAGATATTCCCATGGTATTGGGGTCTGTTATCTTTCTGGCAATCATGTTTACCGTGGTCAACCTGGCGGTAGACATCATATACGCCTTTGTGGACCCGAGAATTAAATCACAATACAAGAGAAAGTAGGTGCAGTTCATGGGAAAGAAACATCTGATTGCCGCGGAAGCGGAAGGCGACCAGCGCTCCCTGTGGGGCGAGGCATGGCGCAGATTCAAAAAGAACCGGCTGGCCATGATTGGCATGTATTTTATCCTGGCACTGGTCATCATAGCAATAGCAACCATCATCATTGACGCGGTTACAGGCAAATCCATTTACCTGAATTACGTGGTAAAGCAGGATCTGAGGGGACGTCTGCAGGGACCAAGCCTGGCACACCCCTTTGGGCTGGATGAGTTCGGCAGGGACATGCTGCTGCGCATGCTTTGGGCGGTCCGGTACTCCCTGTTTATGGGAACCGTGGCCATCATCATTTCATGTATCTTCGGCGGTCTCCTGGGAGCTTTCGCAGGGTATTACGGCAAGACCGCTGACAATATCATCATGAGAATTATGGACATTCTTCTGGCTATCCCGTCCATGCTTCTGGCTATCGCCATCGTGGCGGCCCTGGGGACCAGCATCACCAATGTGCTGATTGCCATTGCCATCTCCTATGTGCCCACCTTTGCCAGAACGGTCCGGGCATCGGTGCTTACGGTGAAGGACCAGGAGTTTATTGAAGCGGCCCGCTCCATTGGGTGCAGCGACTGGCGCATCATCATCAAGTACGTGATTCCCAATTCCATGGCGCCCATTATCGTGCAGGTGACCCTGGGAATCGCAGGAGCCATCCTTTCCATCGCAGGACTTTCCTTCCTGGGACTCGGCATCCAGCCGCCCACCCCTGAGTGGGGCGCAATGCTGTCCAATGCCCGAAGCTATATCCGCGACGCATGGCATGTCACCATCATCCCGGGCATGGGAATCATGCTCACCATCCTGGCCCTTAACCTGGTGGGAGACGGACTGAGAGATGCCCTTGACCCGCGTTTGAAGAGCTGACGGATGAACACTAAGAAAGGACGAGTATGACATGGCAGATAAACCATTATTGGAAGTAAAAGATCTGGTCATCCACTATGAAACGGATGACGGAGTGGTAAAGGCGCTAAACGGCGTCAATATACATATCGGCGTGGGAGAGACCCTTGGACTGGTGGGAGAGACCGGTGCGGGAAAGACCACGCTGGCAAAAGGAATTATGAGGCTGATTCCCAATCCTCCGGGCAAGATTCTGGGCGGAGAGGTGATTTTTGAGGGACAGGACCTGTTGAAGCTTTCCACCAATGGAATGGAGGCCATTCGCGGCAGGGACATTTCCATGATATTCCAGGATCCTATGACCTCCCTGAACCCGGTGCTCACGGTAGGCGAGCAGATCATGGAGGTAATCGAGAACCACAACACCAGCCTGTCCAGGCAGGAGGCCAGAAAATGGGCTGAAAACATGCTGGAAAGGGTGGGAATCCCGGCAGAGCGTTTTGGAGAGTATCCCCACCAGTTTTCAGGCGGTATGAAGCAAAGGGTGGTCATTGCAATCGCCCTGGCCTGCAACCCCAAGCTGCTCATTGCGGATGAGCCCACCACGGCTCTGGACGTTACCATACAGGCCCAGGTGCTGGAGATGATATACAAACTTAAATCTGAAAATAACACATCCATGATCCTCATTACCCACGACCTGGGGGTGGTTGCCCAGAACTGTGATTACGTGGCAATCATCTATGCGGGGGAAGTGGTGGAATACGGAACCCTGCGGGAAATATACAAGGACACAAAACATCCGTACACGGAGGGACTCTTTGGTTCCATTCCCAGCCTGACAAGCGATGTGAAGCGGCTTCAGGCCATTGACGGCATGATGCCCGACCCCACCAAGCTGCCTGAGGGCTGCGTTTTCTGCGAGAGGTGCAAGTATGCGGTTCCTGAATGTTCCAAGACCCATCCCGGGATGGTGACTGTAGGCGGAACCCACCAGGTCCGCTGCATCCGCTACCGCTAAGAAAAGGAGATTGACATATGCAGGAACAGAAAACAGAGATATTACGTGTGGAACATCTGAAAAAATATTTTACAACCCCCAAGGGCACTCTCCATGCGGTGGACGATGTAAACTTTTCCATCCGTACCGGGGAGACACTGGGAGTGGTAGGGGAGTCCGGATGCGGAAAATCCACCATGGGAAGGGCTATCCTGAGGCTTCACGAACCCACAAGCGGCAAGGTTTATTTTGAGGGCAGGGATATCCTGGGCTACAACAAGAAGCAGCTAAAGGATTTGAGGAAGGATATGCAGATTATATTCCAGGACCCCTTTGCTTCCCTGAATCCCAGGATGACGGTCAGCGAGGCAATCATTGAACCGCTGCTGGTGCAGGGTATTTACAAGCCCAATGAAAAGGCCGCCATCACCCAGCAGGTGGAGAAGATCATGAACCTGGTGGGACTGGCCAAGCGTCTGGTAAACACATATCCCCATGAGCTGGACGGCGGCAGGCGCCAGAGAATCGGAATCGCCAGAGCGCTGGCGGTCAATCCAAAGTTCATTGTATGCGACGAGCCTGTATCGGCCCTGGACGTATCCATCCAGGCCCAGATCCTTAACCTGATGCAGGATCTGCAGGAGGAGCTGAACCTTACCTATATGTTTATTACACACGATTTGTCGGTGGTAAGGCACTTTTCCAATGACATCGTGGTCATGTATCTGGGACAGATGGTGGAGTCAGCACCTGCCAAGGCACTGTTTAAGAATCCCATGCATCCGTACACAAAGGCGCTGCTGTCAGCCATACCGGTTCCTGATCCGGACTTTAAGATGGAGCGCATTCCGCTAAAGGGCGAGCTCACATCGCCTATCAACCCGGAGCCGGGATGCAGGTTTGCAAAGCGCTGTCCTTATGCAACGGAAGGCTGTACCAGCAATGAAATGACTTTAAAGGAAATGGAGCCGGGGCACTTTGTGAGCTGCCGTATGGTTCAGGAGCAGGGTTAAATTCCGGAGAAATCCAGGGCAGGAGCCTGTGGTCCGGTATTTATAGAGAGCAATATTGACAGAGAGAAATGTAAGAAAGAGAGGAGCTAGTATGAGAAAAACATGGAAGAAAGTCATTGCATTATCCTTAGTGGCGGCAATGGCAGTAAGTGCAGCCGGCTGTTCCAAGTCCGGACAGACCTCCACGGAAGGCGGCAGCGCTCAGACAGAGGCAGGTTCCAAGGGAGCAGAGGCAGGAGGAAGCGCCGGTGGTTCAGGGGAGTACAAGGATACGCTGGTATGGGCGCAGGGAGCGGATGTTACTTCCTTAGATCCCCATCAGGGAAAGGAGACGCCGGCTGTAGAGGTTACGGACCAGATTTTCGACACGCTGACTGTTGTTGACGCTGCGACCGGAGAGCTGCAGCCCCAGATTGCAGAGAGCTGGGATCAGAATTCCGATACATCCTACACATTCCACATCCGCCAGGGCGTGAAATTCCACGATGGTTCTGAGGTGAAGGCAGAGGATGTAAAGTTCTCCCTGGACAGGGCCATTAATTCCGCCGCTGTTTCCTACATTGTTGACTTTATCGACAAGGTGGACGTGGTAGACGATTATACAGTTAATGTAGAGCTGAAGGCGCCTTATGCACCGGCTCTGAGAAACCTTTCCGTACCATTTGCAGCCATTGTTCCAAAAGCAGTGGTGGAGGCAGACGAGGAAGCCTTCAAGCTTCATCCAATCGGTACCGGCCCATATAAGTTTGTAGAGTGGAAGCAGGGCGATTCCGTTACCCTGGAGCGCTTTGACGATTACTATGCAGGACCGGCAGAGACACAGAAGCTGGTTATGAAGGTTATCCCTGAGGCATCCCAGAGAACCATCGCCCTGGAGACAGGAGAAGTGGACCTGGCTTACGACCTGCTTCCAAATGACCTGGAGAAGGTAAGGAGCAATTCCGACCTCCAGCTGTTTGAGGCTCCGTCCCTGACCTGCTACTACATTTCCATGAACATGAACAAGGCGCCATATGATGACCAGAAGGTAAGGGATGCCGTTAACTACGCCATTGACCGCCAGCTGATTATCGACACCATTGCCAGCGGCTCCGGAGAGCCGGCTGACGCCATCATTGCACCGGCCGTATTCGGATACTTCAGCCCTGGCGCTTATGAGTATGACCCTGAGAAGGCAAAATCCCTTCTGGCCGAGGCCGGATATCCAAACGGATTCGAGACCAGCATCTGGGTAAATGACAACCAGACACGTGTAGAGGTATGCCAGGCTGTACAGGCCATGCTTCAGGATGTGGGAATCACCTGCAACATCGAGGTAATGGAATTCGGCAGCTTTATTTCCAGGACTTCCGCAGGGGAGCATGACATGGGATACTTTGGCTGGGTGACCTCCACCACAGACGCAGACTACACCTACTATTCACTGGAACACTCCTCACAGCAGGGAGCAGCCGGAAACCGCAGCTTCATCGGAGATCCTGAGGTAGACAAGCTCATTGAGACAGGAAGGACCAGCGCAGATGAGTCCGTGAGACTGAAAGCATATGAGGACCTGGCTGTGAAGTTAAAAGAAGTGAACAACAACGCACCTATCTACTACAGCACCATCACCGCAGGCGCCAACGCCAAGGTGGAAGGTTTCGTGATGGATCCAATCGGCTACCACAAGCTGGAGCATGTAAAGGTTGCAAAATAAGAGAAGTAAAAGGAGAGATGCATCATGAGATTATCAAAGATTACATGGCCAACAGCGGAACGGTATTTTAAGGAAAATGACATGGTCATTCTTCCAATCGGCAGTACGGAGTGCCATGGACGCCATATGCCGCTGGGAACAGACACCCTGATACCTGACAAAATCCTGGATCTGATTGAGGAGAAAAATGACAACATCCTCATCGCGCCCATGATTCCCTACGGAGCATGCCAGTCACTGGCTGATTATCCGGGAACCATCAACATTGATTCCGACGTACTGTACCAGTATGTATACCAGATTGTGGACGGGCTGTACAAGCACGGCGCGCGGAAAATTCTGGTGCTCAACGGACACGGAGGGAATATCAAGACCATCGAGCGCATCGGCCTGGAATTTGACAAGAAGGGCGCCATGGTCGTGATGCTGAACTGGTGGCTGATGGCCTGGGATATGAAGCCTGAGTGGAAGGGCGGACACGGCGGCGGCGAGGAGACAGCTGGCATCATGGCAGTTGACCCCTCACTGGTAGATATGAGCAAGATTGACCTCCCTCTGGAAATGACCAATCTCACCGAAAACCTGGTGGCTACCGGCTTCCGTACCGTGCGCTTCAAGGGTGTTGAGATTGAAATTCTCAGGAACACACCAAAGGTGACAGACAATGGATGGATTGGACCGGATCATCCAAACACCGCCACCGTGGAGTGGGGCCAGGAGATGGTACAGACCACAGCCGACTATATTCTGGATTTGATTGAGGAGCTTAAGAAGGTTTCACTGTAAGGCTTTTCCTGCGGAGACAGGGGAGGTTGGACAGAGATAGGTGAGGCAAAAATAAGTGAGGCAGATTAAGTAAGGCAGAAATAAGTAAGGCAGAAATAAACAGAGCAGAATTAGTTAGGCAGAAATAAGTTAGGCAGAAATAAATAGAGCAGAAATCAATAAAGCAGAAATAAGTTTAGAAGAAATAAGTTAAGCAGAAATAAGTTAAGCAGATGCAGTGCCGCAGGCATGGTATGGCAGGAGCGGTACCATGTGATGCGGCACTTTGCGTCTCATACCTGGAGGAAATCATGGCAAACATAAAAGAAATCGAAGCGTTGACCAATGCCTTTGGTCCCAGTGGATTTGAGGACGAGGTCATCCGGGAAGTAAAGAACTGGTGCGGGGGTTTGGACGTGGCAAATGATGCTATGTACAATGTTTACGCCACCATGAAGAAGAAAAAGGCCGGGCGCCCCGTGCTCATGCTGGACGCCCATCTGGACGAGTGCGGATTCATGGTACAGTCCATACTGGAAAACGGACTTTTAAGTATTCTGATGCTGGGAGGATTCCATCTCACCAGCCTGCCCGCCCACTCTGTCATCGTAAGGACAAGGGACGGGAAAAAGCACAGGGGAATCACCACATCCAAACCAGTTCATTTTCTGACAGCGGCTCAGAAAAACGACAACTCCCTGGCAATCGAGGATATCCTGGTGGATGTGGGTGCCAGCAGCCGGGAGGAAGTGACGGAGGTCTATGGAATCCGCCCGGGCGACCCTATTATGCCGGATGTAAGCTTTGAGTATCATAAGGAAAATGGAATTCTGTACGGCAAGGCTTTTGACAACCGTCTGGGCTGTGTGAGCATTATTGACACCATGCAGGCGCTTCGGGATGAGGCGGACCAGCTGGCAGTGGAAGTGGTAGGCGCATTTGCGGCCCAGGAGGAAGTGGGTACCAGGGGGGCCACGGTGACGGCACAGCAGGTTCAGACTGATTTGGCCATTGTGTTTGAGGGATCACCGGCGGATGATTTCTATTTCCGTGCCGGTATTGCCCAGGGATGCTTAAGGAGCGGTGTGCAGATTCGCCACATGGACAACAGCTACATTTCCAACGTGGAATTCATACGTTTTGCCCAGGAGACAGGAGATAAGCTTGGAATCAAGTACCAGGACGCAGTGCGCCGGGGCGGCAGCACAAATGCCGGAAAAATCAGCCTCACGGGAAAGGCGGTCCCGGTACTGGTGTTAGGCATTCCGTCCAGGTATGTACACAGCCACTATAATTTCTGCGCGGAAGAAGACGTGGACGCCACTGTCAGAATGGCCGTGGAGGTAATACGCGGACTGGATGAGGAGAGGATTGCGAGGATTCTGCGGAAGGAAGTTATCTAATTAAAGGGTTTGCGGCAGAGCAGAAGATGGAGCGGAGCAGAAGATGAGGCAGTGCGGAAGATGGGGCGGAGGATGAGAGTCTGTTAAAAAGCTCCGATAAGGAGTTCCGGCAAAAAAATCTCGGCAAAAAATCATAATATAAATGCTCGTCAAATAGCCAGTAAAAAATTCTGAAAAAAGTGTCAAAATAGCTTGATATTTGTCGTTCTCTGCTTTATAATGTATTTATACGAAAGATAAAAAAGAGATTGTACTATTCTGTACAATCTCTTTCAATTTTATAGGGAATAAATATTTTTCGGTAAATTGGGTCAAGGTATATAATAAGGGCGGGTTTGGAAATGGTTTGTATCTGGTTAGACCTTTGGCACTGGCAGCAGCGGAAGCAGGCGAGTTACGCACAGCTTTCATCAGACAGGCTGCTTTAGGGTGTCGGATACAGGGTATTTTCAAACCCGTTCTGGGATACAGTTTTACTATAATTGTTTTGGTGGGAAAATCCGTAAAATAATGGAGGAACGAATCTCATGAACAGAGAGATGATTATTGTATTGGACTTTGGCGGCCAGTACAACCAGCTGATTGCACGCCGTGTCCGCGAATGCAGCGTATACTGTGAAGTGCATCCTTATGATATGAGCCTGGAGAAAATCAAGGAAATGAATCCAAAGGGAATCATTTTCACAGGCGGACCTGACGTTGTGTTTGAAGATGGGGCACCCCGCTGCTCAAAGGAGATATTTGAGCTGGGAATACCGGTTCTTGGAATCTGCTATGGTGCCCAGCTTATGAGCTACCTGCTGGATGGCGTTGTAAAGAAGGCTGTGGTCAGCGAATACGGACACACAGAAGTGGATGTGGATACTTCCTCCAAGCTGTTTGATGGCGTTTCTTCCAAGACCGTATGCTGGATGAGCCACGGCGTGTACATTGCAGAGGTGCCGGCGGGCTTCCGCATCACTGCACATACAGACTCCTGCCCGGTAGCCGGCATGGAGTGTCCGGAGAAGAATTTTTATGCGGTGCAGTTCCATCCTGAGGTGGTTCACACCAAGGAAGGCACCAGAATGCTCTCCAATTTTGTATATAATGTCTGCGGATGCTCCGGCGACTGGAAGATGGATTCCTTTGTGGATACCACCATCAAGGCTCTGAGGGAGAAGATTGGCAACGGTAAGGTGTTGTGCGCTCTGTCCGGCGGTGTGGATTCCTCTGTGGCTGCCGTCATGCTGTCCAAGGCCATTGGCAAACAGCTTACCTGCGTGTTCGTGGACCACGGTCTGCTGCGTAAGAATGAGGGAGACGAGGTAGAGGCTGTATTTGGACCAGAAGGTGCGTATGACCTGAACTTCATCCGTGTCAATGCCCAGGAACGTTTCTACGCCAGGCTGAAGGGCGTGGAAGAGCCTGAGGCAAAGCGTAAGATCATCGGCGAGGAGTTCATCCGTGTATTCGAGGAAGAGGCAAAGAAGATTGGCGCAGTGGATTACCTGGTACAGGGAACCATTTACCCGGATGTGATTGAGTCCGGCCTGGGTAAATCTGCTGTCATCAAGTCTCATCACAATGTGGGCGGACTGCCGGAGCATGTAGATTTTAAGGAACTGGTAGAGCCTTTAAGGCTGCTTTTCAAGGATGAGGTGAGAAAGGCCGGACTGGAGCTGGGTATACCTGAGTATCTGGTATTCAGACAGCCATTCCCGGGACCTGGTCTGGGCGTCAGGATTATCGGTGAGGTGACAGCTGATAAGGTCCGCATTGTACAGGACGCTGATGCGATTTACAGGGAAGAGATTGCAAAGGCCGGGGTGGACAAGAATCTGGGCCAGTATTTTGCAGCTCTGACTAATATGCGGTCTGTTGGCTGCATGGGCGATGAGAGAACCTATGATTATGCTGTTGCCCTGAGGGCTGTGCTTACATCTGATTTCATGACCGCGGAGTCAGCTCAGATTCCATGGGAAGTGCTGGGGAAGGTGACCAGCCGGATTGTGAATGAGGTTAAGGGGGTTAACCGGGTGCTGTATGATTGCACGGGGAAGCCGCCAGCTACGATTGAATTCGAATAGTAGACACGGAGCCGGGAAGCCGCTTAAACAGCGGACTTTCCGGCTCTTTGAGTGGGGCGTGATACCTGTTTTTACCAAATTAGTTATTACTAAAGAATTTAGATATCGCAGTTTCTTCAATATAATAATAGCGTTTATCTTTAGTTACATATGAAATATAACCTAAGGGCTTTAATTTTTTCATGGCATTTGTAATAGCTAAATGGTGTTTATCGATTTCTAAGGCTATTTCATGAGCTGATAAATGATTAGATTGGTTATTATATAATACTCTTAAAATATTGATATATAAATCTGGGAGACTTATTTTTTTCCATCCCTCTATTTTTTCCTTGAATAATTCTTCAAATTTATTTATAGAATAGACAGAATTTTCTTCTCCACATTTTAAGCAGCGGTTAAATCTTTTGACCATTTCATACTCTGAATTATCTTTGTATTCATAACCACATTTTTTACAAGTGGGTATTTCAATGTTACTAAGTACTTGAGGAATAAAATCTGTATAATCAAATTCATCATCTCTCCAGTAATCATATGCACGTCGAAATTCAGGCTTACCGTAGTCTATGCTATTTTCAAGACATAATCCATAATTTAGCCCAAAATAAGATACTTTTTTTCCGGGTTTACGACTACTGCCTTCATTGAATTTATTAACAATAAAATACAATTCTAAGGTCTGTAGGATATTTTCAATATCCTTATCCACAAAAAAATGCGAAGAAGGGAGCCAATACGTATTCCCAGCTTTATACTGTTTTAAAGTATCAATAAAAATTTGTTTCACATTCGCTTTTTTAGTATATTTATCTATTTGAGTTCTTTTAAATCTTTTGGCTATATTTATAAGTTGGTCCATTAAATTTTTTTGTGCTAATTGATTTAAAATTTCTTTGTCATCATAGAATGATTGTTTGAATCTTACATCGTTGTAAAAATCCGGCAATATATTATCTGTATAGTATTTTTTGGCAGCATTATTGATATTCGCTATAGTAATTGGCTCTCCTTGATTTATTGAACCTAAAAAACAATATGTTAGTATATAACCTAAACATCTAGGAATCCCAGCAGAAGCAAAAAACAAAATTTTTAAATATTCATTTAATTCTGTTTTTTCTGTATCAAATAGTTCATTTAAACTTATCTGATTGCTTGTATATACTTCTACCCGCTTTTGAATTGTCCGTTTTACATAGTCTATTGCTGATTCTTCAACTTTAGCGTAATTATTAGATGTTTTCTCAAATACATCGTAAAAATCTAATGAATAAGGAATTATTTTTGATGAATCAATGTTTCCTAAATAAATTCTATAAGGATATGCTGCTAATTTTATAATAAACATATCATTATATGAAGTTATAATTGGAGAAATCAACGAATCAATTACTAATTTTTGACTTTCATAATTAAGTTCACTAAAATCGTCTAAGAACAAATAAACTTTAGATATATGATGTCTTGCTAATATATCTTTCAATTTAGTTAATATTTTGTTGATTGAAAATACACGAATTTGCCTATTTTCGTGCTTGATTTCAGATTGTACTTTCTTATCTTTAGTTAAAGAGGCTTTTAAATCAAAATCTTTAGACTTATTAAAATTTAGCGAGATATTATTTTCATTTTCTGTACTTCTGGTAACTTGTCTATTTCGAAGAAAATCGGCATCAACATAATCACCATCTTGAATTGAATCAAATAATTTTTCAAGGTTTTTATCTGGAATAAGTTTTGTAATACTTTTTTTGATAGTAGATAAAATTTCATTAAAAAAATTATAATATATATTATAACGTGTTAGCTCTTCACAAGTATCTATGTTAGACACCCGTATTTCTTCATAACAAGATTGCAGATTTATATATACTGATAATTTACTCTTGTTCTGTCGTAAAATATTTTCTGCTTGCAGAAATACAGTGGATTTTCCAGTTCCTTTTCGTCCTTTAAATATTACATGATTTTCGTCTAATGCTTGTCTAAGGATGTAGTTGTTTTCAAATAGATCCACATAAAGTTGAGGAATCATATCTTTATTATCTTCATTTCTAATATCTGGTCTACCACTTTTAATTAATGATTTAAACGCTTCCTCAATACTATCCCTACACGCTAACAAATTTATGTCAGACATAATAAAGTCCTCCTTAGTATTTTCCTAGAACTACCTATATATTTTCGCATCAAATAACTTACGCACCCTTACAAGTGCTAGGCCAGTTCAATTTCCATTCCAAATATTCCTCTCTGGTAATCTCCCCAGCTTTCAACTCATTTTTCCTAACCAACCATTCCCGCATAAAATCGTCTACTACGCCGTATTTAAACCACAATCCCACAGGCGGGTGAGCAGGCCAGTCATCACTGTCATTATAACGCACAGCAGTATCGTCCGAAGCGTTACACTTCCCCGGATTCCTTACAAGCTGAAATAGGTTGATTGCGCCCGGATTATCTTCATCCAGCCAGAAGAAGGTCTGCATAATATCTTCCGCTGAACCGGATACCTCACTAATGAAATTCAACGAATTCACGTCTAAAACTTTTGCTATCTGCAACAATGTATCTTTTTTAGGCACTCGATAATTCGTTTCATATTGGGCTATCCGGTTATCGGCTCCTTTTTCATCAAAGCCTATTCCAACCCCTAACTCTTTTTGTGTCATGCCCCGGAAGTTACGGATAAACTTGATTTTTTCGCCTACTGTCATCTTCTATTCACCGCCTTTTCCCTTATTATAATGGATAATCTGAAAATAGTAAATAGAAATATTAACATTTTTGCGAAATAAATACTTGACATTAACATATAAGCGAATGTATAATGTAGATATAACATTAACAACAATGTTAATATAACTGAATGAGCTGTATCATCTGCCAACAGACTTCCGTCAAGACCCCGTAAGGGCGAGCGAAGAAAGACACTCCTGTAAATGGTGGGAATCTCGAAAAGGAGCAATCCCATAGCCGCATGAGCGGTTGAGGTCAGTTGAAACACTGGCAACAGACGATACAAACGGAAGCTGCAAATCAAAAGGAAGGAGATTTATTATTGAACAACACTTTATTTGTAACAGCCGGAGAAATTGCAGAAGAATTAGGCATTTCAAAACCATTTGCCTACAAACTGGTACGACAGATGAATGAAGAATTAGAAGCAAAAGGTTTTCTTACTATCGCAGGAAGGGTAAGCCGGAAGTATTACGAAGAAAAGTTTTATGGAATAACAAAAGCGAATTAGAAGGGAAGTGGTAGCATGGCAGCCTATAAAGACGAGAAGCGGGGAACGTGGTTCGTGTCGTTCCATTATAATGACTGGACTGGAAAGAATTGCAGAAAGGTCAAGAGGGGCTTTAAAACAAGGCGTGAGGCGGTGGAGTGGGAGCAGCATTTTCTGATGAAAGAAGGTTCAGATTTAGATATGACATTTTCTGAATTTGTAGCCGCTTACACCAGAGATATGCAGCCGAAGTTAAAACACAACACATGGCTCACGAAAGAACATATCGTTCGTACCAAATTACTTCCCTATTTTAAGGATAAGAAAATGCGGGATATTAAGCCAAAAGATATTATCCAGTGGCAGAATAAGCAGATTTCCTATCGTGATGAAAAAGGGAAAAAATATTTATATGATAAACGGGAAAAACCTTATGAACAGTTTATAAGTATGATATATACAATTATGGAAGATACTAAAAAATCTCAAAAAGAGAAGATGTCAGAAGATGAGATGATTCAAATGATTTCCGAATTTTCTAAAGGGCTTACATTATGGGGCTCAAATAGAGTAGTAAGAAAGTGGTTAAAATATAGGAAAAATTCCATTCAAGGAGGAACGGATAGTCTGTTGATACTTGAAGATATACTTTATGAAATGCGTAGGGATGTTGGGTTGAAAAAACGAATGAAAAAGGGTGATATGCTTTCGTTCTTCATAAACGATATAGATACTTTAATAAAAAAATCAAATTAGTTTTTAGGAAAAATTATAGAACGTGCATAAAAAATATGGTGTTAGTATCATGTAAAAAATCCGTCAAGGAATGATACTCCGTGATACCCGTATGATACCTGTTTCTCCCGGAACGATATATAAGCGGTATAATTTGAATAAAACAGGCACGAAAAGCCTTGAAAAAACACCATGTAATTAACAAATAAGTTAATGATTTAGGGGGGGATAGTAAACAGGGAGCCGGGAAGCCGCTTATTCGGGTTCCCGGGCTTTTTTATGCCTCCGTGACATTGCTGTGACATTATAACGCGTAGAGCCAGCCCATTGTATTGCTGGTTGAATTTTAGAATATAGGTTAGTATAATATGAATATGGTAGTATATTCGTATTAGGAAATTAGTTAAACAGCATTAAGATATAACAGAATTAAAGGTAGACACATATTTAGATGAAAATTAGATAGCACGACTTTACAAGTTTTTGTAAAAAAGATATCGCACAAGGCACTTTGTTGTATAATAAGTTTGCATACAAAATATACAAAGTAAAGTGACCCTGTATGACAAACTTATTCGGTTCCAACAGCTAATACTCTGTTTTGTTGGTGCTGTCCATGCTGGCTATAGGAAATTTGAAGATGTTTCCAAGCTGTTTGACCATGCAGCCCATAATGGCTCCAACTATCTCAATGGCCACTGCTTTGTAAGCCTGATGCTATACGTCCCTGTCCGGAATCATAAAAAAGTTGTTTTCCTTGCTGTACCTCTTGGATACTGGTTGTAGCAAAAATCGGAATCCAAACTGGAACTGGCAGCTTCAATGGCCCGTCAGGTCATGCCTGAATTTCAGGAAAAGAGAAATGTCATTATACTTTTCGAGAGCTGGTACATGAAAAAGAATCTGGTAGCCATCGTAGAGGAATATCAGAATCCGTCGTGTCCTCACAGACATCTTTGGTTCAAGGCAGATAATGGCTTATGTAACCGCAGCAGAAAAGGATACGGGCTCCCGCCGCCAGTTCTTCAGCACAGTATTACCGGAACAGCAGCAGATTTTCTGCGCATGGCAGGAAAAAGTCCCCTAAACCAGACGGGAAGCAGACGGATGAAATACATCCCGTTGTTTCTATACTCCTTGTGATGGAACATTGAGGTAAGCTACTATAAGCAGAAAACATTCTGGTCTTTATGCGATTATATGGTACGCAGCCGAAAGGGGATTGAGATGTTGGCCAATCTGTTCAATATCAGTTATTTATCAATGAAACTGCTGCCATACAAGGATGAGATGTTTTCCAAATATCGTACGGAAAGCGTACAGGAATTTTGTTTTGTATTCTGAGAGCAGATCAGGCGGCAGGTATTTTATGCGCTTTCTTGAAGAATATCGAAACCTGTATAAAATCCAATGCCATTGTAAACGTGTTGAAACAGTTGATTCAGCAACAGGAAATCCACTTATAAAGTTGTAAAGCAATGTTAGATAAATAAATGGGAGTGCGGGTTATATAGAGCATGGAGAAACAGAATAGTATTAAATGCATATTTATTGATAGAAAAACACGTAGTAGTACACAAATTTATGTTAAAATAATATATTATGTGGGTAACTGTATTTAGTTAAATGAGAGGGTAAAATGAATAAATTTTATAATAATAATGCAAATATTTGGGATAATGTTTGGAAAACAGACGTATATTCAAAGCCAGATTTAAGAAAGGAAAAGGCAGCAATCAAAGTCGAAAAATTATTAAAGCATATTACGATTGATAATTCGACAATGGTTTTAGATTTGGGATGTGGTGGAGGATATATAGCACGAGAATTGTATAATAAAACAAGAGCACAAATATATGGTATTGATAGTTCCAATGAGGCCATACAACTTTCTGTAGATAAATCAAAGGAAATACCTATTAGATACCAAAAGGCTGATATTACAGAGCTTCCTTTTTCAGATGATTTTGCAGATGTTATTTTATGTATTGGTGTTATAGAACATGTTAAAGAATATGAATGTTGTTTGAAGGAAATAAAGCGGGTTTTAAAAAGTAATGGATTAGTTTATGTTGTATCATCCAATAGAGATAGTTTTATTTATGAACAAAAAATTGTAAGGGAGAGATTGGGATTTTGGAATTATGGTTACCAGAAAAATTGGACAAAAGATGAATTAGAAAATGTGTTTTCTATTGAGGGGTTTTTAACACAATATATTGAAATTGATAAAGGAATAGGCAATTTTAGATTTATTGATAAAATGGATAAACTGTTTTCGACTCCGACAAAAAAGAGAGGACGTTACATATATTATATAGGGAGAATTTACAAATGACAATAGAAAATTTGGTTTGTGGGATAATAGGGTCTATAGTGGCTGCAATAATTATCACAATAGCATCTAAAGTGTATTTGGGGGTATCTGGTTTTCGAGGGTTAAAAAACACTGTTCGTCTTATAAGGGATAGCTATAAAGGTGGTATTGTAAATATTTTTCCCAATCGAAAATCTTATATCCAACATAAAGACCATGGCACAGAAACGCAGTATATATCTAAATGCAAAAGTAAATTAATGTACATAGGTTATTGGCTTGCACATGGTACAGAAATGGGGGATGTGATAAGAACACTACAAACGTTGATTTTAGAAAAAAAAGATGTGGAAGTGGTTTTACTGAATCCGGATAATAGTTGTTTGATTAAAGAAATGGCAAATTTTTTGAAAATTGACAGCATAGAGATTCAGCAGAGAATAAAAAATAGCTTAACAAAATTATGTAAGATTAAGAATAGTTTACCTGATGATTTAAGGATGCATTTTATAATAAAGGTACATGATATTCCATTAAATGCATCTGCGTTTTTAATTGATTATGATAGTAAGAAGGAAATGCGGATATTAGTAGATTATAAGATATATAATCAAGAACGTGAAAAGAGTTATGGTATAGAGTATATGAGAGGTAGTATAACACAAAGTTTATGGGACTCCTATCAGGAAATATCCAGAAATGCAAAAGTATATTGAAAATAGTGTGTCTATTTGAAAGGAAGCAGATGGAAAGTGTTAATAGCGATAATCTGTATTATATGAAACAAGCTTTTAAGGAGGCAGAAAAGTCGAAGTGTCCTAGAACAAAGGTCGGCTGTATACTGATAAAGGATAGTAATATTCTAGCTGTTGCTCATAATAGTGAAGTGCTAGATTTGGATAGATGTTCTAAAAATGGTTGTATAAGAATTGCTAATGGTGTACCAAGCGGTTTAAATGTGGAAATATGTAGGGGAATCCACGCTGAACAAAAATTGATTATTACTTGTTCGCTATGTGGGATAAATCCATCAGGTGGAACTGTTTATATTACGCATTCTCCGTGTTATATATGTGCAAAGATGCTTTTAGAGGCAGGCATAGTAGAATTATATTATTCTATCGACTATTCGGACATAGGTTTTAAATGCTTGTTTGATGAAAACGGATTGAAGTATAATAAATTGGAGGGGATATAAATTGATAAACGAAGCATATGGTCTGGTTAAAATTTTTCAGTCACAGGCAAAACAGCCTGTGAGCAATAAACCGACATTTTTGTCTCAGGATAGAGTTTCCATAAGATATACATGGATGAAAGAAGAACTAGAAGAATTTTTTGAGGCGCAGAATATATATGAGCAGGTCGATTCAATTATAGATTTGCTATATTATGCTTTAGGAACTTTAGTGGAATTAGGTGTTGAACCGGATGAATTATTTATATTGCTACATGAGTGGAATTTGAAAAAATTAGATAAGATTTGTTTTGATGAAAGTGGGAAAGTACTTAAGCCAGAAGGGTGGGAACATCCAGATAAAGAAATTAAAGAAATTATAGATAGTATGAGTTGTGAGTAGATTGGATGCAGGAATACTTTATTATGCATTTATTGTGAAGTAATCTAAAAAAAAGTTGGTCATAAATTATTGGCAACATTTAAGTCTGCTCTTTTTGGGCGGCTCGTTCCTTATCGCATTACTGACCTACATAGACAGGCATAACAAGAAATAAAAAAATGCCTACCCTGTCAGCCAACAGGATAGGCGCGTCCTCATGTAGGACGTAAATTGACTCGTAGGCTTCCACCTTGTGGGCGGTTGCTCTTTTATATGCTTATTATACATTATATTTTTAGATTTTGCAAGGCTCAGAGAAATTTCATCGGCAGGCCGCGGCTGGCGAGACAATAAACCATACCGCAAATTTCCAGGTACCCGGCCTGGAAGCATTGTTATAGTATGGAATGGAGGACTACCCAATGAATATACAAATCTTCGGAACAAAAAAATGCTTTGACACAAAGAAAGCCGAACGCTACTTCAAAGAGCGGAACATCAAGTACCAATTAATCGACTTAAAAGAAAAGGGCATGAGTAAGGGGGAATACACAAGTGTGAAGCAGGCCGTGGGCGGTCTGGATGTTATGTTGAATGATGATTGCAAAGATAAGCACGCACTGGCATTAATCAAGTACATTGCTGCTGAAGACCGGGATGAGAAAGTCCTGGAAAACCAGAAAGTCCTGAAGTCGCCCATTGTCAGAAATGGTAAGAAGGCTACAATTGGTTATCAGCCCGAAGTATGGAAGACATGGGATTAAACCGGATTAAATTATATGGGTCTAACTCGACTTAACTTATCCTATTGCAACTTACTCAATGCAACTTACCCAATGCAACGTACTCAATACAATTTACCCCAATGCTGCTAAATTTACCCCAACCAAGCTCAACTCAACCAAGCTCAACTCAACCAAGCCCAACTCAACCAAGCTCAACTCAACCAAGCCCAACTCAACCAAACCAAACTCAACCCAAGCCAACTCAACCCAACTAATCCCAACCCAACCACAAGCACCACCTGCCCACAATCATAAGAATAAAAAAGGGGGTCAATCCCATGGAAACACTCCGCGTAGCAGTCTGCGATGATGACAGGGTATACCTGGAGCAGATTAAAGAGGAAATAAAAGAGTATATCGGCAGTATGCCGGGAATCGCAGACATGCAGGTAAGCCTTTTTACCGATGGACGCAGGTTATATGAAGCAGGGCAGCAGCAGCCCTTTGACCTGGTGTTTCTGGATATTGAGATGCCGGAGAGGGATGGGTTCTGGCTGGCAGAGCAGCTGGGCATTAGCTGTCCGGAGACCCGGCTTATATTTGTTTCCAGTCATGAGAGCTGGGTGTTTGATGCCCACGAATATATGCCCCTGTGGTTTGTGAGGAAGGGACTTTTAAAACGGGATATGGGCCGGGCGCTGCAGAAGTATTTTCAGGTGACGGCCCGCAGGAAAATCAGTTATAAAATTCAGGGGGGCTTTGGCGCAGGCGAGGTGCTTCTGCGGGATATCATGTACATAGAGTGTAATGGCCATACACTGACCTACAAAATGTCCGGCGGAGCGGAGTACTCTGTTTACGGGAGCTTAAAGCCTGTGGCGGAGGAACTGAGGGATTATGGTTTTTTACGTATTCACCGGAATTATCTGGTGAATCAGGCGTATATTTCCCAGATAGAAAAACAGGATGCTGTTCTTAAAACCGGGGCAGTTATTCCTATGGGAAGGGACAGAAAAAAAGGCGTAAGGGAGATGATGATGGAGTATGGGAGAAAGCACGGCAGCCGCTTATGTGATTGATGTATTGTCCACCCTCGTGGCAATGGAATATATGGACCATGGTTTTGATAAGAAATATTCCGGTGCTGCCCGAATCATGCTTTTTACAGGCGGATGCCTTGCCTATTATGGAATCATGGTCCTGCTCAACCGTTATATTGTCTTTGAAGGATTCCTGGGAATTAGCTATGGCGTGGTATTGACTGCATATGGCTTGATTGCCCTGAATGGGAAGGCGCAAAAGGTCATTGTTCACAGTCTTTTGTGGATTCTGATAGCCATCAGCAGTTCTTATATGATCTATGGGACATTGGGGATTATTACAGGCAGAAGTCTTAATACACTGATGATCATGGACCGGGACGCGGTGGTATTTCCCATACTGGCAGGATGTGCCCTTAAATTTTCCATGGGCCGGGCAGCTCTGGCACTGTACGGACGGAAAAAGGGACCGGTCCAGGCTGAGGATGGAATGCTGGCAGGAACATTTTTCTGCATGTTTATTCTGATTATGGGAATGTTTCTTATGGAGGAAGGCAGACTGGACCAGAGAGGGAGATATGTTCTGGCTCTTTGTATGTTAATGGGAATTTTTGGGGTGATTGTTTTTATAGGAGGCTTTTACCACAGGCTGGAGCGGTACCGGAGGGAAGAACGCGAGGCGGAATTCAGAAGAGAAACCAAGTGCCAGCAGGAGGAACAGATTCGGGATTTATACAGAATGGGCCGGGAGGTAAACCGCCTGCGCCATGATATGAAGGGGCGCCTTAATGTGTTGTACCGTCTGGTGGCAAAGGAACGGTACGCAGAGGCGGCCGAATATATTGAACGCATGGGAGCAGACCTGGGAAACTATCCTGAACTGCCCCAGGATACAGGCAATGAGGGATTAAATGCAGCCCTGATTAAAGCGGTTCAGGAGTGCAGGGAAAAGGGAATCCGGTTCCGGTATGTGGTTATGGGAAGGCCGGACAGGATTGACAGCATGGACATGGGCACCCTTTTGTATAATCTGCTTTCTAATGGAATCGAAGCCTGCATGGCGGTTGAGACAGAACGTGAACTGGAGCTGGTGGTGAGGGAAGAGGACGGAACAACCGAGATTTTCATGGAAAATACCATATCAGGGTCTGTGCTGAAGAACAATCCCAATCTTGAAAGCAGAAAACAGGATAAGAGGTATCATGGGTTTGGAATGGAGAGCATACGGGGGATTATTGGAAAATATCAAGGACATTACAGTTACAGGGAAGAATCAGGACGGTTCATTCAGGAAATTGATTTGCGAGATGGCTGAATGATACCGTCTTGCTTTTTGTGCCGAAATAGTACGGCTTATGCTGTACCAATTGTTTTTTTACGATTCATACGTATAATAAAACTGGATAGAATGACTGAAACATTTCTGCATTCTATCACGGAAATGCCATTGTTACAAAAGAGGAGGAAACAGTATATGACAGCCCAGAACAAAGAAACATACTTAGAGAGTATGAACGAGGAGTACAAGCAAAAGCATTATCCGGAAGGATCTGTGTTTAAGGCTCATAAAAAGGCCATGAAGGGAGTCAATGCGGGCCTGGGCCTGTTTTTTATGGGAGCCTTTCTGGCGGGCAGCATAGCCGGCCTGGTCTGGTCCATAAACAGAACCCTGGAAATCATCCGGGATAAAGAGGAAAATATGCTGGGAGTGGGAATCGGGATTTCGGTTTTCTTTCTTTTGCTGGTGGCGGTATTCGGAGTAGCTGTTTTTTTTATAACCAAAGATATTAGAAAGACTGTGGATGATTGGATTCGCGTTGCTGCCAAGGCCGGCGGATTAGAGGAACAGGAGATACGGGAATTTGACAAACAGGCCATGGGTTCGGACAGCCTGATCCTGAATCACCTTGGAAAGCTGAAATCCTTTACCACCGGACAGAAGAGGGGAATTCTGACCAGGGATTATATCTGTCTTTACGGCGGCAACATGCCATGCGTATTGAAACTCAGCCGGCTTACACAAGCGTACATCAAGGATAATACATACTATGTGAAAGTCGGAAAAACCAGAAAGCAGGCTCATTACCTGACCATCCATCTGATGACTGAGGATAAAAAAACCGCATGGGCCGAGACATCACGGGAAGCTGCCAGGGCGCTTCAGGAGGAATTGGAGAGCCGGTGTACCGGAATTGACACTGCCGGAGGATCGGTACTGCCGGGATAACAATGAGGGGGATATATGGTATGGGAAGCGATAATACAAACAGGAGAACGGTGGAAACAGAATTCAAAAAGGCCATGGTGCGCGTCAATGTGCCTGTAGGTCTGTTGGTAACTGCCTTTGGGATTGGCCTGATGGTACTGGTAGGCAGCTATCTGATAAAGTATTTTCGGGGTGCAGTTCCGCTCCGTGAAGTATACGGGACAGAACAGGCCGGGGATGAATATGTAAGCTTTGATATAAACTATGTGCTGGATGCCTTCATGGAAAGCTACCGTACCCGCAGCGGGGTGCGCACCAAGAGCAGTATATATTATCTGGTGCTGGATGAGGAGGCGGGAGCTGTTCCTGTGCGTATTTCCGGTAAAATGGAGGCGGAAATGGACCGGATTATGGACGAAACCTGGGATTATTTAAAGGGTGTGCGTTCCGATCCGCCTCAGGGGTTGCATGTGGAAGGCACCCTGAAGAAACTGAAGGGTGATGGCAAAAAATACTATGACAGGGCGGTCCGGAGTTTTGACCTGGAGACGGAAACGGAGAGTTATTATTTTTGGGCAGGCATGCTGGATAACCAGACACCCTCCAGTGCCATGGGCACCACCGGCCTCGGGGCCGTTATCGCGCTCCTTGGGCTATTTATCCTGTCCTCCATGCTGAAAAAACATCATGTCGCAGCAGTACGGACGTTTCTGGACAGCCATAAAACCATAAACAGGGAAAGGCTGGATGAAGATTTCCGGAATGCCCGGAAGATAAGCGGCACATTCTGGATTGGTGAGGATCTAACATATGGAATCGTGGGTAAGCCAGTGATTCTGGTGAACCAGGAACTTAAAAAGGTTCGGTTCCAGGTAAAGAAGGTTGGGCGCGGCACCAGTACGGAGCTGGTGTGCGTGATGGCGGATGGAAAGGAATACGAATTTACGATGAACCGGAAAGACGCGGACGAGGCCATAGCTCTTTATCACGCAAAATTTCCAACCCTTAAAATGGCTTCCAGCCTCAAGGGAAAGCTTATAGTGCCAGAGGATGGGGATACAGAAAGCAATTAAAGTCAATGAAATAAAATAGAAAAGCAGGGTATAAAAATCCTGCATAAGAAGTAAATTATGAGAACAAACACCGGTAGGTACGGACTTGGAGCCGTTATTTCCCGGTGTTTGTTTGTATTTTGCCTGTTCTGCCAAAACCGCAGGCACAGGCTTATGGGCCGGTTTATCTGCCGGTCCGCATCATCTCAAGTTCAACAATATTCCCAAATCCGGTATCCTGCGTAAATGTATTACCGGTAAGCATAAAACCCATATGCTCATAAAAACCAATTGCGGGGTTATTGCCCCGGAGGACATATAATACGGCTTCTTTATGGGGCATCATACTCAGGGATTTTTCCATAAGAGCTCTGCCTATGCCGTGGCCTTGATACTTTTTTAGTACATAAAGGGCATTTATTTCAGACATGCCTGTTTTTCGTGTATATTCCCTTGCATCCGGTGAATACCATATGAAGCCCGCCACTGTTTCGTCCACAAGTGCCACATAGGTGTCCTGAGGATGCTTCAGCGTGGACTCATAACAAGACTCAAGTTTTCTGTTATCAAGAAATTCATCCGGCATTAATCCCCTGTATGTTTCAAACCAGGCGGCATACTGGACATATGCTTTGCCATAATAATGTTTTTCTGTCATTTCCGTAATTGTATAAACCATTTATCCACCTGCTGTGTATTGATATATGAAGAAGCTGCTGCGGCAGCCTGTTGCTGCTTAGCGGCATTATTATATCGCATAATGATGAATCTGTCCATTAAGGGCAAGAGAACCCATATGTCTTTAGATACCCTTCTGTATATATATGCTCACTGGTTGGAGCTGTCTTAAGAAGATAGGAGCAGGATATATGAAAAAATTCTGTTAAAGCCTTTATTTCAAAATTATAATTGCAGTACCATATTAATACCAATCAAACAAAACTACAAAATCTAATAGATATAGAATGTGCACAAAAATTGATTAATATATTTTAAAATATGTACATATTTACAAAACATACAAAGTGTGTTATATTGACACTATGATAGAAACAATGGTAACAATAGAAACAAACAATAAAACATTATAAATGTTGCCCAACAGAAGGAAAGGACAATTGGAATATCTATGATTCATTACGCCGAAGTGTGGAAAATCAATAAGGACTCTAAAATCCCATACACGGACCAGCTGGTCAGGAATATCAGATGGAGCATTTTTACCGGAGAGGTGCGGTGGACAGAAAAGCTTCCTCCCATCCGCGTACTGGCGGATGAGCTGGGAATCAGCATTAATACGGTGCGCAATGCATACAAGCGGCTGGAGCAGCAGGAGCTGGTGGTTACCAGGCCCCATATTGGGACCATTGTGCAGACAGAATCCATGGACAAAAAAAAGCTGGAGGAGGAACTGGTCACATCCATTAAAAACGCCATTTATTATCAGCTTTCTGTGGACGAGGTACGGAGCATTGTGGACAAGGTCCTGAAGGAGATTGAAGAGAGCAAGAAGAAAAGCGTTATTTTTGTGTATGAGGAAAAGAATATAGGCCACCGGTTCGCCATGCAGATTGCCAGAGAAGCGGATGTACAGGTTGAGGAGGTCCATCTGGACCAGCTGCGGGATTATCTGGAGGAACACCGGGACCAGATTGAGCACCTGGACGCAATCATCACCACATATTTCCAGTATGCCCAGGTGAGGAGCATAGCCAGAAGCTACCAGCCTATTATTTACGGTATGACAGTGGAGGTTGCCCCGGATGTGATGGAGGCGCTGCAATCCCTGGAGTCAGGCTCCGTGGCAGCGGTTATCTGCAAAAAGGAAGAGTCGGCGGACGGCTTTGTGAACCTGGTTCACAGGATGTGTCCTGAGCTGGATGTGGAAGTTTACTACGAGGATAAGAGGAGCGGGTGGAAGAAGATTGCCCAAAAGGCATCGGTCATCTGTGTAAGCCCTCAGCTGGCGGAGAAGGTACGGCAGTGTGACTGGAAGATTCCGGTGTATGAGATGTGGGACAGAATCAATGAGCAGTCCATGAACATGCTTAAGGATTATCTTCATTAAATCATATCAGGAATGTAGATGATAACAGAAATGAAGACAATAACAGAAATGAAAGCTTTAAGAAGATAAAAACGGAATGGAGCTGGAATATGGAAGAGAAGCTGTTGGAAATTAAGGATCTGAGCGTGGAGTATACGACGGACGAGGACATTGTAAA
Organism: Enterocloster sp. 210928-DFI.2.20; assembly: GCF_020554465.1. Taxonomy (NCBI): domain Bacteria; kingdom Bacillati; phylum Bacillota; class Clostridia; order Lachnospirales; family Lachnospiraceae; genus Enterocloster; species Enterocloster sp. 210928-DFI.2.20. The sequence continues at coordinate 264,606 of NZ_JAJCHK010000002.1, forward strand.
GGCAGTCAATCACGTATCCCTCACCCTGAACAAGGGGGAGACCATTGGTCTGGTGGGAGAGACCGGCGCCGGTAAGACCACCCTTGCCCTTTCCCTCATGCGCCTTCTGCCAAAGGTATCGGGGAGGATTACCGGCGGAGAAATCATGTTTAACGGGGAGGATTTGGTAAAAGCAGCCGAGGAGGACATGCGGAAGGTCAGGGGAGAAAAGATATCCATGATTTTTCAGGACCCCATGACCAGCTTGAATCCGGTCCTTACAGTGGGGAACCAGATTGGTGAGGCCCTGGAGCTTCACATGGACCTGACGCCTGAGGAAAAGCAGGAGCGGATTGAGGAAATGCTTAAGCTGGTGGGGATTGCGGAGAGCCGTAAAAAGGATTACCCCCATCAGTTTTCCGGGGGTATGAAGCAGCGTGTGGTCATAGCAATGGCCCTGGCCTGCAAGCCTGAGCTTTTGCTGGCCGATGAGCCTACCACGGCCCTGGATGTAACCATTCAGGCGCAGATTCTGGATATGATGCAGGAGCTGAAGGAGAAAATCAACACGTCCATCATCCTGATTACCCATGACCTGGGGATTGTGGCTGAGATATGCGACAAGGTGGCAATCATGTACGCCGGAGAAATCATTGAGTACGGCACGGCGGAAGATATATATGAAGGAAAGAACAGACATCCTTATACAGAAGGACTGTTTGGCTCCATACCGGATTTGGAGGTGGAAAGCAGGAGGCTCAATCCTATTGACGGACTGATGCCGGACCCCACGGATTTACCCCCTGGGTGCAAGTTCCATCCCCGCTGTCCTAAATGTATGGATATATGTAAGAATGCCCAGCCGCCGGAATGTGTGGAGGGAACCCATATGATTCGGTGCCACCTGTACCAGGATGGACCGGAAGGTGTCTCATAACCCGCTCCTGCAGTCTGTACTGAGGAATCCGCCTGGCTCTGCCCGGGACCTCTGGGGACAAAGCAGGCTACGGCGCAAATATAATAACCGCTATATTTTTAAGGCACCAAGACAAGGTATAAGGAGAAATTGGCATGTCTGATAAAAAAATATTACTTGAGACGAAATCTTTAAAAAAGTATTTCCATACTCCTGCCGGTGAACTCCATGCAGTGGACGATGTGAACATGCAGATCATGCAGGGACAGACCCTGGGAGTGGTAGGGGAATCCGGGTGCGGCAAGTCCACGCTGGGCAGAACCATACTGAGGCTGTCAGAGCCTAATGCAGGGCAGATTTTCTTTGACGGCAAGGACATCTTAAAATGCGGAAGGAAGGATATGCAGAATCTGCGCACGGATATGCAGATTATTTTCCAGGACCCGTATGCGTCCCTGAATCCGCGTATGACAGTCAGCGAAACCATAGGGCAGCCTATGATGGTGAACAAGATCTGCCGGAAGAAATCTGAGGTGGAAAAGCGGGTGGCTGAACTGATGGACACGGTGGGCCTGGCCTCCCGTCTGTACAATGCGTATCCACACGAACTGGACGGCGGACGCCGCCAGCGCATTGGGATTGCCAGGGCCCTGTCCTTAAATCCAAAGTTCATTGTCTGCGATGAGCCGGTATCGGCTCTGGATGTTTCCATCCAGGCACAGATACTGAACCTGTTAATGGATTTGCAGGAGCAGAGAGGCCTTACATATATGTTCATCACCCATAACCTGTCTGTGGTAAAGCACATTTCCAATGAAATCATGGTCATGTATCTGGGCCAGTGCATTGAAAAGGCTTCCAGCAGGGAACTATTTAAGAATCCGCTCCATCCTTATACCCAGGCGCTTTTGGATTCCATACCGGTACCCAGGCTTCAGGGAAGGAACAGGAAAAGACAGAGCATAAAGGGAGAAATCGTGAGTCCCATTGACCCGGCTCCGGGCTGCCGTTTTGCGCCGAGATGTCCAAGGGCAACGGAAAAATGTATGGGCCATGATATTCCTTTGAAAAATGTTTCAGAGAACCACCAAGTTGCATGTGTATTATTTAACTAAATTAAGGGAGGTAAACAGATGAAGAAGAAATTAATCAGCATGCTTTTAGTGTGCGCAATGGCAGCCGGTGCCCTGGCTGGGTGCGGAGAAAGTTCAGGGGGCAGCTCAGGGGGAGGCGCTGGTGCAGGAACCGAGAAGGCGGCGGATGCAGGAAACCCGGAAGGAGGAAAGGATACCATCAAGATTGCTGTCTATTCCGACTTTGCGGGCTTTGACCCATATAACAGCGGCATGGACCTGGATAAGGTGGTGTACAGCAATATATTCGACTGTCTGCTGCGCTATTATGACGGCAAATATGAAAATGTATTGTGCAAGGATTACAGCATCAGCGAGGACGGCACAGAGTATACCTTCAGCCTGAAGGAAGGCGTTAAGTTCCACAATGGGGAGACCCTGACTGCGGGCGACGTGGTATTTTCCATGATGCGCGCCAAGGAATCCAGTGAGATGTCTAATTTCACAAAGAATATCGTCAAGGCGGAAGCCGTGGATGACCTGACGGTAAAAATCGTTCTGGACCAGCCATATGTACCGTTCCTGACAGCAGTGGCCTCCACGGTATGTATCATGAATGAGAAGGCGGTAAATGAGGCCGGCGACAACATCAGGCAGATGCCAGTCGGTACAGGACCATATAAATTTAAACAGTGGGATTCCGGCTCCCAGGTTGTCCTGGAACGCTTTGATGATTACCATGATGCCCTGCCTCAGATCAGAGAGGCCAACTATGTGGTGCTGACTAATCCGGAGACAGCGCTTACAGCTCTTCAGACAGGTGAGATTGACATGACGTACACCATCCCGCCAATCGCGGTGCAGGAGCTTAAGGACAGCCAGGATCTGGTGCTGGATTTGAATCCTACCATGGGTAGCGGATACATAGTCATGAACCTGGAAGCGCCCTTCTTAAGCGACCCGAATTTCCGTATGGCCCTGGCTTATGCCACCAACCGGGAACATATTGTGGAAGTGGGTATGGACGGCGTTGCCAAGGTATCCAGCCTGTTATGGGATGAGAGGACCGCTGGGTATTCCGGCAAGTACACAACACCTGAGTTTAATCTGGATAAGGCGAAAGAGTATCTGGCAAAGACTGACTATAATGGAGAGGAAATCCCCTTCGTGGTCGGCTATGAGAACTATAAGAAAATTGGCGTTGTCTACCAGGAAGAGTTAAAACAGATTGGTGTGAATATTTCCGTGGAACAGCTGGAGGCCAATACATGGGTTTCCGATATGAAGTCCGGTAATTTTGCCATGTCCACCATCGTACAGACTATGGACCCTGATGTGGATTTCTGGAGTACGGTGTTCATGTCCAGCGCTATCGGCGGATATAATTTCTCCAGGCTTAATGATGCGGATGTTGACAAGGCTTTTCAGGACGGTTCCGTATGTCAGGACCCGGAACAGAGAAAGGACATTTACTCTGTTATAGAGAAGAAGCTGTATGAAGATACAATCATAATCCCCATTTATGACCGTGTGGTTACATGCGCATACAATAAGGGAGTCACGGTAGACAGATCCTATGATTCCGGTTTCTCAACCCTTCGGGATATGCACTGGGATTAAGGCCGGCACGTTTTAAGCCGGATGTCTGAACTACCGATATCTGAAAGGAAGCATATCTATGATTAAATATGTTTTGAAAAGGTTGCTGCTGATGATTCCGGTATTGCTGGGCGTGTCGTTCATCGTATATGGTATCATGTCATTTACACCGGGTGACCCTGCCTCTGCCATCCTGGGAACATCGGCAACAAAAGAACAGATTGATAAGCTGAATGAAGAATTGGGGATGAACGACCCGTTTGTGGTGAGGTATGTGCACTATCTGGAGGATGCCCTTCACGGGGACTTCGGAACCTCCTACAGAACCCGTCAGCCTGTATTTGATGAAATCTTTTCCCGTTTTGGCGTGACATTCCGCATAGGTGTGCTTTCTATCTGCCTGGCAGTGATGATAGGTGTTCCCATCGGCGTCATATCGGCGGTGCGGCAATATTCGGGCCTGGATTTTGTCAGTACCATATTGGCCATGTTTTTTGCCGCAGTGCCCCAGTTCTGGCTGGCAATGATGTTTGTTATGCTGTTTTCGCTGAAGCTGGGCCTTCTGCCATCCACCTTTACAGGAGTGGTCACCATGAAGCATTTTATCATGCCTGTGGTGACCCTGGCCATGGCCACGGCAGCCAGCATACTCAGGCTGACCCGTTCCAACATGCTGGAGACCATCCGCCAGGACTATGTAAGGACAGGACGGGCAAAGGGAGCGTCTGAACATACTGTTATTTACAAGCATGCACTGAGAAATGCGCTGCTGCCGGTTATCACGGTCATTGGAAATGAATTCGGCTACCTGTTGGGAGGCACCGTACTGGTGGAATCCATTTTCGGAATACCGGGACTGGGCTCCCTGACCATCACGTCCATCCGCTCCAAGGACATTCCCCAGACAACTGCCTGTATCCTGTTTCTGGCAGCCCTCAATGTGGTGATTATACTGATTGTGGACATTTTATACGCATACATTGACCCAAGAATCAAAGCCAAATATGTAGGAGGTGTTAGACGTGCCAAACGACAACCTGCAACCTGATACAGTTAAGAAAGACAGGAAGAAACAGAGCCGTGCGGCTGAGATATGGAAACGCTTCCGAAGGAGCAAGCTGGCTATGGTTGGCTTTGTCATTATCGTAACCGTGGTCCTTCTGGCGGCCTTTGCATCGGTTATCTGCGACTATGAGGCGGATGCCATTACCCAGAATTATGATGCCAGATTTCTGGGGCCCTCCCTGCACCATTTGTTTGGAACAGACGATTATGGCCGCGACATTTTTGCCCGTGTGCTCTTCGGGGCCAGGGTGTCCCTGACCGTGGGTATTGTATCCACGGCAGTGGCCTGTCTGATTGCCTGTCTGCTGGGGTCCATCGTGGCTTATTACGGGGGCAAGGTGGATACGGTGCTGATGCGCATACTGGACGTATTTATGGGGATTCCAACACTGCTTCTGGCTATTGCCATAGCGGCGTCCCTGGGAGCCGGTATACGCAACCTGATTCTGGCGCTCATTATTTCCCAGGTACCCGGCTTTACCAGGGTGGTCCGGTCCGCGGTATTTAATATTGTGGACATGGAGTACATAGAGGCTGCCAAGGCTTACGGCTGTTCCCCTGTATTCATCATAGTAAGACACATATTACCCAATGCAGTGGGAACAATTATAGTGCAGGCCACCATGGCTGTGGCGGCGCAGATTCTGAATACGGCAGCCCTCAGCTATCTTGGCCTGGGCCAGCAGCCGCCGGCTCCGGAGCTGGGCTCCATGCTTTCCGACGCAAAGGAGTATATGCGCTACTCTGTATGGGGCGTACTGTTTCCGGGGCTGACCATTGCAACCATTGCCTTATCCCTGAATCTGGTGGGGGACGGCCTGAGGGATGCCCTGGACCCAAGACTGAAAAATTAGTACTGTGTTTAATGAATTTGCGCAATACAGCACCGGAGCCTGCAGGAACAGGCTCTGATGAAAGGGGAGAATTCCCTCCTTGCAGCCGGCCGGTATGGGCGGCCCGGGAGGGGGCTCCCTACGGTTATTTTAGCGGAGTATTTTCCCCGCAAAAAGGAGGATAAACGATTTGAAATATAATTTTGATGAACCCGTGGACCGCAGCCGTAATTTTTCTGCAAAGTATGATGAATGCGCCAGAAAATTCGGCAGGGAGGGCCTGATTCCCATGTGGATTGCAGATATGGATTTGAAAACTGCCCAACCCATCATGGACGCCATGGAGGAGAGAAACAAACAGGGGATATTTGGCTACACCACGCGGCCTGCTTCCTACTATGAAGCTGTGTGCCGGTGGCAGAAGGACCGCAACGGTTATGACTTTGACAAAAGCCTGGCGGCATTTGCCCTGGGCGTCATTCCGGCTATCTGCACCATTGTGCGCGAGTTTACGGAGCCGGGCCAGGAGGTGATGTATTTTACTCCGGTCTACTCTGAATTCCATGATTCCGTTGTCAACAGCGGCAGGACTCCGCTGACTGTTTCACTTAAGGAGCAGGACGGGTATTATGAAATTGATTATGAGGCTTTTGAGGAAGCCGCAAAGCGCAGGCCCGGCCTTTTAATCATGTGCAATCCGCACAACCCGGTGGGGCGCTCCTGGACAAGGGAGGAGCTGGAAAAGGTAGGGGACATATGCGTCCGATACCAGATACCCATTATTTCCGATGAGATTCATTCCGACCTGATGCTGTATGGACATCGCCATACTGTTATGGCAGGTGTTTCCGGAGAAATTGCTGATATTACCATCACCTGCACCTCGGCTACCAAGACATTTAACCTGGCAGGACTTCAGGCAGCTACCCTGTTCTTCCCAAATCATGAGATGAAGGATAGATATGAGAAATTCTGGTTCGGCATGGATGTACACCGCAATAATTGTTTTAGTCTGGTGGCTGTGGAAACCGCATTCCGGGAAGGCGGGGAATGGCTGGAGCAGCTTCTGGATTACCTGGAGGGGAATATTGACTATACATGGGATTACCTGAAGAAAAATATACCGGAAATTCATTTTCTTAAGCCGGAGAGCACGTATCTGCTGTGGCTGGACTGCCGGGAGCTGGGGCTTTCAGGGGATGAGCTTCAGACATTCATGGTGCAGGAGGCAGGACTGGCCTTAAACGACGGACGGGGATTCGGACCGGAGGGCGGCGGCTACATGCGCATGAACATTGCGTGTCCGAGGGCGACCATTGAAAGGGCATTGGGACAGTTAAAGGCAGCCGTGGACAGGAAGATGGGACGGTAAATTTGCCGGACCATGAACTGGCAGATGTGCGGGGCAGCACATGCAGTTAGGAGCGCAGAAAAATGAAATATGAGAAGGTAGTCATAAAACCAAAGGAGCGCCGGATTAAGTCAATGCTCCGGGAAAGGGGCCTGGATGGTGCTATCGTGTCATCGCCGGAAAATTTCCACTATGTGACAGGGTTTGCAGGACACCAGCACACGGTTTCAAGACAGCCTGGTTTTGCTCTGGCAGTCATGTCCTCGGATGACAAGACTGCCACCCAGCTTACCACCATGGACTATGAGGAACTCACGTTTGAAAAGCGGGTGAGGGAACAGAAGGAAAGACTGGGAGAGGAGGCTTCGGAGTTTGTGGTTCGTCCCTATGATACCTGGGTGGGAGTAAAGACCTGGGACGAAATCACAGGGGCTGCCAAAACAGTCGATAAACAATCCATGGAATCCTCCTTTGACATGCTGAAGAAAATGGTACGGGACATGGACCTGGCCCATAAGAAGCTGGGAGTGGAGCTTGCGTATCTGAATGTACCCTATTTCCGGCAGCTTCAGGAGACGTTTCCGGAAGCCGAATTTGTGGATATATCGTCCATGTTTGTACTGGCCAGAAGCGTGAAAGCGGAGGATGAGATACAGATGTTCCGCACCCTGTGCCGGATTGCGGATGAAGGCTTTTACCAGGTGAGCCGGATGGTGCGGCCGGGGGTGAGAGAAAGAGAGATGGCGGACTGTTTCAGACAGTCAGTCATTGCAACGGGTTTCTGTGTACCCAGCTCATGGTCTATGTTTTCCACAGGCCCTTCGGGAGCCAGGCTCACGCTCCCGGAGGACGGAATCATAGAGAGCACCCATGTGGTCAAATATGATGCCGGGGTCAATGCGGAGTTTGATTTTTATACCACGGATACTTCCCGGGCATGGGTTATGAAGGATGCCGCCCCGGAGCTGTTCCGGCTGAAGGACCGCCTGTATGAGGGACAGAGAAGGATGATTGCAGCCGCAAGGCCGGGGCTTCCTGTCTGTGAATTGTTCCGGACTGCCTATGAATATGTAAAAGAGCAGTATCCCTGTTACAGAAGAGGCCACTGCGGCCACAGCATCAGCCTGGGTCCTGCCACGGCAGAGGAGCCGTATATCAATGCTTCCGCAGAACGGCTTTTGGAACCAGGCATGGTCCTGGCTATGGAGGTGCCCTGTTATATACGGGGAGTCAATGGATTTAATATTGAGGATATGGTGCTGATAACGGAGGACGGCAGTGAGGTGCTGACACCAAAGACCCCTCATTATCTGTAGGGAACCAGTCACTTTAAGACTATTTAAAATAAAAGGCCGGGCAGCCAGTCACAGGCGCCCGGCCTTTTGACGTCCTGGCTGTTCCGTGTTACAATGACATAAAAAAGCATGGGGGATACCATATGAAATACCATTGGAATGATCACAGCAAGGATGACCCGGATGCCGGTGTATCCGCCGGGCAGTCCCATCCGGTTGAAATCCTTACCATGGAAGAGTTTCGGACCGCCTGCCCGGATATTTACCGGAGAATATTTTCCGGCAGCGGTCTGAACCATATACGGTTCTGCAAGGCAGATGTGTTTAGAGCAGCGGTGGCAGGCACTTTTGCCATTCCTTCCAAGGAGGACCCGTCAAAGGAAAAGCAGGTATTCGGCTATTGCCTTACCGGGGAAAAGCTGATCTTTATGGATGACAGCGGTTATGTAAGGGGGCTTCTGGATGAGATGCAGGATTACCAGATGACAGATGTAACATCTCCTTCCCTGCAGCTTTTTGATGTGATGGAATATCTGCTGAAGGAGGATGTGATTTTTCTCCAGCAGTACGAGGACAGCCTGACACGTCTGGAGGAAGGACTGCTTAAGAGGGAGTCAGAGGAATTTGACGTGAGAATCCTGGCAGCCAGGAAGGATTTGTCCGCATTGAGCGTTTACTATGAACAGCTCTCCGACATGGGGGAAACCCTGCAGCAGGATGCGGCCGAGAGAGGGAATGAAAGGGACAGCCTGCTGTTTGGCCTGTTTTCCGATAAGGCGGGGCGCCTTTATTCCACGGTGCAGATGATGAAGGAGTATTCCATGCAGCTGCGTGAAATGCACCAGACCCAGGTGGACATACGCCAGAATGAAATCATGAAATTCCTCACCATTGTGACTACTGTATTCATGCCCCTTTCCCTGATCGCGGGATGGTACGGCATGAATTTTATCAATATGCCGGAGCTGGGCTTTCCCTATGGCTACGCAGTGATCTGCATTCTCTGCCTGCTGATTGTGGCAGTGGAAATATGGTTCTTTAAGAGGAAAAAGTGGTTTTAGGACAGGGGATTTTGGAGCGGGGAATAAGCCAGGAGGAAAATGCATGAACCGGATTCACATGGAGCTGGTACAAACCATATATGATTACGGGGAATACTACTGGATGATTGACGGCAGACCCATTGTCAGATATCTGAATGAGGCGGTAAGTGCAGGGGCATGTCCCAGGCTGGAAGTATTCGGCTCCCTGGAAGGACTGCTGCCCGCATGGACAGGTGAGCTGGTATGGAAGGCTGAGAACCGTTTTATCTGGGAGATGGTGGATTCGGCGGAGGACTTGAATGTGCCTGTACTTGTGTGCGAGGATGACTGCGATTTGAGCTGCATTGTCATAATGGCGAAAATCAGGAAGGAACCGGGTACTGTATACTGGGACAGTCTGGGGGTGCTGAATTTGGAAAACCAGGATTTCCGGATGGAGAAGCAGTCTGGTATCCTGTGCCTGGAAGCATATTCGGACCAGGACTGGGAGGAATATGGGGACAACATAGCATGTGAGCAATTTGACAGTCCTGAATACAGGAAATGGGTGTCGGAACATTGGGATGAAGAACTGATTCGCAGGAGGCGAAACTATACGAAGCCCTATATGCAGGGGGAGGAGAATATCACCTGGATATGCTCTCCCTTGTGGCAGTTTGAACGGAAGGAATACGAACGCATGGTGGAGGATTACCGGAAGGTATATGAGGACAGGATGGGAAGGGATTGAGACTTGGAGCAGAACGGTTCTGTTTGGGGGTGGGGGCAAGAATCTGTTAAATTTCCGTATATTAAAAATCCGCTAAGATTCCGTGTATACCGTTGACAACCCGCCGCCCATCCCGTATAATGCTGCATAATACAGAGGTATCTGCATTCACACAATGATTTCAATATAACTTTAACATAACTATGTAAAGACAACTATTTTAGTGATTGGCAAGAGGAGCTTGGAATAAGGATGGACGACGCTGACAGCGACGGAAGCCAGGATTGTGATTATAACAATATAGGATTATGCACCGGCAGATTCAAGGCATAACCTGCATCTTTCATAAGAATGCGGGCTATGTCTTTTTGCGTTGCCGTACCGTTCATTTTATCCGGCTCATGGCTTAAAAACAGTAATGACGCAAAGCGGAGGGACACACATGTATTACGGAAAAGATGGATACTGGAAGAAAGTACAGGAATACCTGCCGGAAGAAAACCGGCTGACCGGCGTTTGGCGGCCGGATGAGTATTTTGTGGGAATAGGCAGGTTTGGCATACATATAGACCACTACAGGGTAAAAGAAGCAAAAGCGCGGGTTATACTGTTTCACGGTGTGGGGGGAAACGGAAGGCTTCTGTCTTTGATAGCAGTACCCCTCATGAAGCAGGGTTACGAGGTAATCTGTCCGGACCTTCCCCTCTATGGAATGACCGAGTATTACGGAAAGGTGGTATACCAGGATTGGGTGGACTGCGCGGCTGAGATAGTCATGTACTATCAGGCCAGGGAGATAAGGCCTACCTTTCTGTTCGGCCTCAGCGCAGGGGGAATCCTGGCATATCAGACTGCATCCGGACTGCCTGAGATTCAGGGAGTGATAGCAACCTGCCTTCTGGACCAGAGAGAGCCGTTGGTCCGGAAAAACGTTGTGAGTTCCGGGTGGATGGCAGAACACGGCCTCAGGCTCATATCAAAGGTATCCGCATGGCTGGGCTTTATAAAAGTGCCTATAAAGTGGGTGGGGAATATGAAGGCAATCGTAAACCATGAGGAACTGGCTGAGGTGCTGATGAGAGACAGGCGTTCTTCCGGGGCAAAGGTGCCAGTGGCATTTCTGCACACGCTTTTAAATCCTCATATCCACCCGGAGCCGGAGCGCTTTAGCAGGTGTCCCGTGCTTCTGGTGCACCCGGAAAATGACAGATGGACAGATGCCAGTCTCAGCAGAATATTCTATGACAGACTGAATTGCAGCAAGGATATGAAGCTGTTAAAGGGGGCGGGCCATTTTCCAATAGAAAAGGAAGGGCTGATGCATCTGGAACAGTACTGTGTGGAGTTTCTGGAAGAATGTCTGGCGCAGCGCCTTGTAAGCAACTGCCAATAGGGGAAGCTGGCTGGATTGCCATGTGGTAAATCATATCAAAAGATGGTATGATAATACTCATTGAAACAGGCTGTATGATTGTATGGGAGAATGCGCGCATGGAAGAACGGATATTGCAAATCATAAAAGGTGAGGACAGTAAGAATCCCCTGACAGATGAGGAGATAGCGTCCCGACTGCAGGTATTCAGGGAGGATGTGACCACGGTGCGCCGGGAGCACCATATACCTGATTCCAGGAAGCGGAGGAAGCCGGTCATATTTGAGGACATGAAGCGGATTCTGACAGAACATCCGGATGTGTCGGACCGCGGGCTTACCAGGATGCTGGAGGAAGCCGGCTACAGGATAGGAAAATATGCCGCAGGCAGGCTGCGGGAGGAACTGTTGGAGATATGGACTCCTTTTGGCGACTGCCAGGAGAAGGAGGGAGCCGGTCTGGCACCGGATTTAGCGAAACATACGGAATATGCAAAACATACGGAATATGCGAAACATGCGGAATATGAAGAACCTGCGGAATCCGGGGCGGAGGATGAAAGGGCTAATGCGTTCAGCGCTTTTGTAGGGTTTGACGGTAGCATGAAGACTCAGATTACCCGTGCCCAGGCTGCCGTGCTGTATCCGCCCAGAGGGCTGCACTGCCTTATATACGGACCTTCTGGCGTGGGGAAAAGCTTTCTGGCGGAGCTCATGCATGAGTATGCCTGCGGTACTGAAAATTTTGGTAAGGACGCTCCCTACTTTGAGTTTAACTGTGCGGATTATGCGGATAATCCCCAGCTTCTGCTGGCCCAGCTCTTCGGATACAGCAAGGGGGCATTCACCGGCGCTTCTGACAACAAAAAGGGGGTAGTGGAGCTGTGCAATGGGGGAATTCTGTTCCTGGATGAGGTGCACAGGCTGCCCCCGGAGGGCCAGGAGATCCTTTTTTATCTGATGGATAAGGGGAGGTTCAGACGTCTGGGGGAAGTGGATACCCAGCGGGAAAGCCATGTGATGGTCATTGCCGCAACCACGGAAAATCCCCAGAGCTCCCTGCTTCTGACCTTCAGGCGCAGGATTCCCATGGTGATAGAAATTCCCTCCTTAAAGGACCGGCCGGCGGGAGAGAAGCTGCAGTTTATCCTGCGGTTTTTCCAGTGGGAATCCAGACGTCTGGGGAAACAGATAAAAATAAGGCAGCAGGCGCTCTGGTGTCTGTTGGGCGGGGACTGCCCGGGCAATGTGGGACAGCTTAAATCGGATATACAGGTGTGCTGTGCCAAAGCGTTTCTGGAAGGACGGGCCAGAAAGGACGGACGTATCACCGTATCATTCGCCAGCCTGACGGAGAACCTGAGGAAGGGTTATGTGCCTGACCGGATTACCAAAGATATAAAGGAACTGTGCCCTGACGACTGTTATGTGTTTCCCGATGATACCGGGGAATCAGCAGGAAAATCAGGAACGGAAACCTTTTTGGAGGGCTTTAACATATATGAATCCCTGGAGGAAAAGTACGACCAGCTGCTGAGGGACGGCCTTAGGGAACAGGACATCGAAGTCCAGCTCACCGACGAGATAGAGTCAAGGTTCCAGCGCCATATCCATGAATTCCAGAAGTCGGGGATACGGGAGGACGAGATTGCCGCTATTGTGGGGGACGACATTCTGCGCATGACGAGGGATATCTGTGATCTGGCCAGAAAACGGCTTCCCGGGCTGGAGGAACAGGTGGTGTTTCCTCTGGCCATTCATCTGAACATGGCCATGGAGCGGATGCGCAGTCACGGGCGTATGGTGTACCCAGGCATGGAGAATATTCGCCAGCAGTCTTACGAGGATTATGAAGCTGCCTGCTATGCTGTGGATGAAATACAGAAAAAGTATTATCTGACCCTGCCGGAAGAGGAAAAGGCATTCCTGGCCATGTACTTCAGGAAATTCAGGAAAAAGGACATGGCCCAGGAGGGGAGAATTGGGGTGCTGGTGGTATCCCATGGCCCAGTGGCCAGCGGAATGGCCCAGGTTGCCAATGCCATCATGGGAACGGAACACGCTGTTGGAGTGGATATGAACCTGTGGGATACGCCGGCTCAGATGGCGGAAAAGACAGTGGATATGGCCAGGCGCGTCAACCAGGGAAAAGGCTGCATCGTGCTGGCTGACATGGGATCACTCCTGAATGTGGGACAGAAGATTCGGGAGGAGACAGGCATGCAGGTCAGAGTGCTGCCCCGTACAGACACCATGATGGTGGTGGAAGCAGTGCGAAAGACCATGTGGACGGATGAATCCCTGAACGAGATTGCGGATGAACTGGACAAGATTAAACTTACCGGAACCAGGGAACAGAGCGAGTCCAGGAAAAAAGCGATTTTGTGCCTGTGCATCACAGGACAGGGAGCTGCCGTAAAATTAAAGGAACATTTGACGGAACGCCTGAAGAGCAACCTGGCCGGGACCGTTGTAGTGACCAGGGGGTACATTGAGGATTCCAGCATTGATCGCATCATTGCCAATACGGAAAAGGAGTATGAGATACTGGCTATTGTGGGCACCATCAATCCGGATTCAGGCACTTATCCGTTTATATCTGTAAGCCGGGTTTACAGCCCGGAGGGCATCAGGCAGCTTCGCGGCATATTAAAGCGGAGTGCCATGTTCGAAGAAAACCAGCTGTCGGAGGTTATCTCTCTGGGCCATATCTATATAAGGACAGAGGCGGAGTTTAAGGACCAGATTATAGATGAGGCAGTGGGACATATGGCAGAGGAAGGATTGGTCCGGCAGGAATTCCTTCTCAGCGTCTATAAGCGGGAGGGAATGATGACTACCCGGCTCAGCCAGGGGATCGCCATTCCTCATGGCGACCCTGGATTGGTTACAAAACCAGTCATTTCTGTTACAAAATTAGACAAACCCGTTTTATGGGATGGAGTCAACACCGTGGATGTTATTTTTGTGCTGGCCATTCAGGAGGATTCCAGAAAATATTTTGAACAGCTGTATCAGATTATTTCTGATGAATCCATGGTTTCTGCCATCCGCGCCAGCCGGACACGGGAAGAGATCCGTAATCTTTTATGTAAAAATACAAAATCAGTCAATTAGTTGGCATCATTCTTGCTTTATATATTGTCAGAAAGGAGCGAGAATGATGAATATAGAAAAATTTCCGAAAGTGACAGTAATCTTAAGAGGCTATACCTATTCACAGACCCGCACGGTTGTCAAGAACCTGGTGGGGACCTGCTTAGGCTCCGTTGAAATTACCATGAATACTCCGGGAGCCCTGGAATCCATACGGAAAATCAGCCAGGAATTTGGAGCACAAATCATGGTGGGAGCCGGCACGGTCCTTACTTATGAAGAAGCCGTGGAGGCCATTGAGGCAGGTGCAGCCTTTTTGTTGTCTCCCACGGTATTTGAAAAGCGCATATTGGACCTGTGCCGGGAGCGCGGCGTGGTGTCTGTACCGGGGGCTTTTTCACCTTCGGAAATCAGACAGAGTTTTCTGGACGGGGCGGATATTGTGAAGATATTCCCTGCCGGCAGGCTTGGGAGCAGATATGTGTCAGATATCCAGGCGCCTCTGGGGAAAATGCCGCTGATGGTCGTGGGGGGCATTGGCACCTCAAATGTACAGGAGTACTTTGCGGCAGGGGCATCATTTGCGGGAATCGGTTCGGGTATTTTCCTGAAAGAGGATATACTGAATGAAAATGAAGAGGGAATCCGCGGTTCCATAGCAGCCATGGAAGAGAAAATGAAGAGTATGGAGGAAAAAGAATCATGAGCGGCATTGCGTTTAATGAATCATTGATTCTGGAATTTGACAAACCTATGACGGACCGGGAGGTTCTGTCTGCCATGACAGATTATCTCTGTGAAAAGGGCATTGTAAAGGATACATATAAACAGGCCATCCTGGAGCGGGAGCAGTCCTTCCCCACGGGTCTTAAGACCGGGGGAATCAACGTGGCCATTCCTCATGCGGATATCTGCCATGTTAATGAGGCGGCCATCTGCGTGGCGGTGCTTAAGACACCGGCTCCCTTCAGGGCCATGGATGAGCCTGAC
This sequence comes from Enterocloster sp. 210928-DFI.2.20, assembly GCF_020554465.1. Taxonomy (NCBI): domain Bacteria; kingdom Bacillati; phylum Bacillota; class Clostridia; order Lachnospirales; family Lachnospiraceae; genus Enterocloster; species Enterocloster sp. 210928-DFI.2.20. The sequence continues at coordinate 279,926 of NZ_JAJCHK010000002.1, forward strand.
AATGACGTACCGGTAAGCCTGGTCATCATGCTGGCCCTGACAGAGGCCCACGGACATATTGAGATGCTTCAGCGAATCGTAAAGCTGATTCAGAACCAGGAGGATATGAAACACATAGTGGAGGCAGGACAGCCTGACACCATCCATAAAATCATCAAGCAGTATCTGCTGGAAGATGAAAACTAAAAGAGACTATCAAAGGAGAAAATAAAAATGAAACGTATATTAGTGGCATGTGGAAATGGAATCGCAACATCAACGGTAGTGGCAACCAAAATCAGGGAGAAATGTGAAGACAACGGAATCCCGGTATCTGTAACCCAGTGCAAGCTTCTGGAGGTGGAATCCAAGGCGGATGATTTTGATTTGCTGGTTACCACAGGAAAGTTTACGGGCGGCAATGTGAATATCCCGGTGGTAGGCGCCATTTCCCTGCTGACAGGAATTAATGAGGATGCAACGCTGGATGAGATTCTGTCCCATCTGAAATAAAAAGGGGTTTGAGTGTGTCTCAAACGCGCTCAGGACAGACAGCCGTAGGCTATGAAAGACAAATGAAATCTTAGGGGAGATTAATCATATGCAGATACTTTATAATATTTTCAATACGATTCTGGATGCAGGCGCTGTGGTCATGCTTCCAATCATCATAACCATCATAGGGCTTATTTTCCGGGTGAAATTATCAAAGGCTTTCAGAAGCGGCCTTACCATCGGCATTGGCTTTGCGGGTATTAATCTGGTCATCAACATGATGAAGAGCAATCTGGGGCCTGCCGCCCAGGCCATGGTGCAGAATTTCGGTATTAAGCTGGACATTCTGGATGTGGGTTGGGGAGCCATCGCGGCAGTTACATGGTCATCGCCGATTATCGCTATCCTTATATTCTGTATTCTGGCCACCAACATTGTTATGCTGGTACTGAAGGCCACAGATACCCTGGATGTGGATATCTGGAATTATCATCACATGGCAATCGTAGGAATCATGGTTTATTTTGTGACTAAAAATGTGGCAATGGGTATCGGTGCAACGGTCATCATGGCCATTATCACATTTAAGCTGTCAGACTGGACCGCGCCTCTGGTGGAGGATTACTTCGGTATTCCCGGCGTATCCCTTCCAACCATGTCAGCTCTTTCCTCCATCATTATCGCAGCACCCCTTAACTGGCTGCTGGATAAGATACCCGGAATCAACAAGATTGATTTTGAAATCAAGGATGCCAAGAAATATCTGGGATTCTTTGGTGAACCCACCATCATGGGCCTGGTACTTGGCTGCGTTATCGGTGTTCTGGCAAAGTATTCAGTGGCTGATATTATGGCGTTGGGCGTAAACATGGCGGCTGTCATGGTATTGATTCCCAAGATGACCTCTCTTTTTATGGAAGGACTTATGCCAATCTCAGAGGCTGCCAAAAAGTTTACCCAGGAGAAGTTTAAGGGCAGGAAATTCCTTATCGGCCTGGATGCGGCGGTTGTAGTGGGAAATCCTGATGTCATCACCACATCCCTGATTGTCATTCCGCTAACCATCCTTATGGCTGCCGTACTTCCGGGAAACCGCGTGCTTCCCTTTGCGGACCTGGCGGTTGTGACCTTCCGTGTGGCCCTGGTGGTTGCTATCACCAGAGGAAACCTGTTTAAGAACATCATCATGGGCCTGGTGTGTACAGGGGCCATCCTGCTGGCAGGTACGGCTACAGCGCCTGTCCTGACCCAACTGGCCACCTCCGTGGGACTGGACCTGGGGGAAGGAATGATTACATCCTTCGCTGCCACCAGCCTTACGGTAAGCTTTCTGGTGTACGAGGCATTCATCAAGAAGCCGTACATTTTTGTGCCGGTACTGATTGCGGTTATGGCAGCCGTATGGGTGTTCATGAATCGTTATAACAAGAAGAAAACAATGTTAGCAGGAGGAAATGATGTTGCGGGCAATTGATAAATTGGAGCCGTTCCAGAAAGCCATATCCAAGGCCCATCTGGCATCGGCAGGCGTTTCCATCGACTCCCTGGACCACAAGCCGCTCATTGCCGTTGCCAACAGCTGGAATGAGATATGTCCGGGACATGAGCCTTTAAAACAGCTGGCTGAGGAGGTAAAGAAGGGAATCCTGGAAGCCGGCGGCGAGCCCATTGAGTTTAACACGGTAGCCATGTGTGACGGTATTGCCCAGGGGCACTCCGGTATGCGATACTGTCTGCCCCACAGGGAAATCATCACGGATTCCATTGAGGCCATGGTGGTGGGCGAGGGAGTGTTTGACGGAGTAGTGTACATGGGTTCCTGCGATAAAATCGTGCCGGGAATGCTGAACGCAGCAGCACGGATTGACCTTCCTTCAGTTATTGTCACGGCCGGTCCCTGCTATGCCCAGATAAAACCCAATGAGTCAAAGGAACTGCGCCAGCAGTTCCTGCGGGGAGAGATAACAGAGCGGCAGCTGATTGAGGGAACGCTCAAATATTACACGGGCCCCGGAATCTGTCCCTTTCTGGGAACAGCCAATACCATGGGCGCTCTCTGTGAGTCCCTGGGTATGATGCTGCCGGGAGGAAGCCTGATTCCTTCAAGCACCAGCATGCGCCGTTTCAGCGCAAGAGAATCAGGTCGGGTTGTGATGAAGATGGTGGAGAAGCAGATTCGCCCCAGCCAGATTATGACACGGGAGGCGCTGGAGAATACCATCACCCTTCTTTCCGCTATCGGAGGCTCCCTGAATGCCCTGATTCATCTACCGGCGCTGGCGGCAGAGCTGGGGATTTCCCTGGACTGGGATGATTTTTCAAAGATTACCACTGCCACGCCGGTACTGTGCTCCATTGTACCCAACGGAAACCGGACCGTGGTAGACCTGCACTATGCAGGCGGAATACCGGCTGTGATGAAAGAGCTGGAGTCTGTAATGAACAAGGATGTGCTGACAGTGACTGGGGAAACACTGGGGCAGATTCTGGAGCGTACGTCTCATGGCGACAGGGAAGTTATAAAGTCCATGGACGATCCTGTATCCAGGGCAGACGGAATCCAGGTTCTCTATGGCAATCTGGCGCCCCAGGGAGCCCTGGTAAAGACATCGGCAGTTCCCATGGAAGTGCGGCGTTTTAAGGGCGCGGCCAGGGTATTTGAGGGCGAGGATGAGTGTTATGCTGCTTTCCGGGCAAAGGAGATAAAGGAAGGTGATGCCGTTATTGTACGCTATGAAGGTCCAAAGGGAGGTCCGGGAATGAAGGAGCTGCACCGGATTACGGAAATCATCAAGGGAATACCCAACACAGCGGTCATCACGGACGGGCGTTTCTCGGGGGCCAGCGGCGGCTTAAGCATCGGGTATCTGTGCCCTGAGGCAGCAGAGGGAGGTCCAATTGCCCTGGTTAAGGATGGGGACAGGATAACTGTGGATTTGTATAAGGATTACCTCCATCTGGAGGTCAGCGACGAGGAACTTGAAGCCAGACGCAGGGAATGGAAGGCAGTGACGCGTCCAAGAGAAAAGGGTCTCCTCGGCCGGTACGCCCGCCTGGTGAACACGGCCAGGTCAGGCGCTACCCTGAGCAGAGAGTAGAGAAAAAGAGTGTAAACCAGTTCCGGGAGCGGTTCCGTGCGGTTTGCGCTCTTTTTCGATTTGCGGTAAGAACCGTCAGGAAGAGGGCGGGGAGGGGGAACAGCGGAGGGCAGGAAGTGAATGTGAAAACCGATATAAAAACAGAAAAATAAGTATTAACGGGGATAGGGATTATGGTATACTGAAATGAGATTGGCCTAAGAATAAGAAATGAATGGTTAACAGGAGGATACGGCAATGGAAGAACAAACAACGGGATGCCTGGTATGCGGTGCGCCGCTGGAATATTTCCCGAGTCAGATTGAAATGGAATGTACCTACTGTCACAAAACATTTATGAGCAATGCCAGATGTGTGAACGGTCACTTTATCTGCGACAGCTGCCATGAGCAGATGGGCCTGCGTGTCATTGAAGATATATGCAGGCATACAGACAGCAAGGATCCGGTGGCAATCATGAAGAAAATCATCCTGTCTCCCTATATCTATATGCATGGACCGGAGCACCATGTGCTGGTGGGCTCCGCGCTTCTGGCTGCCTATAAGAACGCCGGGGGAGAACTGGATTTGGACGCGGCCCTGGAAGAAATGAGGAACAGAGGGGCACAGGTGCCGGGAGGTATCTGCGGTTTGTGGGGAACCTGCGGGGCTGCTGTGAGTACAGGTATTTTTGTCAGCCTGATTACAGGGGCCTCACCCTTAAGCGGAAAAGAGTGGGGGCTTTGCAATGAGATGACCTCCAGAAGCCTTGGGGCTATTGCCAAAACAGGGGGACCCAGATGCTGTAAACGGGATTCCTACACAGCCATACTGGAGGCAGTGGATTTTGTGGGGGAGAAATTCGGGATATGGATGGAGCGGCCCAAAAAGACAGTATGCGGATTGTACGGCCGGAATGAACAGTGCCTGAAGGAAAAATGTCCTTACAATCCGCAGGGATAAACAGCGGGACATAGGGATCATTGTATGCCCCTTCCGATGGCTGACAGAAGGCTTTTGCCGGAATCGTCCGTGTCCTGGGTCAGTTCCCATATCATGATTCCGCCTAGGTTATTCCTGGCGTACGCGGCCTTTTTTTCTATGGTGGAAATGCCGTTATACCAGACATCCATTCCACTCACCATGGCATGGTCTTTATTCCCGGCATCCGGGTCAGCGGCCAGGATATCCCCGTAACCGGCCCAGCCGGGACGTCCGTAGAAGGGAACACCCAGCACCACTTTACCGGCCGGCATTTTTCTTGTGCCGCACCAGTAGGCGGCGCTGTTTACTGCAAAGTCATAGGAAGAATGGCGTTCCCCGTCACCGCCGTCATAGGCCATAACATGAATCCAGTCCACTGCGTTTAACACGGCATCGCTGTGGGCCGCGGCATCATAATAAATATTGCCGTCTGCGCTGACCCCGCTGACGACAGCGCTGGTCAGAAGCTTTCCCTGGGCATGGAGCGCGTCTGCCAGGTAAAGAATCAGCTCCTGGTACTGGTCCTTGGAGGGCCCGTCTACCCTGGGATGCTCCCAGTCCATGTCCACGCCGTCAAACCCGTACTCATTGCACATGGCCAGTATTTCATCGCCCAGCTGCCTGGTTTTTTCACTGGTTGAAGTGGCGCTCACGAAGACTGGTTCCAGCTCGGCACCGTTATAGCTCCATCCGCCCACAGCTAATAAGACCTTGACCTGGTTTTTATGGGCATCCTCTATCAGGCGGACTGCTGTTTCCGGGTTTTCCAGGGGGAGCAGTCTGCTGTCCGGTGTGGGTATGGCAAATGCGTAGGCGATGTGGGTCAGCACATCCATCTGCAGCTTTTGGGGCTGGTAGGATTTCCAGTCAGGGTAATAACCCACCACCTTTACCGGGGATGAGGCGCCGGCTGTGGGAGCGGCCTGGGAATCTGCGGGAGGGGGCGTCTGCGGAGCAGCCTCCCACACATCGGCCTGCCCTGGAAGCTCCCCTAAGGTCCACCACCTGGCTATATATATTTTACCGCCGCAGGCCACCTGATCGCCGCCTGTATAGGTGGTGTTTTTGTCCCACTCAGGATAGGACGGTCCGGAGGTCAGTATGGCCTGGGGAGCAGATATGCTGACGGCAGCTTGTTCCGGGGAAGCCGGGAGTGCTGAGTCCTCTCCGGTGGTTATAAGGGGGATGTTTTCCTGTCTGCCGGATATCCGGGAACCGGAAGTATCTGCGGCTGCATGTCCTCTCACCGCGCTGGAGAGCAGGAATCCGGCTATGAGTCCAAGCAGGAATATGAGAAGAAAAATGCCTGTTTTCCGTTTGTCCATGATTGTTCCTTTCTTTTGTTTTATCAGATTTCTGCTGTATTTTCAGATTTTCATTCCCACAGGCTCTGATTCAGCCTGTTATTGATATGAGTATATTATACAATAAGATTAGGGTTAAGGAAACAGGCGGCGCCGGAACTGCTGCAAATGAAAGACCGGAAAGGACCTTTCAGAAAGGCAGTTCTGCCATGTCAGTCATAGACAGGCAAAACAGTGCAATGATATAATAATATAAATACCTGTAGTTTTACGGAACATAATCCGGACAACAGGAATGACACACAACTGCCCGCATGGAGGAGCTTATGCAAGAGGATACCCTTAAACAATTCCTGCCAGCCACTGAAAGCTGGTTTAGGAAAACATTTGGAGAACCCACCAAAATACAGAGAGAAGCATGGCCCGCCATTGCTGACGGAAAGCACGTGCTGGTAAGCGCTCCAACCGGTACAGGAAAGACCCTTTCAGCTTTCCTGGTGTTCATAGACCAGTTGGGCGGACTGGCTGAGAGGGGGGAACTTAAGGAGGAGCTGTATGTGATATATGTGTCTCCCCTTAAGTCTCTGGCGGGGGACATCAGGGAAAATTTACGCAAACCTTTGGAGGGGATCGGAGCGGAAGCTCCCGGGGAAAGCAAAGCGGAAAGCAGACCGGGTAATCCATCCATAGGGCAGATTCAGACCGCCATCCGTACCGGGGACACGCCTCAGAAAGAGCGCCAGAGGATGGTAAAGCATCCGCCCCACATCCTGATTATCACTCCGGAATCCCTTTATCTCATGCTGACATCCAAATCCGGCCGACAGGTGTTAAAGACTGCAAAAGCAATTATTTTGGACGAGATTCACGCCCTCATAGACACCAAGAGGGGGGCGCATCTGATGCTGTCAGTGGCCAGGCTGGATAAACTTTGCGGTCGCAGGCTTCAGAGAATTGGCCTGTCAGCCACCATTGAGCCGTTGGAGCTTGCGGCCGCCTACCTGTCCCCGGAACCGGCCGTTATCTGTGCACCTTCCATGGATAAACAGGTGGATATACAGGTTATTGGTACGGCCCCTGCTGTGGGAAGGCGGAAGGATCCGGTATGGGAAGAGCTGGGAATGGCAGTATACCGCCAGTGCTTAAGCTGTAAGAGTGTAATTGCATTTTCCGAAGGAAGGCGTTATGTGGAAAAGCTGGCATACTATGTAAATCTGTTGGGCGGGGACGGGTTTGCCAGAGTCCACCACGGAAGTCTGTCAAAGGAACAGAGGGATGAGGTGGAACGGGATTTAAGAGAGGGGAGGCTGAGACTGTTATGTGCCACGTCGTCCATGGAACTGGGCATTGACGTGGGGGATGTGGAGCAGGTTCTGCAGGTCGGATGCCCCCGCACCATTTCCAGCACCATGCAGCGCCTGGGCCGGGCCGGCCATAATCCGGGCCGGGTCAGCGTCATGTATATGTATCCCAGGACTGCGCCCGAATCAGTATACTGCGGCATGACCGCACAAGTGGCCCGCCGTGGAGGCGTGGAACGGGCCAATCCTCCGCGCATGTGTCTGGATGTACTGGCCCAGCATTTGGTTTCCATGGCTTCGGGAGAGAGCTACAGCATAGATGATGTGATGGATGTGCTGGAGCGGTCGTATCCGTTTTACCAGGTGACCAGGAAGGATGTGGAGGACGTCCTTGCCATGCTGGCAGGAGATTACGAACACAGCCGGGAGATACCGGTGCGTCCGAGGATTTTGTATGACCGGATTCACGGCCGGGTGGCTGGGGATGTTTACAGCCGTATGCTGGCCACGGCAGCGGGAGGGACCATACCCGACAAAGGGATGTACGCAGCCAAAACAGAGGACGGGGTGAAGTTAGGAGAGCTGGATGAGGAATTTGTCTATGAATCCAGGATCGGGGACCGGTTCATGCTGGGGTCCTTTGGCTGGCGTGTGGTCCGTCAGGATAAGGACTCTGTTATCGTGACCCAGGCCCCGGCCGAAGGCGCCAGACTTCCATTCTGGAAAGGGGAGACAAAGGGAAGAGATCTTAGAACCAGTCTTGCCTTTGGCCGTATATTAGGAGAGCTGGAGAAGGCATGCCGTGAGGGAGAGCTGGAAAAAGCTCTGGAGAAACTGGGATTAGACGAGTCTGCGTCGGTCCATGCGTCCGGATTTATAACACGTCAGATTCAGGCCACAGAAGGACTGCCTGATGACAGAACCATAGTGGTGGAGCATTTTAAGGACAGTACAGGAAGCCACCAGGTCATGGTCCATGCTCTGTTTGGAAGACGGGTAAATGGTCCGCTGTCCCTGGTCCTGCGTCATATGATACGCAATACCATGGGGATGGATGTGGGGAGTGTGGATGAGGAGGATGGCTTCCTTCTGTATCCATATGGCAGGGAGCAATTGCCGGAAGGACTTTTATTCCAAATCAACCCGGACCAGGTACGGCCGGTGCTGGAAGCAATCCTGCCTGATACGCCTCTGTTCGGCATGACATTCCGCTACAATGCTGCCCGCGCCCTGATGATGGGCATGAAACGGAACGGGCGCCAGCCGCTTTGGATGCAGCGTCTTAAGAGCACGGAAATGTTAAGCTCCCTGATGGACCAGCCGGACCATCCGCTGATTCGTGAGACAAAACGGGAATGTCTGGAACACCAGTGGGATATCAGCGGAGTGATGGAGATACTGGCCAGGATCCGTTCCGGCTTCATTACGGTCAGAGAAATCTGGCTGGATGTCCCTTCTCCCATGTCTCTGCCCTTCCAGTGGCAGGCAGAGGCAGAAGAGATGTATGAGTACTCACCGGTGACGCCTAAAATCCGCCAGACCGTGCAGGAAGATTTGAAAAAAGCATTGCTTAAGCCCACACCAGAGGAACTGTCCAGGGGATGGTCACGGAGAAAAATGCCGGAAAATGAGGAGGAGCTCCATTCGCTTCTCATGATGGAGGGAGATTTGGAGGCAGGAGAGCTGGATATACCTGCTGACTGGCTGGAGGCCCTGGCCCGGCAGGGACTGGCCTGTTATGTGGAGCCGGGAATATGGATAGCGGCAGAACATGAGGACGAATATATGAGGGCATTGCAGCAGCAGGATGAGGAAGCCGCAATGCACATTGTCCGGCGCATGCTCTATTACCGCGGCGGTCAGACTGCGGTGGATGTAAGGGAACGGTATTTTCTGTCTGAGGAGATGACAGAGGCGCTTTTAGATAAACTATGCCGCTGCAAAAAAGCAGTGGAGGACCAGGGCGTATACTATCACGAAAAGCTCTATGAGAGGGCCAGGGAAGGCCATATACGCAGCCTGCGCAGTCAGGCAGCCACGCAGCCCGCATCTCATTACGCCGCGCTGATGGCAGCCAGGGCAGTGACACATTCCACGGCAGAAGAACAGTTAAGGGAAGCCGTGGAAAAAGGATGCAGAAAGCCATGCCCTGTACGCTTTTGGGAAAATGTGTACTTTGCCAGGCGGGTGGAGCGGTATGGAGCCAGTCTTCTGGACCGGCTGCTGGCCCAGGGGGACTATTTCTGGAGAATGTCGCCGGAAGGAACCCTTTGTTTTTGCAGCTATGAGGATATAGACTGGGAGGCATCTGCCGGGGCAGAGACAGCAGGGCTTAAGGGCGATGAGCTTCTCATGTACCAGGAGCTAAAGCGCAGAGGAGCCAGTTTTCTTAAATTCCTTACAAAAATACCAAAGGAAGGCAGCGCCCAGGAAGTATTGTTAAGTCTGGCTGAAAAGGGCCTGGTATGTGCAGACAGTTTTGTGCCTGTAAGGCAATGGCAGAATCAGGACAAGGTAAAGAAAGCTGCTGTGAGACAACGTGTGAATACCAGGGTCATGGCACTGTCAGCTGGGCGGTGGGATATAGTAAGGCCGGTAAGAAAATATGGACCGGAGGAATGGCTGGAGCAGTTTTTTGATGAAAATATGATTCTGTGCCGTGAGACTTTTAGAAAGTCTGTACAGGCTGTGTCAGACTCGCCCTATGTCCAGACCGGAGAAGATGGAAAAAAATGGGAGTGGAGCTGGGCCCAGGCATTGGAAATTCTTCGTATCTGGGAATATACAGGCCGCATCCGCAGAGGTTATTTTGTAGAGGGGATGTCGGGAGCCCAATTTGTCTGCGGAGAGGATTATGATGCCGTGACCGGCGCATTGAGGGAGCCGGATGACCATACGGTATGGTTAAACGGAACAGATCCGGCCCTGGTGTGGGGAAAAGTTCTGGAACTACCTGAAAAATGTGGATTTCTGGCAGTGGCCGGAACAGCGGTGGCCCTGAAGGCGGGAAAGCTGGCTGCTGTAATGGAACGTCAGGGCAGAGTACTGCGTATTTGCGATGCCGAAGATATGAAGGAAGTGATGGCGGAATTTGTCCGTGCGTTCAAGCAGGGAGCCATATATCCGGAACAAAAGAGGCTTGTATTGAAAGAGTATCCGGCGGAGGCGGCAGAGGCTTTGCAGCATGCAGGATATATGCGGGAAATGAAGGATTATGTAATATATAAGTAGAGTTGGTTTCTGTGAGTTGGGAGCCCTTCAAACCAGGTACGAATGCCAAGCTGACATGAAATGCCTGGGAGATTCGCACCTGAAAAACAGAGGAAAAGGCCGTGAAAGCGGGCTGGGTGAATGGACTGAATTGGTTGAACTGGGGAGAGAAGAGCATAATGCATAAAATGTTAGGGGGGATGTGGCGCAGGTTTGGATAATTTTGCTGTCGAGGCTCGCGAGAGCCTTGTGGATTGAAATATGATACTATTGCCCGGTATGTCCCGGATGATAAGTCGAGGCTCGCGAGAGCCTTGTGGATTGAAATACGAATGGAGCCGACACGGTCTCAAGCTCCCACGAGGTCGAGGCTCGCGAGAGCCTTGTGGATTGAAATGCAAGTTGACCTTGAGACATGCCACTTTTTGCCGTCGAGGCTCGCGAGAGCCTTGTGGATTGAAATTCTTCCGCACTGCAAAAATACTGGGCCTAAAACCGTCGAGGCTCGCGAGAGCCTTGTGGATTGAAATCACCTCTGGGATGGTTAAAACCACCCCAGCAGGGGTCGAGGCTCGCGAGAGCCTTGTGGATTGAAATCCCGTCATCCACATCTATCATGCCCCTTGACTGGTCGAGGCTCGCGAGAGCCTTGTGGATTGAAATATTATCTGTTACATTTGTGTCACTGGTTGAATCGTCGAGGCTCGCGAGAGCCTTGTGGATTGAAATTTGACTTAATAGGGGCAAGTGAAGGTGGACGAGAAGTCGAGGCTCGCGAGAGCCTTGTGGATTGAAATCTATGTATTTACGCATTACTGTATCAATCCTTGGTCGAGGCTCGCGAGAGCCTTGTGGATTGAAATAGTAGTTGTCTAACTATGGCCTTAAACTTTTTCGTCGAGGCTCGCGAAAGCCTTGTGGATTGAAATATTTGCACAGGCTGGGCAGGGTCCTCCCCTGTCCGTCGAGGCTCGCGAGAGCCTTGTGGATTGAAATATCAAATATCGGCGGTTAAAGTTTAAGTCTCCCAGTCGAGGCTCGCGAGAGCCTTGTGGATTGAAATTGCATCTTACAAATAAAGAATTACCGGTTAAGCGGTCGAGGCTCGCGAGAGCCTTGTGGATTGAAATAAGCTTTCATCAAAAATCACATTTATCGTTCCGGGTCGAGGCTCGCGAGAGCCTTGTGGATTGAAATAATGAAATGATGTCGCTTGTATCAACGTCATATAGTCGAGGTTCGCGAGAGCCTTGCAGACCAAAAGATACCTGTAAGCCCCTAAATTAATGCAAAAGGAAAATTGCGCCCCGCGTACCTAATGCATTGAAAGCAGCCATAATTATATATTGAGAATTCGCAAAACATCAGTTAAAAGAACATATTAACAGTATCCCGGTCAACAGGGAATCCGTTAAGCACATCCCCCCCTCTGCAAATAACATCCGCCCCCAAAAACACCAACATAAACAAAGGAGTAACACATATATGATTGAAATAATCTATAGAGACAAACGCTTTCTTGTTAAGGGCAGCTTTTCCATAGGAATAGCAGGAAACTATGTAAATGAGGATTTTGGGGATGAGAATATCATGATTAACGATACGTTAGAGGAAATCATGAAAGAATTGCAGGATGAGGACTCCTTTTGGTACAAGCCGCTGTTTCCCTATCTTAAATCTGAGACAGCAGACAGTGGCGGAATAGCCAGAGGTCTTACCGCGTACTACAATCAAAAGGAAAAGGAAATCAGGGAGAATGAAAAGCAAATTAATGATTGTATATTATATCGGCTTTTCAGTGACTTAACAGGCAGCGGATATCCATTTTGGGAGATAGAACAAGCGGTTATACCGGGGCGTATGAAAAATGGAGGCGGGGAGTTCCAGGAAAAAGAAGTATACTCAAAAGAAACAGCCGAAGTTTTCCAGTGGGCTGATGAATTCGACTGCGTACCCAATAATGGAACCGTGGATAAAACAGATGTGGAAGAAAGGCTTAGGGAATTGTTTCCCATGTTCAACTTTGAAGGGTTGGTTAAGACCATGATTCCGGAAGGCTTATCATTGCAGGGGCGGTTCATGGCATTTCAGTTTTCAGACGGATGGGGATCTGATTTGCTGGAATGCGCATATGATGAAATGGATGAGGAATTTGCCTTCAGGGATTGGCACAATCATTAGGTGAAAACCAATCCGGAAAAGGTAAATTGAGTGCCATAATGGTGCCCAAGTCAGCAGACAGAATATGGACAGTAGCGTGAAGCAGTGAAACGAAATGAGCTGTTTGACATTTCCATGCGCTAAGATTAGAATGAAAAAAGCAAGTTATATGCAAGTTATTTGTTTGCCTGACTTGGGCAGATTACCCGGCATATCAGCAGTTGCAGAGGAGATAAAGATATGCATCCAAATTTTTGGTTAATTATTATTTGTGCTGTTATAGCGATTACAATAGCTATTGTAATGAACAAGAAAAAGAAATAGTGAAAGAAATTCCAGGTTATGGAGAGGGCGAATTCCTCTGTTAATTGAAAACTGCAGGAGGCGGTTATGGACTACAAAATCAGAACAATATCAGAGGGAGAAGAAAGCCTGCTTCAAGATTTTTTGTACCAGGCTGTCTTTGTGCCGGAGGGAGTGCCTGCACCGCCCAAATCCATTATCAGTCAGCCGGAATTGCAGATATATATAACCGGCTTCGGGACGAAAAAAGACGATATTGGTTTGGTTGCAGAGGTTAATAAAAAGGCTGTGGGCGCTGTTTGGGTACGTATTATGAATGATTACGGACATATAGATAATGCCACTCCGTCTATTGCAGTTTCCCTGTATAAAGATTACCGTGGATTGGGAATAGGTACAGCTTTAATGAAAGAAATGCTCCGTATTCTGAAAGACAGAGGATATAAGCAGGCGTCACTTTCCGTACAAAAAGCAAATTATGCTGTGAACATGTATCAAAAAACAGGATTTGAAATTGTGGATGAAAAAGGGGAAGAATATAGTATGCTTTGCCGTCTGTGATAATACAATTCCAGCTTTTTGCCCGTATACGGCAAAATCACAGTAAGATAAACTAGAACATGAGAATATCCGGTTTCTTAGTAATCATACAGATCCATTTCTGAAAGGAGAGATAAAAAGCCATGGAACAGATGTCATTATTCGATGACAGAGAAGTATACAATCCTCTGGCCAGCAGGCTGCGCCCGGAAGACCTGGACGGATTTGTGGGACAGGAGCATCTTTTGGGAAAGGGGAAGCTGCTGCGCCAGCTCATTGAGCAGGATAAGATTCCATCCATGATTTTCTGGGGGCCTCCCGGTGTGGGCAAAACCACCCTGGCGGGAATCATAGCAAAGCGGACCAATGCCCAGTTCATTAATTTCAGTGCTGTTACCAGCGGCATAAAGGAAATCAAGGAGGTCATGGTCCAGGCTGAGAACAGCCGGAGGATGGGAATTAAGACCCTTTTATTTGTGGACGAGATACACCGCTTCAACAAGGCACAGCAGGACGCGTTTCTCCCATATGTTGAAAAGGGAAGCATCATTCTGATTGGGGCCACCACGGAGAATCCTTCCTTTGAGATCAACAGCGCTCTCCTGTCACGGTGCAGGGTCTTTGTGCTCCAGGCATTGACGGAGAATGACCTGGCCCGCCTTATAAAGACAGCGCTTAAGAGTCCTAAAGGGCTGGGTTATCTGAATGTGGAGATCACAGACCCTATGATTGCTATGATTGCCGGGTTTGCCAACGGGGATGCCAGGACGGCTTTGAATACCCTGGAAATGGCAGTGACAAACGGGGTAATCAGTCCGGATAAGACCACGGTCACAGAGGATGTGCTGAAGCAGTGCATCGGGAAAAAGAGCCTTCTGTACGATAAGAAAGGGGAAGAACACTACAACCTTATATCCGCGCTCCACAAGTCCATGCGCAATTCCGACCCGGACGCAGCCGTATACTGGCTGGCGCGTATGCTGGAAGCAGGGGAGGACCCGCTGTATGTCGCCCGCAGGCTGGTCCGCTTTGCCAGCGAGGACATAGGAATGGCGGACAGCCAGGCTCTGACGCTGGCAGTGTCTGCTTACCAGGCATGTCATTTTCTGGGAATGCCTGAGTGTAATGTACATCTGAGCCATACCGTGATTTACCTGTCCATGGCGCCTAAATCCAATTCTGCCTATATGGCCTATGAATCCGCCAGGGCTGACGCCCAGAACATGCTGGCTGAGCCGGTGCCCCTTACCATTCGCAATGCTCCTACCGGACTCATGAAAGATCTGCATTATGGCGACGGCTACGTGTATGCCCATGATACAGAGGAAAAGATAGCCCGGATGCAGTGCCTGCCGGACTCCCTGGCCGGAAGGGAATATTATCATCCTACGGACCAGGGCGCGGAGGAACCTGTAAAAAGCAGGCTGGAGGAAATCAAGAAGTGGAAGAGAGGGCAGTAATGCCCAATAGCCCTGGCATCCGTACCTGCCTCCGGCCATTCATACGGATTTCCGGCCATCCTTCTAAACAATCATCAGTTCCTTTGTCATGGTATTAAGGGATTCACAGCCTTTTTCCGTTATCACGATTAAATCCTCTATACGTATGCCAAACTGTCCAGGCAGGTAGATGCCTGGCTCATTGGAGATTACATTTCCGGTTTCCAATACACCTTCTTCGCTGGCTGAGGCAAAGGGCGGTTCATGAATATCCAGCCCTATGCCGTGGCCCAGCCTGTGGGTGAAGTATGCCCCATAGCCAGCCCGTTCTATGATACTGCGGCCAGCCAGGTCCATATCACGGCAGGCCGTGCCCGGGGCAGCTGCCTTCAGGACAGCCAAGTGGGCTTCCAGAACAATGGAATACACCTCTTTAAATTTATCTGATGCATATCCCACGGCGCAGGTTCTCGTCATATCTGCATGATATCCCTTATAGGTCCCGCCAAAATCGAACATTACCGTGTCTCCTGCCTGTACCTTGTTGTCCGACAGGATGGGATGGGGGGAGGCGCTGCCCGGATCGCAGGCAATGAGGCCGGGGCCCACTGCGTCAAAGCCTTCCTCCAGACGCAGTTTCATCAGCTGTTCTGACAACTGGCGCTCTGTTTTTCCTTCCAGGCCATTCTCCAGCAATCTGGCAAAGGCCCTCTCGGCCATTTCCTGTGCTCTCCTGATTATGGTAATCTCTTCCGGCGTCTTGCTCTTTCTCAGGGGAACCAGGACGCTGTCTGCATTGTTCCATGAAATGCCGGGATACAGTTCCATGAGCCGGATAAGGCAGCTGCTCTGCATTCTGCCTGCCACAGCTGCTTTTATGCAGGATTTCCTGGATATGCCGGGAGCGGCGGACAGGACCGAGTACATTTTTTTAAATGGGTCCCCGCTGTCTTCCCAGAAAATGGGGGCTGCCTGGCAGTCTACCTCTTTTAAATAGTTTTTTTCCACGGCAGGACACAGGAAATAGGAGTCGTGTTCGGTTAGGAGCAGGGCGGTCAGACGGTCCGTGGCTGGTTTTGAGTAGCCTGTAAGGTACATAAGATCAGATGAAGGCGTGATGACCAGCAGTGAAATGCCGGCATCCTCCATGCGGTTTCTTGCTTTTGCAATGCGCTGGTCATAAATATTCATAAAAATTTCCTTTCTCACATTCAAAAATTACCCCGTGCTGATAATATTATAAAACATATTAGATATAGAATAAATGTACAAATTTAATGAATTATTTTATTAATAATAGCCAAATAACACAAAAAATGCTTGACATACACCCTAACTGATAATATTATTGATAATATCAACAGAGAGAATAATATACATATACATGCATCAAAAAGGGAAAGGAAGTAACAAAATGGAAACCATGACAAAGAGGGAACGTATCAGAAATGTATTAGAAGGAAAACCAGTGGACAGGACGCCTGTGGGATTCTGGCTTCATTTTCCGGAAGAAATGCATCATGGTGAGAAAGCCATTGAGGCCCATCTGGACTTCATGAAGGCCACGGATACAGATATCCTGAAAATCATGAATGAAAATATCCTGTATGACGGGAATACAAAAATTGAGCGGCTGGGTGACATCAGCAAGTTCAGGGGATTTTCCAGGAAGGATGCCATCTTCCAGGACCAGATGGAAATTATCAAGAGGATAGCCGACAAGGCAAAGGGAGAGTATCCCATCATGTCCACCATCCACGGCCTTATTGCCTCCGCCTTCCATGAGACAGGTTTTGCAGGCAACTACACCAGTATGGGATACCAGCTTACCTTATTCTGCCGGGAACGTCCGGCTGAGATGAAAAAGGTATTCCGGACCGTGGCTGAGACTCTTATGGAATTTTCGGATTGTTCCCTGGAGGCCGGCGCGGAGGGCATCTTCTATGCGGCCCTGGGAGGAGAGCGGAATTTCTTTACAGATGAAGAGTTTGAGGAATTTGTGGCCCCCTATGAGAAAATGGTGTATGACCACATCAAAAAGACAACGGATTTCAATGTGCTGCACATATGCAAGAGCAATATTGACTTTAACCGCTATAAGGATCTGCACCCGGCCATTGTGAACTGGGGGATTTATGGAAATGATTTCAGCCTGACAAAGGGCGCCGGGCTTTTCAGTGACAGTATTATTCTGGGAGGATTCCCGGACAGGCACGGAGTCCTGGTCACCGGGACAGAGGAAGAAATCTTTAAACATACCAGTGAGGTACTGGAGGAGATGAAGGGAAGACCCTTTATCGTGGGCTCAGACTGCACCCTTCCCACGGAAATCGCCTATGACCGCATACGGTGCGTGGTGGACTCAGTGGAAAAGCTGGAGCAGAGGTAAAACCGGAACCGGCATCCATCAGGTGGTGATGCCGGTCCCCAGCAGTTCATCCTCCATAAACAGGATATCTTTTTTCAGATACTCATGAGCCGAGAATACGTCGTGTCTTTCCAGGCTGGACACGAAGAAGTCGTGGTAACTGGCTTTATTGGCAGCAATTACATCCTTTTTCAGGGTGTACAGCTGGGCATAGGCCCGGCGGTAGGTGGTCATGGCCTGCTCCATGGCATTGTTCACCTGCTCGTTGCCTGCCAGGCGCACCACCGTCATGTGAAACTGGTAGTTGTTGCGCCAGGCTATCCACAAATCCTTTTTTTCCGGATTTACCAGGCGCACCTGGTTCTGGCGCTTCAGCTCTTCGATGTCAGCCGTGGTGATGTTCTCCATGACCTTGGGGAGGCTGGACAGTTCCAGGTAGAGACGCAGCTCCGTCACATCGCGGACATTCTTACTGCTGATGGCAGTCACCTGATAACCGCATCTGGGAATGCTTTTCAGTACATTTTCATGGCATAGCTGGATTAAGGCTTCCCTGACAGGGGATTTGCTGACCCCGAAGTAGGATATCATATGGTTTTCCGTGAACAGGGTGTCAGGCAGCAGCTTTCCCTGGCAGATTAGCTCGATTAACTGCTGGTATACGGTGTCCTTTAAGGATAGTTTCGGTGACTGGTTGTCCATGTATAACTCCTTTTTGCATTGAGATAAGCGAAGGGAGAGAGAATCGCTTTTAATATTATAATAGGCCAATATAAAAAATTTGGCAACGGAATTTTTAAAATATGAAATGAGGAGGATATGCAGATGGAACGTTATAGGTACATTGCGAAACGGCTGTTGACAGCAATCCCTACCTTCTTGGGTATCACCATTCTGGTGTACGTGGTGGCCTCCCTGGCGCCCAGCTCGCCGTTGGAAATCCTGTTTAACGACCCTTATGCCACTGCAGAGGAGATGGCAAGGAAGAGTAAGGAACTGGGACTGGACCAGCCGGTTATCATCCAGTATATCAGATGGCTGGTGCAGCTGGTGCAGGGAAACATGGGAATGTCCATCCGCACCAACGGCCAGGTGCTGGATATGATTCTGGAGCGGATAGGGCCCACGCTGATTCTTACAGGAAGCGCCATGGCCCTGACCATTATCATTGCCCTGCCCCTGGGAATCATGTCGGCTTATAAGCCCTACTCCGGCTGGGATTATATTTCTTCCGGACTGTCATTTATCGGGTCCGCCATGCCGAATTTCTTCGCGGGACTGGTGTTGATATATTTCTTCTGCATCAAGGTGAAGCTGTTTCCTACCTCCGGCATGTACGACTCCTCCGGAGTCAGGACCTGGCCCATGTTCTTCCACCATCTGGTGCTTCCGGCCGTGGTTCTGGCCATTCAGCAGATAGGAAGCCTCATACGCCAGTGCAGGGGCTCTATGCTGGAGGTGCTCCAGGACGATTATGTCCGCACGGCCAGGGCAAAGGGGCTTCATGAGCCGTCGGTGCTGGTGCGCCACGCTTTGAGAAACGCATGGATTCCGCTGGTATCCTGGTTCGGCATGCAGATTCCCTTCCTGATAGGAGGGGCGGTTGTGACGGAGCAGATATTTGGATGGCCCGGGCTGGGAAGTCTGATGGTACAGTCCATCAATGCCAGGGATTATCCTGTTATCATGGGCATCACGGTGGTGATTGCCATTGTGGTGTTATTGGGCAACCTGCTGGTAGACCTGGTGTACGGACTGTTGGATCCAAGGATACGTTATGACTAAGAAGAAGGAAGGTGAGAACATGAAACAGGATGAAAGATTAAAGGATATTCCGGCAAATTCTTATTTTCATGACGTGCTCCAGCGTTTTTGCGCCCACAAACCGGCCATGGTAAGCGCTTTTGTACTGACCCTGGAAATCATACTGGTCATTGCCCTGCCCTACATACTGCATCTGGACCCGTATACATCGGATTACGAGGTGATGTTCGGTTCCGCGCCCAGCGCCCTTCATTGGCTGGGAACAGACGATATCGGGCGGGATATCTTCGCCAGGTTCATTTACGGAGGGCGGGTATCCTTAAGTGTGGGTATCATATCCGCAGTCATCAGTATGGCGGTGGGTGTGCCCCTGGGACTTCTGGCAGGGTACTACAGGGGAATTGCCGAGACACTGATTATGCGCTGCGCGGATGTGTTCATGTCGTTTCCGGCCATGGTTCTGATTCTGGTGCTGGTATCCGTACTGGGGCCCTCTGTGGCCACGGTTACCATTGTTATCGGAGTCCTGGGCTGGCCTAAGTTCGCAAGGCTTATCTACGGAAATGTGCTGTCGGCCAGGGAACAGGATTACGTGGAGGCGGCCAGGGCCATCGGCACAAAGGACGGCACTATCCTGACAAAATACATACTGCCCAACACCTTTGCCCCGGTGCTCATTTCATTTACATTCCGTGCAGCCCAGGCCATTATTACGGAATCAGCCCTTAGCTTTTTGGGAATGGGGGTCCAGGCGCCCCAGGCATCCTGGGGAAACATCCTCTATGATGCCCAGTCCATCAGCGTGCTTTCCCAGAGACCGTGGCTCTGGTTTCCGCCCGGCCTGGCCCTGCTGATAACCGTGCTCTGTATCAATTTCCTGGGAGACGGAGCCAGGGACGCCCTGGACACCAAAATGGTGATCAAATAGATACATGAAAATAAGTTCAAAATCAATGCCGAAAAGGCTTGAATAAAAAGGAGGATATAGTAATGAGAAAACGTTTAACAAAAATGACAGCTCTTGCCCTGTGTCTTATGATGGGACTGTCCGGCTGTTCAGCGCCTTCAGCGCCCAGCGATACCAAGGCCCCTGCCGCAACAGGAACAGCAGCCGAAGGCGGGGACGCCAAGGCGGAAGGCAGCGCAGACGGCAATGCCCAGGAGAACACTGCCTCCCAGGGACAGAAAATCGTGACCATGGCCATGACGGCCCCGTGGGACACCCTGATTCCCTTTAATACCACCAATGCCAACACGGACGCCGTGCTGGAGCTGATTTTTGACAAGCTGATTGTGGTAAAGGCAGACGGATCCTTTAAACCCCGTCTGGCAGATTCCTGGTCCATGGATGATGAGACCCATACCAAGATTACATTTAACCTGAACAAAAACGCCAAGTGGCATGACGGACAGCCTGTGACGGCTGACGACGTGGTATACACCGCAGAACTCATGTCCAACCCTGACATCAGTGTGGCCCGCCGTTCCAAGGTGGCTCCCTTTGCCGGTACGGAAGACGGAATCCGTGTGGAAGGAGAGGAATTCGGCGTGAAGGCCATTGACGCCAACACAGTAGAGTTCACACTGAAGGACCCCACCAACCTGGATTATATGCTGGACATCATGTTCCGCGATTTTTACATCCTGCCAAAGCACTGTCTGGAGGACATTCCTGTGAAAGACATGCTGGCAGCTGATTTCTGGAAAGCCCCCATTGGTTCCGGTCCATGCATTTACGAGTCTGAGATATCCGGCGAGCGCGTGGAATTCACGGCTAATAAGGATTACCACATCAACGCTCCTGAATTCGACCGCTTTGTTGTTAAAATCGTGCCGGCGTCCAACCTTCTGTCAGGTCTGATGAACGGAGAGATTGATATTGTGGCCGGCGCAGGCATCGGCAACATCCCGTTAAATGACTGGGATATGGCGGGACAGCAGGAAAACCTGACCACAGAGGCAGTGGAATCCCTGGGTTACCAGTATCTTTCCTGCAATACCAAGAACATTCCCCAGGAAGTGCGCCAGGCAGTAAACATGGCCATTAACCGCGACGCCCTGGTCAATAACCTGATGAAGGGCGAAGGCGTACCGGCTCCGGGCCCCCTGGCTCCAAGCCACAGATACTTTAATGAAGAACTTCTTCCCATCCCATATGATGTGGACAAGGCAAAACAGATGGTGGAGGAATCCGGATTTGATACCAGCAAGACCTACCGCCTCAATGTGTCAAAGGGCAATGAGGTGCGCGAGAAATCGGCGCCCATGATTCAGCAGGACCTTGCAAAGATTGGCATTAACGTGGAAATCATCACCACAGACCACCCGACCCTGCTGTCCACCGCAAGAAAGGGCGAGTATGATTTTGCGCTGATTGGATCCGGCGGTTCACCCGACCCGGGCGAGAGCGTGATGAACGTGACTCCGGGCCATCTGAATAACTTCTCCCAGAACGAGGATCCGTCCCTGGGCGAGGTGGGAAGAAAGGGCCTGAACCAGTTCAGCTTTGAGGACAGGAAGCCATACTATGATGAGTACCAGATGATGCTCAGGGAACAGTGTCCGTTTGTATGGCTGTATTTCCAGAAGGACCTGGTTGCCTACAACAAGAAAATCTCCAATGTATGCTTTGAGGATTACAGTCTTTTGAACCGTTCCGTTTGGGAATGGCATGTAGAATAGTCATGACGCAGCAAAGGCACCGGGATATTCCCGGTGCCGGCCCTGCAGAGGAGGTAGAATATGGCACAGCCATTATTAGAGGTTAAACATTTAAAGACACAGTTCAGGACCAAGAGGGGGACCGTGACTGCTGTGGACGATGTGAGCTTTTCCGTAAACCAGGGCGATACCCTGGGTATTGTAGGGGAGTCCGGCTGCGGCAAGAGCGTCACCTCCCTGTCCATCCTGCAGCTGCTTCCCCATGCAGTGGGTTCTGTGGCAGGCGGTGAAATCCTTTATAAGGGCGAGGATATTGCCAAAAAAGGGAATAAGGAAATGTGCCGGATAAGAGGCAGGGAGATTTCCATGATATTCCAGGACTCCATGACATCCTTAAATCCTGTGCTCACCATAGGAAGGCAGCTGGAGGAAACCATTTCCGTACACAGCAGTCTTTCAAAGGACGAGATAAAAAAGCAGGCCCTGGATATCCTTACAAAGGTTGGTGTCTCTTCTCCTGAGCAGAGGCTGAAGGAATTCCCCCATCAGCTGTCAGGGGGAATGAGGCAGAGGGTTATGATTGCCATGGCATTGTCCTGCAGTCCATCCCTACTGATAGCGGATGAGCCCACAACGGCGCTGGACGTAACCATCCAGGCCCAGATTATCGACCTGATGGTGGAGCTGAAGAAGAACATCAATGCTTCCATTATCCTTATCACCCATGATATGGGAGTGGTGGCTGAGATGGCTGACTACATCATGGTCATGTACGCGGGCAAGGTCATGGAGTACGGAAGCGCCAGACAGATATTCAAGGAGGCCATGCATCCTTATACACAGGGCCTTCTGGCCTCCATCCCCCGCCTTGACAAGGATTTGGACCGCCTGTTTTCCATTGACGGTACGGTGCCGTCCCTGGACAGGATGCCAAAGGGATGCAGGTTCTGCGCCCGGTGCCTCCAGGCCATGGACAAATGCAGGGAGCACCAGCCGCCGGTGTATATCACGGATGACGGCCACAAGGTGAGCTGCTGGAAGTATGAGAATCTTAAGGAGGAAAAGGTATGAGCGGCAACGAGACAATTCTGGAAGTCAGAAATTTAAAAAAATACTTTTTCTCCGGCAAGAAGCGCAGGGGCAGGGAACCGCGGGCGGTAAAGGCCCTGGACGGAGTCAGCTTTTCCATGGAGTACGGGGAAACCCTGGGCGTGGTGGGGGAGTCGGGCTGCGGCAAGTCCACCCTGGGCAGGACCATACTGCGCCTTCATGAACCCACGGAGGGACAGGTGGTTTACAGGGGAAAGAATCTGGCGGAATACGGCAGAGAAGAGATGCGCCAGATGCGCAGGGAGCTCCAGATTATATTTCAGGACCCCTATTCCTCGCTGAATCCGCGTATGACGGTCAGGGAGCTGATTTGCGCCCCGCTGGATGTATTTGCCATGGGTTCAAAGGAGGAAAAGGAAGCCAGGGTGATTGAAATTATGGATAAGGTGGGGCTTCCGCTGGAATTCATGAACCGCTATCCCCATGAGTTCTCCGGCGGCCAGCGGCAGAGAATCGTTATTGCCAGGGCCCTGGTGCTCAACCCAAGATTCGTGGTGTGCGATGAGCCTGTATCAGCCCTGGACGTATCGGTCCGGGCCCAGGTGTTAAACCTGATGATGGATCTTCAGAAGGAGCTGGACCTGACCTACCTGTTCATTTCCCATGACCTGAGCGTGGTGCGGTATATCTGTGACCGGATCATGGTCATGTATCTGGGAAATGTGATGGAAATAGCAGACAAGAAGGCGCTGTATGAAGACGCAAAACATCCCTACACCCAGGCCCTTCTCTCGGCTATCCCGATTCCGGATATGGATATTGAGTACAACAAAATTCACCTGGAGGGGGATGTGCCGAGCCCCTTTAACCCGCCCCAGGGCTGCAGGTTCCACACCAGATGCCGGTATGCAACGGAAAAATGCCGTGTTCAGGTGCCGGAATTAAAGGATGTGGGGGACAGGCATTTTGTGGCCTGTCATCTGTATGATGAATAAAAGCAGAAATTCAGACGGCAGGATGATGTGCCGTCTGAACTGCTATGAATAGAGGAAAATAAGGATATGGATGTAAAAGAATGGGTATTGTCCCAGAGAGAAAATATGCTGGATACTGCCATGGAGCTCATGAAAATACGCAGTGTCAGCGAACCGGGAACAAGAGAGCATCCCTACGGGGAGGGCTGCGCCATGGTATTGGACAAAGCGTTGGAGATAGGGAAGCAAATGGGCTTTGAGACGGAAAACCATGATTACCGCTGCGGAAGTATTCTCATGCCGGGCCGGACAGGACAGGAAATAGGCATTTTTGTCCATCTGGATGTGGTGCATGAGGGAAACGGATGGACGACAGAGCCCTACAAACCTGTGATAAAGGACGGTTGGCTGTACGGTCGGGGAAGCGCGGACAATAAGGGGCCTGCCGCTGCCGCGCTCTACAGCATGAAATATCTGAAAGAACAGGAAGTCCCGCTGGAACACACCATACGGCTGTATCTGGGATGCAGTGAAGAGCGGGGGATGGAGGACATTGAGTACTATACCTCCCATTATCCTGCGCCGGAATTTTCCTTTACTCCGGATGCCTCATTTCCAGTGTGTTACGGGGAAAAGGGAATCCTGGAAGGGGAATTTTCATGCGCCATACCGGAGGGCCATGTGACCGGTTTTTCGGCCGGAGTGGCGTCCAATGCGGTTCCGGCAGAGGCACGGGTATGGCTGAGCCGGACAAGCTGCGATGCGGTCCGGGATTATGTGGACAGCCTTGATAACCTCCAGGATTTTACCGTAGAGGGCGGCAGCCAGATTGTTATAAAGGCTGCCGGGAAAACAGCACATGCCGCCTTTCCCGAGGGTTCTGACAGCGCGGCGGTGAAGCTGGCCCATATGCTGGCCAAAGCCCCCTTCCTGACAGAGGAGGAACAAGCCTGCTTCCGGTTCCTGGACCAGGGATTTGCTGATTATTACGGGGAAGGTATGGGCATTGCCTTTGAGGATGGGCTGTCCGGCAGTCTTACCCTGGTGGGAGGCATGGCCAGGACAGAGAGAGGACGGTTCATCCAGAACTTTAATATCCGTTATCCGGTGACTGCCGGCGCGGAAGCACTGGTAAAGCAGATGAGCGCACAAGCCGGAAAGTACGGATGGATTCTGGACTGGAGCCGGGATAACCCGCCCTGTGTCATTGATCCGGAAAGCCCGGTGGTAAAAGAGCTGACCGCCCTGTGCCGCCAGGTGCTGGGGACAGAGACAAAGGCTTATTCCATGGGCGGCGGCACCTATGCCAGGAGACTGCCTAACGCGGTCGCCTTTGGGCCGGGCATCAGAGGACAGAAAAAGCCCTGCCCTCCGGGCCGCGGCGGCGGTCACCAGCCGGATGAGTGTGTGAAGATTGAAAACCTTACCAATGCCATGGTGATATACATAGAGGCCCTGAAACGGCTGGATGTCCTGCTAGGGGAGTGATACAGCGCCTGTTTTCTGCTTCCTGCTATTTTGACCGTAAATATTAAGAAAGCCGTCAGGTCTCTTCCTCCTTTTACATGCTATACTAAAACCACCACATCCTGCGCCGGGCGTGCAGGTTTGCAGGAACATGTATATAAAAGGAGGTTTGTGAGAGATTGGAAGAGAACAAGGAGAAAAAAGAAAAGACAGGCTTCATGGCTCAGGGCAGGTCTGTGATTATCGCAGTCATCGCGGCACTCAGCGCCATTATCTGCGTCAGCATCTTTACAGGCGGACTGGTGGATTATAAGAAGAGCGGCGGGGGAAGCGGAATCACGGCAACCGGTTCTGCCAGCTGTGATTTTGAGTCGGATTTGATTGTGTGGAGAGGCAGCTTTTCTGTCCACGGCGATACGCCCAGGGATGCCTACGCCATCATCAAGAAGGATGCGGAACTGGTGAGACAGTATCTGGAGGAAAACCAGGTGGCGGATGACGAGATGATATTCAGTTCCGTGAATATTTCCCAGACCTATACATCCAGATACGATGAGGAGGGCAAGTATCTGGGAGATGAGCCGGACGGATATGACCTGACCCAGAGTCTGACGGTTTCATCCTATGATATTGACAAGGTGGAGAATATCTCCAGGGATATCACTAAGCTGATCGAATCAGGGGTGGAGTTTGAGTCTGAGCTGCCGGAGTATTATTATACCAAGCTGGATGAGGTGAAGCTGGACTTGATTGAGAAGGCCACTGCCAATGCAAAGGAGCGCATTGACATCATGTCTGCCGGTTCAGGGGCAAAGGCGGGAAAGCTGTTAAGCGCCACTCTGGGCGTGTTCCAGATTACGGCAAAGAATTCCGGGTCGGAATCCTACAGCTACGACGGGTACCTGGACACCAGCTCCCGGTATAAGACTGCCAATATTACGGTGAGATTGAATTATGCGGCAGAGTAGGCAGTAAGATCAGGACGGCAAACGGGCTGTTCGGGAATATAATCTGTTCCCGGACAGCCCGTTTCGTATATGGGTGAGCCAAACATAAATCAGCAGCCGGCATCCGTCAGGCAGCCGCCTGTCCCAGGGGCTTTATCTTATCCAGATAAATCTTGCGGAACAGGATGGAGCTGAGCACCACAGAGGTGATTTCAGCCAGAGGCAGGGAGAGCCACACTGCATGCAGTCCAAAGGTCCGGGCAAAAAACCAGGCCAGGGGGAGGATACATACAAGCTGTCTGGCCACGGATATAATCAGGCTGTATACGCCGTTGCCCAGGGCCTGGAACACGGATCCCACGATGATGCAGTATCCTGCGAACAGAAAGCTGAGGCTGATAATCCGCAGGGCGGGAACGCCGATGGCTAGCATCTCCTCGTCTGCCTGGAAGAGCATGAGCAGCTGGGGCGTCATAAGGTGGAACACCATCAGTCCGATGAGCATGATGCCCACTGCAATGCCGATGCTCAGCCAGACCGTTTCCATGATGCGCTTTTTACTGCGGGCCCCGTAGTTGTAGGCCACAATGGGTATCATGCCGTTGTTCAGTCCGAATATAGGCATGAAGATAAAGCTTTGAAGCTTGAAATATACTCCGAATACGGCTACGGCTGTCTCGGAAAAACCAATCAGGATTTTATTCATTCCAAAGGTCATGACAGAGCTGATGGACTGCATGATAATCGAAGGAACGCCTACCTGGTAGATAATGGAAATAGTTCTCCAGTTAGGGGTGAACGAACGGAAATTAATCCGTACCTCCTTGTTTTTGGAGTGGTTCAGGATGAGGGCCAGGAACATGGCCACAATCTGGCCGAATACAGTGGCTGCGGCAGCTCCCTGGATTCCCATTTTCGGCACTCCAAACAGGCCGAAGATAAGAATGGGGTCCAGTATAATATTGATGATGGCCCCGGTGCCCTGTGTAATCATACAGTAAAAAGTCTGGCCCGTGGACTGGAGAATCCGCTCGAACATCATTTCCCCAAAAAGCCCGAAGCAGAAAATGCAGACAATCTGGAGATATTGTACGCCGTATTCAATGATGACCGGGTTGTTTGTCTGGCTTTCAAAAAACAGCCTGGATCCGAACAGGCCGAATACTGCAAAGGCCAGGAAGCTTAAGAAGGCCAAAAACAGGCCGTTGGCAGCAGCCAGATTGGCCGCCTTTGAATTTTTTTCTCCCAGGGAACGGGACAGCAGGGCGTTGACGCCCACACAGGTTCCGGCGGATACTGCAATCAGCAGGTTCTGGATGGGAAATGCCATGGACACCGCAGTCAGGGCAGCCTGGTTTATCATGGATACAAACACGCTGTCCACGATGTTGTACAGGGCCTGCACCAGCATGGAGATAATCATGGGCAGGGACATGGATATAAGCAGCTTATTAATGGGCATAACGCCCATTTTGTTTTCTTGTGACATGTAGTGCGACTTCCTTTCTCGTTTGTGCATAAAAGATATTGTAACATTACTTATTATGGTAAGTCAATGACATATAGGGGCATAAAACGCTGGACATTGCGGGTTGTTTGTGCTATATTTAAAACAGTAATAATTACTATTATTGACAATGATTTAGAGAAGGGGGAAACATAATGGCAGTATATCGTTGCAGATTCTGTGGTTCAATTTATGATGAGGAGAAGGAGGGAGTTCCTGTATCTGATTTAAAAGTCTGTCCCGTGTGCATGGTCACAGCCGATAAGCTGGTGAAGGCAGAGGATGGAGGGGCCGGCGCCAAGGCTCCGGACAGAGAAAAGGAGAAGCCCGTTAAAAAAGACGGAACCCGGGAAACATGCCAGGACTGCGGCGGCAGTACAGGGGAGGCTGCTGCCTATGATCCTGAGTATGCCAGGACACAGACCGATGCCCGCTATATGGACGAAATTCATGAGATGGCTGTAAAGGGACAGTCCATCATTGCAGCCATGGGAACCCAGATGCCCATGCCGGGCTGGGATGACATCCTGTTTCTGGGGGCCCAGCTGAACCCCATGCCGCTTGATGAACATGCTCCGGTAAAAACAGAAACCATTATAGGAAAACATGCGGCCAAGCCCATGGTGCTGGACCATCCGGTTTATATTTCCCACATGTCCTTTGGAGCACTTTCCAGGGAAACAAAGACAGCGCTGTCCAGGGGAAGCGCCATGGCCCGCACAGCCATGTGCTCCGGCGAGGGCGGCATACTGCCGGAGGAGAAGGCGGCGGCCTACAAGTATATATTTGAATATGTTCCAAACCAGTACAGTGTGACAGACGAGAACCTGAGGGAAGCAGACGCCATTGAAATAAAAATCGGGCAGGGCACAAAGCCGGGCATGGGAGGCCATCTGCCCGGAGGCAAGGTGACGCCGGAGATCGCGGCCATAAGGAATAAACCCTTGGGACAGGATGTCATCAGTCCGTCGCGCTTTCCGGGCATTGACACCAAAGAGGATTTGAAGGCCCTGGTGGACAGGCTGCGCCTCGTATCCGGCGGACGGCCCATCGGCATAAAGATTGCAGCGGGAAGAATTGAGATGGATTTGGAATTCTGCGTCTATGCCGGACCTGACTTTATTACCATAGACGGCAGGGGAGGGGCAACCGGAGCCAGCCCCAAGATTATCAGGGATTCCACCAGCGTACCCACGATTTACGCCCTTTACAGGGCCAGGAAATACCTGGACCAGGCAGGCTGCGGGGCCCAGCTGGTGATAACGGGCGGCCTGCGGGTATCCTCTGATTTTGCAAAGGCGCTGGCTATGGGAGCGGACGCGGTGGCCATTGCTTCTGCAGCTTTGATGGCAGCCGCCTGCCAGCAGTACCGCATATGCGGCACCGGAATGTGTCCCGTGGGAGTGGCAACCCAGGACGAGAAACTGCGCAGCCGCTTCAAGGAGGACGCGGCCGCGCAGAGAGTGGCTAATTTCCTCAGGGTATCCCTGGAGGAGATAAAGACATTTGCCAGGATTACAGGGCATGACAACATTCACGACATGGATGCGGATGATTTATGCACGGTCAGCAGGGAGATATCGGAGTTTACCAATATACGCCATGCTTAAGGGCGGTCAGGAACAATACGCTCCGTAAACCTTTTCAAAAATTTCCACATGCAGCCGTTCATCCAGGATAATACGCCTTAAGTTTTCGGTGATATTTTCATCCCGTATGTAGGAAATCTGGTGCTGGTACTTGCTGATGGCTGCCTTTTCTCCGTCGATAACATTGCGCATCAGGGTCCGCAGATCTCCGGGATACTGGTTGTAGCTGGGGGACCAGTATATCTTCTTACATCCGTGCTGAGTCCACAGCCGCGGCTCCTCTCCCAGCTGCTGGGCCAGCTTGCCAAATATTTCCAGATGGTGCATTTCCACAATGCTGACCTTGTGGAATACAGCGCTGACATCGGGATTGTATCCGGTAATCAGTTGGTTGAAGACATAGAGGGATATGGCGGACATTTCTGAATTGCTCCCGC
Organism: Enterocloster sp. 210928-DFI.2.20; assembly: GCF_020554465.1. Lineage (NCBI taxonomy): Bacteria > Bacillati > Bacillota > Clostridia > Lachnospirales > Lachnospiraceae > Enterocloster > Enterocloster sp. 210928-DFI.2.20. The sequence continues at coordinate 309,482 of NZ_JAJCHK010000002.1, forward strand.
CTATGTTGTCCAACATCACCCTTGCATAGGCCGGATTCCCGGACTCTGCTTTGATGGGTGGATAGGGGGCATCGGAGGAATAATGAAAATCATGGATGGATAACATCATGAGCTCCTTTATATGTATAGTAGTTTCCATATTGCAGTCTATGCAGAGCGGAGTAAAAATATGACATGCCGGGACCTGCTTTCCATCCGTTTTATGGAATGACGGCAGACAGTTTCAATTGTTACAATAAATATTCAGACACGGACATATTTATTGTGAAATTATCTAAAATTCATCCCGGAGAAATATTTGCCCTTGACTTTGAATCAGTGATGTACTATTTTAGTAAATAAATAATCAACAGCAATGAAAGAGACTCTGGCCTGAGAAATGTGACAGGAAGGGGGCGTCACCGACTGAGAGCGCCGCCGGGCAGGACTGGGCTAAGGGAACACTCTGGAGCTGGTATATCGAAGCGGCCAGGACACGGCTGATAGTAGGTATATCCGTTGTACACGTTACGTACATAGAGAGGGGAGCTGGAAGCGCAGGGCAGTCTGCTGCGGGACCAGGTCTCAATGCGGGTGGTACCGCGGGAAATGTCTGAATTGAATCCCGTCCCGGAATGCAGTTACTGTGTTCCGGGGCGTTTTTTTATTTGTGGACCAGACAGCCGGCTTATGTCCATGGAAAAGAAAATCAACCGGAACCGAAATCCAGTTTGTACTAGACATCTAAAAGACAGATGTCAAGTGCTCATAGCGAATCACTGCACTAGGCAGTCAAAATACGCCTGCCAAGTGCCAGTGACATGCATCGCACTAGACATCTAAAAGACAGATGTCAAGTGCTCATAGCGAGGAGAGAGTGCCATGGAATTTGTGAACGGAGTTAAGGAGAAGAGGGTCCTGGATATCAGGGAAGTGCTTGAAGGGGAATATGAGGGCAAGGAAATACGGATGAACGGGGCTGTTCATACCATACGCCATATGGGCGAGGTGGCCTTCGTCATCCTGCGCAAGTCCCGGGGGCTGGTGCAGTGTGTATATGAGGCCGGGATTACGGATTTTGACATCAGGGAGTTGAAGGAAGAGAGCGCCGTGGAGGTAATGGGTGTTGTAAAGGCCGAGGAACGGGCGCCCCAGGGTTTTGAGATACGGTTAAAGGAAATCCGGGTGCTGTCCCGGCCTGCAGAGCCCCTGCCTCTTGCGGTCAGCAAATGGAAGCTGAACACATCCCTGGAGGCAAAGCTTTCCCTGCGCCCCATCTCCCTGCGAAACGTGCGGGAGCGGGCCAAATTCAAGATTCAGGAAGGCATTGTAAGGGGATTTAGGGATTATCTTTTAAGCAGGGATTTTACGGAGATACGCACTCCTAAAATCGTGGCCAGGGGAGCAGAAGGCGGCTCCAACGTATTTAAACTGGAATATTTTAATAAGAAGGCAGAGCTGGGACAGAGTCCCCAGTTTTACAAACAGACCATGGTGGGCGTATATGACAGGGTGTTTGAGGCAGCGCCTGTGTTCCGGGCTGAAAAACATAATACCACCCGGCATCTCAACGAATACACCAGCCTGGATTTCGAGATGGGGTATATCGACAGCTTCCGGGACGTGATGGATATGGAGACGGGAATGCTCCAGTATGTCATGAAACTTTTGGAGCAGGATTATAAGAAGGAGCTGGATATGCTGGGTGTGACCCTGCCGGAGGTGGGACGGATTCCAGCGGTCCGGTTTGACCAGGCAAAGGAACTTGTTTCAAGAAAATATGACAGGAAGATACGCAACCCCTACGATTTGGAGCCGGAGGAGGAGCTGCTCATAGGACGGTATTTCCAGGAAGAGTACGGAAGCGATTTTGTGTTCGTCACACATTACCCTTCCAAAAAACGGCCCTTCTATGCCATGGACGACCCGGCAGACCCCAGATTCACTCTGAGTTTTGACCTTTTGTTTCGGGGGCTGGAGGTGACCACCGGCGGACAGCGGATTCACGATTACAGGGAAATCACAGCCAAGATGGAGAAGCGGGGCATGGATCCGGAGGACATTGCTTCCTATCTTATGATTTTCAAATACGGCATGCCGCCCCACGGCGGCCTGGGCATTGGACTGGAACGCCTTACCATGAGGCTTCTGGATGAACAGAATGTCAGGGAGGCGTCACTGTTCCCAAGGGATGTGACCAGGCTGGAGCCATAGGGACAGGAAAATGACTGAGAGGAGCAGGAAATCATGGCAAATATCATAAGTGACGAGACAATCGAGTATGTAGGCATCCTGGCAAAGCTGGAACTTTCCCCGGAGGAAAAGGAGGAAGCAAAGAAGGACATGGGAAGGATGCTGGATTATATAGATAAGTTAAATGAACTGGACACACAGGGCGTGGAGCCTATGTCCCACGTATTTCCGGTGCATAACGTGTTCCGGGAGGATGTGGTCACAGGCACGGACCAGAGGGACCAGATTCTCTCCAACGCCCCCCAGCAAAAGGACGGAGCATTCAAAGTGCCTAAGACCGTAGGATAGGAGGAATGGGAACATGAGCATATCAGATATGACAGCCCTGGAGCTGGGAAGACGAATTCAGTCAGGGGATATCACTGCGGTCCAGGCAGCAGAAGCATCTCTGGCTAGGATAAAGGCCATGGAGCCATCTGTCCACGCCTTTGTAACCGTAAATGAAGAAAAGACCATGGAACAGGCCGGAAAGGTCCAGGCAGACATTGAGGCGGGAAGGTTGAAAGGCCCCCTGGCCGGAGTACCGGTGGCCATCAAGGACAACATGTGTACAAAGGGAATGCGGACCACCTGCAGTTCCAGGATACTGGGAAATTTCATTCCCACCTACACGGCCCAGGCAGTTTCCAATCTGGAGCAGGCAGGAGCCGTTATCCTGGGAAAGACCAACATGGATGAATTTGCCATGGGAAGCACCACGGAGACCTCCGCCTTTGGTGTTACCAGGAATCCGTGGAACCTGGAACATGTGCCGGGGGGATCCTCCGGCGGTTCCTGCGCGGCGGTGGCTGCCGGGGAGTGCTTTTATGCCCTGGGGTCTGATACAGGCGGTTCCATACGCCAGCCCAGCTCCTTCTGCGGCGTCACGGGCATCAAGCCCACCTACGGGACCGTGTCCAGATATGGGCTTATTGCCTATGGTTCATCCCTGGACCAGATAGGGCCTGTGGCAAAGGACGTGTCGGACTGCGCCGCTGTTTTGGAGGTCCTGGCCTCCCATGACCCCAAGGACAGCACATCCATGGAGCGGAGGGATTGTGATTTCACCTCAGCCCTGTCAGAGGATGTCAGAGGAATGCGCATCGGCATACCGGAATCCTACTTTGGGCAGGGGCTGGACCAGGAGGTGAAGGACGCTGTGCTGGAAGCAGCTAGGGTGCTGGGGGAAAAGGGGGCCATTGTGGAGACCTTTGACCTTAAGCTGGCAGAGTATGCCATACCTGCCTATTATGTCATTGCTTCTGCGGAGGCCAGCTCCAACCTGTCCCGGTTTGACGGTGTAAAGTACGGCTACCGGGCGCCGGAATACGAGGGGCTTCACAGCATGTACAAAAAGAGCCGGTCCCTTGGATTCGGACCGGAGGTGAAGCGACGCATCATGCTGGGATCCTTTGTGCTGAGTTCAGGCTACTATGACGCATATTATCTGAAGGCTCTCCGCACAAAGGCACTGATTAAAAAGGAATTTGACCGTGCATTTGCGTCCTATGACGTCATACTGGCGCCGGCAGCGCCGTCAACAGCCCCGCGGTTAGGCCAGTCCCTGGGGGATCCTCTTAAGATGTATCTGGGGGATATCTATACCATTTCCGTGAACCTGGCCGGTCTTCCCGGAATCAGCCTTCCCTGCGGCCTGGATTCAAAGGGACTTCCCATTGGACTGCAGCTCATAGGCGACTGTTTTAAGGAAAAAAATATCATCCGGGCCGCCTATGCTTACGAGAAAACACGGGAGTGGAAGCTGTCTCTTTTGGCTGCCGGGAAGGCCAAGGAGCCGTCCGGCGCCTTGACCGGGAGGGCAGAGAGGAGGAGCCATGAGTAAACAGTATGAGACCGTTATCGGCCTGGAGGTCCATGTGGAGCTGGCCACCAAAACCAAGATTTTCTGCGGCTGTTCCACCCGGTTTGGGGGAGCGCCCAATACCCATACCTGCCCTGTCTGCACCGGCATGCCGGGCTCCCTGCCTGTGTTAAATAAGCAGGTGGTGGAGTATGCGCTGGCTGTGGGGCTGGCAGCCAACTGCCGGATTAACCAGTACTGCAAATTTGACAGAAAGAACTATTTTTATCCGGATAATCCGCAGAACTACCAGATATCCCAGCTGTACCTGCCTGTCTGCCGCGACGGCTGGGTGGACATAGAGACGGAGTCCGGCCTTAAGAAACGCGTGGGAATCCATGAAATCCACATGGAGGAGGATGCGGGCAAGCTGATTCATGATGAGTGGGAGGACTGTTCCCTGGTGGATTACAACCGCAGCGGAGTCCCTCTGATTGAGATTGTGTCGGAGCCTGATATGCGCAGCGCCGAGGAAGTCATAGCCTACCTGGAGAAGCTGAGGCTGATTATCCAGTACCTGGGCGCCTCTGACTGCAAGCTTCAGGAGGGATCCATGAGAGCGGACGTGAACCTGTCCGTGAGAGAGGCGGGGGCCCCTGAGTTTGGCACCAGGACCGAGATGAAGAACCTGAACTCCTTTAAGGCCATTGCCAGAGCCATAGAGGGGGAGCGCAGGCGTCAGATTGAGCTGCTGGAAGAAGGCAGACAGGTAATCCAGGAGACGCGGCGCTGGGATGACAACAAGGAGAGCTCCAAGGCCATGCGATCCAAGGAGGATGCCCAGGATTACAGGTATTTCCCTGATCCGGATCTGGTGCCGGTGGTCATAAGCGATGAGTGGATTGCCAGGGTTAAGGCCCGCCAGCCGGAGCTGCGCACGGAGAAAATAGCCAGGTACAAGGAGGAATACGGGCTTCCTGAGTATGATGCCAGGCTTCTCACCAGTTCCAAGCACATGGCGGACATCTTTGAGGAGACCACCCGCTTGAGCGGCCGGCCCAAGGAGGCATCCAACTGGCTTATGGTGGAAGCCATGCGTTTGATGAAGGAACAGGAGATGGAGCCGGAGGACATGGGGTTCTCCCCCTCCCATCTGGCTGCCCTTATCCGCATGGTGGAAAACAACATCATCAACAGGACGGTTGCCAAAACCGTGTTTGAAGAGATATTCAGGCACAATGCGGACCCTGAGGCATATGTGGAGGAAAATGGCCTTAAGGTGGTGAAGGATGAGGGTGCCCTGCGGGACACCGTAAAGGCGGTCATGGCTGCCAATCCGCAGTCTGTTGAGGATTACAGGAACGGCAGGGAAAAGGCCATGGGATTTCTGGTGGGCCAGACCATGAAGGCGATGAAGGGAAAGGCGGATCCGTCCATGGTGAACCAGCTTGTAAGGGAGCTGCTTGCCGGCGGAGATGTATAAGCTGTGATAGAGACAGATAGAAAAAGGCATAAGTATATCTTTTGACAATATAAGAAAATTTTGTATTGACGGAATGCTTTTATTGGTGTATGCTTGTGTACAATGTACGAAAATGTTGACCGGTGGCTGACAGATGTATGCCTGACGGACACATTTTATAGAAAATATAGTGAGCCAGGAGGATATTATGAAGCCATATGCAGAGATGACTAAAGAAGAACTGCTTTCACTGCGCCAGGATCTGAAAGCACAGTACCATGAGTTTCAGGCAAAGGACCTGAAGCTGGATATGTCCAGGGGAAAGCCGTGTGTGGAGCAGCTGGACCTTTCCATGGGTATGATGGACGTACTGAGCAGCACCAGCGACCTTACCTGCGAGGACGGTACAGACTGCCGCAATTACGGTGTGCTGACAGGAATTGACGAGGCCAAGGTACTGCTGGCGGATATGATGGAGGTGAATCCTTCCACCATTATCATTTACGGCAATTCCAGCCTGAACGTTATGTACGATACCGTATCCAGGGCCATGACCCACGGAATCATGGGATGCACTCCCTGGTGCAAGCTGGATAAGGTGAAATTCCTCTGCCCGGTTCCCGGATATGACCGCCATTTTGCCATCACAGAATACTTCGGCATCGAGATGATCAATGTACCTATGTCCGAGGATGGACCTGATATGGATATGGTGGAGGAACTGGTGGCTTCCGATGATTCCATCAAGGGAATCTGGTGCGTACCCAAGTACTCCAATCCCCAGGGCTATTCCTATTCAGACGAGACGGTCCGCCGTTTTGCAAGGCTGAAGCCGGCCGCGTCCGACTTCCGTATATTCTGGGACAATGCCTACGGCGTACACCACCTGTATGACCATGACCAGGATCATTTGATTGAAATTCTGGCAGAGTGCAAGAGGGCCGGAAATCCTGACCTGGTTTATAAGTTTGCTTCCACCTCCAAAATCAGCTTCCCGGGGTCCGGCATTGCGGCCATTGCCACCTCCCACAATAACCTGGAGGATATCAAGGCCCAGTTAAAGAACCAGACCATTGGCCATGATAAGGTAAACCAGCTGCGCCATGCCCGTTTCTTTAAGGATATCCACGGCATGGTAGAGCATATGAGAAAGCACGCAGACATCATCCGGCCAAAATTTGAGGCAGTGGAGGAGATATTGGAGCGTGAGCTGGAAGGCCTGGGAATCGGCCGGTGGACAAAGCCAAGGGGCGGATATTTTATCTCCTTTGATTCTCTGGAGGGGTGTGCAAAGGATATTGTGGCCAGATGCAAGAAGGCAGGAGTGGTTATGACATCTGCCGGAGCCACCTATCCTTACGGAAAGGATCCCCATGACAGCAATATCCGCATTGCGCCCACCTATCCCACATTGGGGGATTTGATAACGGCTGCCGAGCTGTTTGCACTCTGCGTAAAGCTCTCCTCAGTGGAAAAGCTTTTAAAAACAATGGCATAATTGGAGGTCAGATACCTTCAAAGGAAAATGATTCAAGTGTAAAAGTCAGCACTTCATCAGATAATGATAGGGAGCGGCACATCGCAAGCAGATGTGCGCGCTCCCTTCCTCATTGTCCCGGATATGCGGATAGCAGGCGATCCGGGACAGATTTAAGAGCAGGGACTATCTGATAAAGGAGGCAGGACCATGCAGGGCCGGAATGTACGGTTTCAAGGAAAATACGACCTCTTCACGATTTATCTGATTCCCGGCGTGACCATATTCCTGGCTTCCTTTGACAGCTGGACCGGTACCAACCTGTCTGTCCTGGGCAACCGCACCGGCAACAAGCTGCTGTTTGCGGTGTGGGGATTTGCCACCGGCATCTATTACTGTGTGTATGTCCGTTATCTTTTTCACATAGGAAGATACAGGAATCCGGGAGGCAGGACCCTGATGTATACAGCGGCAGCCTTTCTTCTCATGGCGGTTATGATTCCCTATATGCCGGAGAAATATCCCCTGAAGGCAGACCTCCATGTGCTGCTTGCATTTTTTTCACCTGTGCTTCTGGCCTTCAGTATCATTGGCTTCCTCCGCTTTCTCAGCTCCCGCGACCGGATGCGTTTTCGCAGGGCATGGGGCATCCTGTGGATGATGGCAGCCTGCTCCGTCCTCTTCCTCCTGGAAGCAGGCTTTATCACCAGTTTTCTGGAAATATTCATCATTACAGGGCTGTGCGGGTATCTGCGCTATATGGAACAGCTTCTGGCAGCGTAAAAATAGCAATGTGAAAAGGGTGGGAAAGACGAATTCTTTCCCACCCTTTTCGGGCAGTAAAAACAAACCGTATATATGGAGTGTAACACAAAAGGGGGCAGTTAAAAATCTACTTCCTCGTCATAGTAGCAGCATTTTAACAGCTGTTCCATAACCTCAGGAGTGATGGTTCTTGGGTTGGAGCCGGTGCAGGCATCGCCTACGGCCAGTTCGGCAACCTTTGGAAGCTTATCCATAAATTCCTTCTCATCAATGATTCCGCCTTCATAATCCTTTATGCAGGCCGGGATGTCCAGGGCCTTGTTCATCTCTAAGAGACGGGCAATAAGGGCATCTGTCAGTTCCTCATCCGTGGTGCCGGGAAGGTTGATAAATTTAGCGATTTTCGCATATCTGGCGGCGGCCTCAGGTTCTTTGGAGTTGAATTTTATAACCTTGGGAAGGTACATTGCATTAGCACAACCGTGAACAATGTGACCGCCGGAATATGCAGCACCTGTCTTATGAGCCATGGAGTGTACGATTCCAAGCAAAGCATTGGAAAACGCCATTCCGGCCAGACACTGTGCATCGTGCATCTTATCACGGGCTTCCATATCCCCGTTATAAGAAGGTATCAGATACTCGTTAATCATCTCGATGGCATGGAGTGCTAACGGGTCCGTATACTCGCAGTGAAGGGTTGAGACATAAGCCTCAATTGCATGGGTCATGGCATCCATTCCTGTGTGTGCGGTCAGCTTCTTTGGCATGGTCTCAGCCAGGGCCGGGTCCACGATAGCCACATCAGGGGTGATGTTGAAGTCGGCCAGAGGATATTTGATGCCTTTCTTATAATCAGTAATAACGGAAAATGCGGTAACCTCAGTTGCTGTTCCTGATGTGGAGGAAATCGCACAGAATTTAGCCTTGGTACGAAGGGTCGGGAAGCTGAATGGTGTAATCAGGTCCTCAAAGGATGTGTCGGGGTATTCGTAGAATGCCCACATTGCCTTTGCCGCGTCAATGGGAGAACCGCCGCCCACAGCCACAATCCAGTCAGGTTCAAATTCCTGCATGGCAGCAGCACCTTTTAAAACTGTATCCACAGATGGATCCGGCTCAACGCCTTCAAATAATTGAACTTCCATGCCGGCTTCCTTCAGGTAATCAACTACCTTGTCCAGAAAACCAAACCGTTTCATGGACCCGCCGCCCACAACAACAATGGCTTTTTTGCCGGCCAGGGTCTTAAGGGCTTCCAGTGCATCTTTTCCATGGTACAAATCTCTTGGCAGTGTAAATCTCATGATAATACCTCCCAGTATATGTAAAATGTTGTTTTGATGTGTTATTTCTTTAACGATTACATCTTAACACCTTTGACCTGGAATGGGTAGGTATGAAAAAGGAATACCGGTATTCCTTTTCCGGTATCTCCCGAACGGAATTATAAAAATATTGGAAACTGGAGAGAAATGCTATCCGGTATGTGAAACTTATGGTATACTTCTCTAAAATGACTGAGAAAGGGGAATACCGGATGAATTTTTTCATGGGTAAGAAGTTCGTGGGACCTGGAGGTGGTAAAAAAGATCAGGGACCGGAAGTAGTATTTGACAACGGGGAAGAAAGCAATAAGAGGATGAAGCGGATGCTCCGCCCCATAAAGATAGCCATTGCAGTGGCTGTTCTGGCCATTGCGGCCTTTGATTCTTTCTATACCCTGTCAGAGAACGAGATGGCAGTGCTTACCACCTTTGGCCGTCCAAGCAGCGTCACTACCTCGGGACCCAAGTTCAAGGTGCCTTTCATACAGAAGGTACATAAGATGTCCAAGGAAATCAAGGGCATGCCCATTGGATATGACCCGGATTACAATGCACAGAACCATGCGGACAGCGAGAACAATCCGATAACGGTTTCGTCTGAGTCAGAGATGATAACCAAGGATTTTAACTTTGTGAATGTGGATTTTTACATTGAGTACCAGATTGTGGACCCCATTAAGGCGTATATCCACAGCGACACGGCCATTCCGATTTTAAAAAACCTGGCCCAGTCCTATATCAGGGATACGGTGGGCTCCTACAGCGTGGACGAGGTCATCACCACCGGCAAATCCGAGATTCAGGCTAAGGTGAAGGCACTGCTGTCTGAGCGCCTGGAGCAGGAGGACATCGGCCTGGGTATTAACAATGTGACCATCCAGGACGCGCAGCCGCCTACAGACGCTGTAAACAATGCGTTTAAGGCAGTTGAGGATGCGAAACAGGGCATGGATACCAAAATCAACGAGGCCAGGAAGTACCAGTCCGAGCGGCTACCGGCAGCCAATGCAGAGGCGGACAAGGCTGCAAGGGACGCGGAAGCCTACCGCCAGCAGAGAATCAGCGAGGCAGAGGGGCAGGTATCCAGGTTCAACGATATGTACCAGGAATATGCAAAGTATCCTCTTATTACAAAGAAGAGGATGTTCTATGAGACCATGGAGGATATCCTTCCAGGGCTTAAGGTCATCATAAACGGATCAGACGGGACACAGACCATGCTTCCCCTGGACTCCTTTGTCTCCGGAACCCAGAGCAGCACCGGCTCTTTGGCAGGTTCATACAACAGCCAGGCAAATCAGCCGGACCAGACAGGACGGGCAAATCAGGCAGGGGCCGACAGCGGCAGCCAGTCCGGCTCCTATGACCAGGAGGAATTGTATGAGGGCAATGACCAGAACGGAGGTGGACAGTAATGAAGACATTGACTAAATTTATGAGAAACATGGGAATCATTGTTATCGTGCTCCTGGCTGTCACCATTTTCAATCCGCTGGTGGTCACAAAATCCAACGAGTACTCCCTGATTATTCAGTTCGGAAAGGTGGTCCGGGTAGAGAATTCGGCAGGACCATCCCTCAGGGTTCCCTTCCTGCAGTCTGTGCAGAAGATACCTAAGTATAAGATGATTTCCGACCTGTATCCAAGCGATGTAACCACAAAGGATAAAAAGGTAATGACCGTTGATTCTTTCGTCATATGGGATATCAATGATCCGGTGAAATATCTGGCGTCACTGAACGCCAGCAAGGAAAAGGCGGAGGTCAGGCTGGGGAACGTGGTATATAACTCCATCAAAAATGTGCTTTCCTCCACCAACCAGGCGGATATTATATCAGGCCGTGACGGGAACCTGGCTAAGACCATCACGGAGAATATTGGTGATGCCATGGATTCCTATGGCATCCACATCTATGCGGTGGAGACAAAGAAGCTGGATCTTCCCGATTCCAACAAGGAGTCCGTGTACCAGAGAATGATATCTGAGCGAAACAACATCGCGGCCCAGTATACGGCTGACGGCGATTACCAGTCATCCCTGATTAAGAATGAGACGGATAAGACGGTAAAGGAGACCATAGCCAAGGCCAACGCTGAGGCAGAAAAGATCAAGGCGGAGGGCGAGGCCAGATACATGCAGATATTGAGCGATGCCTACAATGACGAGGCAAAGGCCGACTTCTATAATTATGTGCGATCCCTGGATGCCCTTAAGGCTTCCATGAAAGGGGACAATAAGACTGTCATACTGAACGAGGACAGTGAGCTGGCGAGGATTCTCTCTGGGTCGTGGTAAAACGGATTACACTATATAAATAGGAACAAACTAAATAGGAAAAAACGGGATTTAAGAGTAAACGAAAAGCCCGTCAGCCGCTCAATGAAGGGGCTGACGGGCTTTTATGTACGTGCGCCCGGCGGGTCAATCGGAAAGACGGCTTACCATCCGTGAAAGGCACCGGAGAAACTCCTCCTCTTCCTTGGAAAAGCGGTATCCGTTCCTGTAAATCAGCAGGTCCTTGTGGATGTTTCCGGGATAACTGCATGTCTTTTGAATCAAACCTGAGGAGGTGAGACAGCCGTAGGGCACAGGCGAGGTCCACATATAGGAACCAGGCAGCTGGCGCAGCAGCTCAAACTGGCTTCCCCTGTCATAGATGGAAACGGTTTTCTTGGAGTTGCCGCCGGTGGCAGAGGCATCCTGGGCCTCAAAGGTAAAGGAAGGATTCTGGATGTCGCCCTGGACGATTTCAATGTAATCGGTAAAATCCAGGTAAGTCAGCTTGTCCCTGGAGGCAAGGGGATGGCTGGGGGACATAAGGACATTGCAGGAAAATTGCCACAGTTCCTTCCACTCCAGGTTCTCATCCTGGAGAAGCTTCATATAATAAGATTCATACAGGGCCTGACAGCGTATAATGCCCACGTCAAAGGTCTTGCCTGACACACCCCGGATGGTGTCCCTGGAATTGGTTTCCATGTAATGTACATTGACAGAGGGACAGCTGTCCATATGCTTAAGAAAATCAGAGAAGGCATAGGAAATATAGGTGGCTCTGGGAACACACAGATTCACCTCCAGGGCTTTTTCGCTGTTCTTCACGCACAGGGCCTCAATCTGTTCCTCCTGGACCAGGATTGCCTTTGCATAGCGCAGGAACTCCTCACCCTTCTTGGTGGGAACCATCCCGCGGCTGGTCCTGTCGAAAATGTCACAGCCCAGGTCACGTTCCAGCTCACGGATGATTTTACTCAGATGAGGCTGATTCATATAAAAATTCTGAGCCGCCTTAGTGATGGACCCAGTTTTTTCCACTTCTACCGCATATTTCAAATAAGAGAGATTCATAGTACAACTCCTGGATGATTTGTGTTATAATGTCCACGAAGCCTGTGACCCGGACAAAGGGCATAGCCCGGCGGCAAGGCGCACTGCGTACCGGGCAGTCACGGCGAGGGCAGTGCAGAAAATGCATTCTATCCACCTACCAGTATATACTACGAAATCACATTTGAAAAGCTAAAATAACAGGGGGACAAGATGGATAAACTTGACTATAAGATACTGAACATCCTAAAAGAGAACGGAAGGGAGACAGCCTCAGACATCAGCAAAGCCATTCATTTGTCCGTATCGGCCGTACTGGACCGCATCAAGAAGATGGAAGAGTCCGGCATCATCAAGGGCTATACGGTAAGGGTGGATGCCAAGGCCCTGGGGAACGATGTCACAGCCCTAATGGAAATCAGCCTGGAACATCCCAGGTTCCATGACTCCTTCACCGAGGTGATCATGGATCACCCTAATATCCTGGACTGCTACTATCTGACCGGAGATTATGACTTTGTGCTGAAGATATCCTGCGCCTCCTCCGATGAGCTGGAGCGCATCCACCGCACCATCAAGAGCATACCCGGTGTGTCTGCCACCAGGACCCATTTCGTTCTGAAGGAAATCAAAAACATGTATTCCGCCATACCGGAAGAAGAGAAAAAGCGGTTTTAGCATCATGTTTCAATGAATATTTTATTATAAAGGAGATTACATATATGAAAACGCTTGGATATTATAATGGAAAGTACGACGAACTGGAGAACATGAGCGTTCCCATGAATGACAGGGTATGCTGGTTTGGAGACGGTGTATACGATGCAGGTCCCTGCCGCAATTACAAGATTTTTGCAATTGACGAGCACGTTGACCGCTTCTTCAACAGCGCAGGCCTTATCAAGATGCAGGTGCCGTGCACAAAGGCAGAGCTGAAGGCGCTGCTTCAGGATTTGGTCAATAAGATGGATACCGGAGATCTGTTTATCTATTTCCAGGTAACCAGGGGTACCGCTGTCAGAACCCATGAATTTCCGGAGAACGTGCCAGCCAATCTCTGGGTTATGTTAAAGCCCATGGGAACACCGGACCTGTACAAGAAGATTCGCCTGCTTACCCAGGAGGACACCCGTTTCCTTCACTGCAACATCAAAACCCTGAATCTGCTGCCCAGCGTCATGGCTGCCCAGAAAGCAAAGGAAGCAGGATGCCAGGAAGCAGTGTTCCACAGAGGCGACCGTGTGACGGAATGTGCCCATAGCAACTGCCATATCCTGAAGGATGGAATTCTCTACACGGCTCCTGCGGACAATCTGATTCTTCCGGGCATTGCAAGAGCCCACCTGATTCGCATTTGTAAGAAACTGGAGATTCCTGTAAGCGAGACTCCCTATACCCTGAAGGAGATGATGGATGCGGACGAGGTTCTGGTGACATCATCCACCAAACTGTGTGTGGCTGCCAATGAGATTGACGGCACGCCGGTGGGAGGCAGAGCGCCAGAGACACTTAAGAATATTCTGGACGCTGTGATGGATGAGTACATGGAAGAGACCAAAGCCTGATGGGGCTGCCTTGACTTTTACATGCCCGGGTGCTAGAATGTAAGGCATGAAAAATACAGGATTAAAGACAATAATAACAGCAGGTTTGATTATCATGTGCACGGCTTGGCTGGCAGGATGCAGCAAGAAAGTTGCGGATCCTGTCACCAGGTCGTCTTTTTTGTTGAACACATTTGTCACCGTCACCTTATACGATTCAGAGGACCAGACCATTCTGGACGGCTGCATGACACTCTGTTCCGACTATGAGAAGCTGCTCAGCAGAACCCTGGAGGGCAGCGAGATTTACAAACTGAACCACCGCAGGCCGGGCGAGAGGACCATCACGGTATCGGAGAAAACAGCCCAGGTACTGTCGGAGGGGCTGGAGTACTGCCGTATGTCCCGGGGGGCCTTTGATATAACCATAGAGCCCTTAAGTTCCCTGTGGGATTTTACAGGAAAGACGCCTCATGTGCCGCCTGAGGAAGAGATTGAGGCGGACCTTAAAAAGGTGGGCTATGAAAACGTGCTCCTGGACGGCAGACAGGTCACCTTTCTCAATGATGAGACAACCATTGACCTGGGCGCCATAGCCAAGGGGTTTATAGCAGATCAGATGAAGGCATATCTGGAAGAAAACGGTGTGAAAAGTGCGGTCATCAATCTGGGAGGAAATGTGCTCTGCGTGGGAAAACGGCCGGACGGCGCCCCTTTTAAAATAGGACTCCAGAGGCCGTACGCAACTCATACAGAGACAGTGGCGGCATTGAAAATAGACGACATGTCAGTGGTTTCCTCAGGGGTGTACGAGAGGCATTTTGTGGAGAACGGTGTCAACTATCATCATATACTGGATCCGGCTACCGGCTACCCATATGAAAATGGGCTGACCCAGGTATCCATCATTTCCCCCAGGTCAGTGGACGGGGACGGACTGAGCACCACCTGCTTTGCACTGGGATTGGAAGAGGGCACCAGGCTCATAGAATCCATGGACCAAATCTATGGCATATTCCTTACGGAAGACGGGGAACTCCATTACACCAGGGGAGCCGAGGATTTCCTGGACAGATAATGGTTTTTTCTTTACAATTCCATGATGCTACCATATAATAGAAGGGATTATTGCTCCAGGGATTGTGTGTGTGCACTCTGGAACAGGGCAGGAGCAGAAAATGTTACGTAAACTATGGGAAAAATGTGTTAACTACGAGACTGTAAGCTACATTATATGCGGGTTTCTCACCACGGCAGTTGATTTTGCGGTATATGCCCTGCTGAGGCAGATTGAGATAGGCGTAGGCCTGTCCCAGGCCATGTCATGGCTGGCGGCTGTGCTGTTTGCCTATGTGGTGAACAAGCTTATTGTGTTCCGCAATTATAATCTGCGGCCTTCCTACCTTGTGAAGGAAGTGGGTGCATTTGTGGCTGCACGGGCGTTCTCAGGAGCCGTTACCTGGGTGCTCATGGTGGTCATGGTGAAATTAGGCGGCGACAGGGGAATGCTGTATGAGCTGTTCTGCAAATTCACATCCTCTGTAATCAACATGGTACTGAACTATATTTTCAGCAAACTCTGGATATTCAAGAATAAGCCTGAATAGAGAAAGGTGACTGTGATGGAACGTGAAGAGATAGAACGGGTTGAACGGGAGCTTGACGCAATCCTGAAGCTTGTGCAGCCAGAACCGACCATGCAGGATAAAGCCCGGGAGGAAGCGCTCTCAAAGGAGCCGGTTTCCGGCGGGGATAAAACGACATCAGAGGAATATTTAACGGAAGAAGGCACACTGGAGGCGTATCTTTTCGGTGATGATTCATCAGAGGAAAATGCTTCGGAATATGATGCGGCGGATAAATATGCGGCAGATAAATATGCGGCGAATAAGTATGTAGCGGATAAATATGCAGTAGATAAATATGCGGTAGATAAATATGCGGTAGATAAATATGCGGCGGATAAGTATACAGCGGATAAATATGCCGCAGATGAATATGCGGCGGATAAATATGCGGCAGATAAGTATGCAGCGGATAAATATGCCGCAGATAATTATATAGCGGATAGATATACAGCAGACGAATATACATCAGAGGAAGACGAATACGGAATGGAAGAAGAGAATGAGACTGCCGGACAGGACAGGCAGCAGTACGATAAGAGAGAGACAGGGATGTCACAGACAGAAAACAGGCGCGGACTTCGGCTGCTAAAGCCTTCAGATGGTCTTGTGGCAGCATTTTTTGTCCCAGTGGTGGCCATGATTATCATATTTGCCCAGAGAGGTATCTTTCCATTTGGGGAAGAGTGTTTTCTCAGGACGGATATGTACCATCAGTATGCCCCGTTTTTTTCAGAGTTCCAGTATAAGCTGACCCATGGGGGAAGCCTGCTTTACAGCTGGGATATCGGCATGGGGGTGAATTTTTCTGCGCTCTATGCCTATTATCTGGCCAGCCCGGTAAACTGGCTTCTGATATTATGCCCGAAGAAGTTTATCATTGAGTTTATGACCATACTCATTGTTCTCAAGACAGGATTGTCCGGCCTTAGCTTTTCGTGGTATCTGAAGAAACACTTTGGAGTTAAGAAGTTCGGCGTGGGCTTTTTTGGTATTTTTTATGCCCTTAGCGGTTATATGGCTGCTTACAGCTGGAACATCATGTGGCTGGACTGCATCATGCTGTTCCCGTTGATTCTGCTGGGTCTGGAGCAGCTGGTAAAGGAGAAGAAGGGGACGCTTTACTGCATCACACTGGGCCTCTCCATCCTTTCCAATTACTATATTTCCATCATGATTTGCATTTTCATGGTTATCTATGTGATTGCGCAGATGACGCTCAATCCGCCCAAAAGCTTTGGGGAGTTCATGGGAACAGGGCTGCGGTTTGCCTTCTATTCCCTTTTGGCAGGCGGTCTTGCCGCGGTGGTGCTTTTGCCGGAGATTTATGCGCTGCAGGTCACGGCGTCAGGGGATTTTGATTTCCCTAAAACCTTTTCATCCTATTTCTCCATCTTTGATATGATTGCCCGTCATATAGGAAATGTGGGAACCGAGATAGGATTAGACCACTGGCCCAATATATACTGCGGTGTGGCAGTGCTTATGTTCTTCCTTTTATACCTGGGCAGCAGGAAGATTACCTTCAGGGAAAAGGCAGTGTACTGCTCCATGCTGGTTCTGTTTTACGCCAGCTTTTCAGTCAATGTGCTGAATTTTATCTGGCATGGGTTCCACTATCCCAACAGCCTTCCCTGCCGTCAGTCCTTTATTTATATTGCACTGATGCTGTTTATGTGTTACCACGCCTATATTCATCTGCAGTATATGTCCTGGAAATCGGTATGCCTGGCGTTTTGGGGGGCTGTTTCCTTTGTGCTGCTGGCAGAGAAGCTGGTGGATAATCCGGAACAATACCATTTTTCCGTGTTCTATGCGGCACTCCTGTTCATTGCCATATATGGAGGTCTGATTTACCTGTACCACAAGGGAAAATGGAGTCTGGACGCCATTCTTCTCACTGCTCTGGCCGTGGTTGCCATTGAGGCGGCTGTGAATACCGCGGTAACCAGCATCCCTACCACCAGCAGAACTTCTTATGTGAAAGATAACCAGGACGTGGAGGATCTGGTGTGGAATATTAAGTCGGATACATTCTATCGTGTGGAAAAGACAGACAGAAAGACAAAGAATGACGGCGCCTGGATGAATTTCCCGTCCGTATCCCTGTTTTCATCCACAGCCAATGCCTCCCTGTCGGATTTCTTCCGCAGGATGGGATGTGAGAGCTCCACCAATGCCTACAGCATCACAGGAAGCACGCCTCTGGTGGACAGTCTGATGTCCGTTCGCTATGGCATATACGGGGACCAGCAGCCTGCCGATGGACTTAGGGATTTGTCCGGGAGAAAAGGAAGTATGTGGCTGTATGAGAATAAATTTACCCTGCCCGTGGCATTTATGCTGCCGTCGGATGTGGAAGGAAACTGGATTTTGGATTCCGGGAATCCGGCCCATGTCCAGAACGATCTCTGCGATGTGCTGGATACAGAGCATGTACTGCTTCCCAACGAAAGTGTGACAGAGGGCAGGAAACTTACATTTACAGCCCAGGAAACCGGCGATTACTATGTGTATGTGACCAATAAGAAGGTAAAGGAGGTCACGGCTGTAATCGGAGAGCAGACCGAGAGCTTTGATAATGTGGACAGGGGCTACTTCATGGAGCTGGGCCGTATCAACAAGGATGTGGAGGTGCGCCTGGAGACAGGAGATGACGGCAGCCCGACCCTGCAGGCAGAGGTGTGGCGTTTTAATCCCCAGGCCCTGGAAGCTGTTTACGGAAAAATGAACCAGAATCCCATGGTGCTTTCCAGGTGGACGGATACGGAATTGTCAGGCAGCATCACCGCTGAGTCGGCCGGCGTTATGTATACCAGCATTCCTTATGATAAGGGATGGACCATACTGGTGGACGGCAAGGCCGTGACCCCGCGGAAAATGTTTGACACGTTTCTGGCAGTGGATATCGGTGAAGGGACCCACCGAATCAGCTTTTCCTATGAACCGGAGGGACTTAGGACCGGGGCTTGGATTACCGGAGCCAGCGCGGCTGTCCTGGGAGTCACTGTGCTGGTGGGAATCAGCCGGAAGAAGAAAAAGAACCGTGCAGTAAGCGGATACAGCATAAGAAAGAAAAGCAAAGAGAACAAAAAGGGCCAGAAAAAAGAAAATAGCAGTAAACAGGAAAGCAGCGGTAAATAGGAAAGCTGCAGCAGACCAGGAAAGCCGCAGCAAACCAGGAAAGCCGCAGTAAACAAGAATACAGGACAAAAGAAATTTAGAAATAAGGAGATAAGAGCCATGAAATTATGGGGCGGACGTTTTACGAAAGAGACCAATCAGCTGGTACACAATTTTAACGAATCCCTTTCCTTTGACCAGAAATTCTACCGTCAGGACATCAGGGGCAGCATAGCCCATGTGAAAATGCTGGCCAAGCAGGGAATTCTCACGGAACAGGACAGGGATGATATTATCCGCGGGTTGGAAAGCATTTTAGAAGACCTGGATAATGGGAAATTGGCCATATCATCCGATTCCGGATATGAGGATATCCACTCCTTTGTAGAGGGTACCCTGACGGAGCGGATTGGGGAGGCGGGAAAACGCCTTCACACAGGACGCAGCCGCAACGATCAGGTAGCCCTGGACATGAAGCTCTATACCAGGGATGAAATTGACGCCATCGAAGAGCTGGTGAAGGAACTGCTGGAAGAGCTGCTGGCGGTTATGGAGAAGAATACAGACACCTTCATGCCTGGTTTCACCCATCTTCAGAAGGCCCAGCCAATCACCCTGGCCCATCATATGGGCGCTTACTTCGAGATGTTCTCCAGGGACCGCTCCCGCCTTAAGGATATACGCAGGCGCATGAATTACTGCCCTCTGGGCTCAGGCGCCCTGGCAGGCACCACCTATCCTCTGGACCGGGAATACACGGCAGAGCTTCTGGGATTTGACGGGCCTACCCTTAATTCCATGGATTCAGTGGCTGACAGGGATTACCTGATTGAGCTGCTCAGCGCCCTGTCCACTATCTCCATGCATTTGTCCAGGTTCTGCGAGGAAATCATAATATGGAATACCAACGAATACCGTTTTGTGGAGATTGATGATTCCTACAGCACAGGAAGTTCCATCATGCCTCAGAAAAAGAACCCTGACATCGCAGAACTGATCCGCGGCAAAAGCGGGCGCGTATACGGCGCCCTGGTATCCATGCTGACCACTATGAAGGGGATACCTCTGGCTTACAACAAGGATATGCAGGAAGATAAGGAGCTTACCTTTGACGCCATTGACACAGTAAAGGGATGCCTGGCCTTGTTTACCGGCATGATTTCATCTATGAGCTTTCGGAAAGAGGTAATGGAGGCCAGTGCAAAGAACGGCTTTACCAATGCCACGGATGCGGCGGATTATCTGGTGAATAAGGGAGTGCCTTTCAGGGATGCCCACGGCATCGTGGGACAGCTGGTCCTTGCTTGCATTGCCAAAGGAATTGCCCTGGATGATCTCAGCCTGGAAGAATACAAGGCCATCAGTCCGGTGTTTGAGGAGGATGTATATGAGGCCATCAGCATGAAGACCTGTGTGGAGAAGCGCCTTACCATAGGGGCTCCCGGCCAGGAGGCCATGAAAAAAGTCATTGGGATATATAAAAAACAGCTGGAAATGGATGATGTCCGGTGATGTTGAATGAGATTTTATCTCACAAAAAATCCCTCTTGACGGAAAAATCTCTTGATTATATAATATTTACAGCAAAAGAGTTGTAAATGCAACGGAAAGAAGGGCAAATATGGAGGAATGGCTGTCTCTTGTGAAAAAATCTCCGCTATTTTATGGCATAAATGATGACGAGCTCTATACCCTGTTAAAATGCTGTGCCTCGGAGCAGGTGCTTTATGAGGATGGGGAATACATTTTCCGCATGGGAGAATCCGTCAATAAGGTGCTGGTTCTGCTGAGGGGGAAGGCATGCGTTATCCAGGAGAATTTCTGGGGACATCAGGAACACATATATCATATAAAGGAAGGGGAGCTCTTTGGCCAGTCCTATTCCTGCGCCAGGACCCCGGTGCTGCCGGTGAGCGTGGTGGCAGAGGGGGGATGCGAGACCCTGTTCCTCAATTACCAGCGGATGATCACGTTTTGTCCTCTGGCCTGCGATTTCCATACCAGGTTCATACACAACATGCTGCGTCTGGTGTCGGAGCACAATGTGAAGCTGGAAAACAAACTGGAGCATGTGTGCCGCAGGACCACCAGGGAAAAGCTTTTGTCCTATCTGTCAGAGCAGGCCATGGCAAAAGGGGGCAGGGATTTTGACATACCCCATAACCGCCAGGAGCTGGCTGAGTATCTCTGTGTGGACCGGAGCGCTATGTCCAGCGAGCTGAGTAAGATGCGGGCTGAGGGGATACTGGATTTTCAGAAGAACCACTTTGTGCTTCATGACAGAGGTGCGGGGGATCGCAGGGAAGGGGCTTAAGGGCAATCCATATATTAGAACAGTTATAAAAAAGGGAGACAACAGGCAGAAATGCGGTGTTGTTTCCCTTTCATAATTTAGCACAACTTCATAGTATAATTCACATTACTTTGGGTAGGCAGCATTGAGACAACGCTCTGCCGCCTCTTTTGATATCAGATTCACGGCTCTGGAATCATCCTTTCTGGTATAGTAGCCTGTACCATCTTCGGTGGAACTTCCAATGGCCAATGATAAGGCGCCGTCCGCCTCTCCGTTTTCATATGTCCAGGAAAGCGTCATAATCGGCTCAGACAGGCCATAGCTGCCTAATTCCTCATCGCTTGCCTTATATGATACACAGGACTGGAACGACAAACCGCTTATGGCATCCGCCAGATTATTAAGAGCGCCATTGTCATCCAGGCGGTTGGCCTCGTCCGCGTCAGAGTCCTTATACCAGGCAATATTGCCTGCGTCATCCACGGTCTTCTTATAGAACCGTCTGGTCTGTCCGTTCCTGGATACAGTGATTTCCCGGATGTCGGTACCAGCCACATGGGGAAGGGATTCTGTCTCAACAAAATCATAAAGTCCCTTGGTAGCTGTTTCGGTCAGATAATTGCCGATGGTATAAATCTGACTGTCCCCGTCCATAGCTGCATAATACTGGGCGGGGAGCTGGGAACCGTCCGGGCCTGAACCGCCGGTACCGGGAACCTGGCTTCCCACCAGGATAGAGTGAGAAGAACCATCAGAGGAAACGGTATCAAACCGTACGGAAGGGTTATCCAGGCCATATGCTTCCGGAGAATCCGCGCCTTCCAGCTTCCGCTCAGCTTTTAAGTGGGACAGAGTATCTGACAGGGTGGTCAGG
Source organism: Enterocloster sp. 210928-DFI.2.20 (assembly GCF_020554465.1). Lineage (NCBI taxonomy): Bacteria > Bacillati > Bacillota > Clostridia > Lachnospirales > Lachnospiraceae > Enterocloster > Enterocloster sp. 210928-DFI.2.20. The sequence continues at coordinate 331,316 of NZ_JAJCHK010000002.1, forward strand.
GGATATTGGCGGATGGGGCAGTCCGTATCCCCTTTATAATACCAGGTACCGCCTTCACGGGTAAAGGACAGACTCTTGCCGTCCTTTGTCCAGGACAGGGAAGACAGCTCCGGAAGGTCGGTCATATATACAGAAGCATTTTCCGGTGACAGGGCCTGTGATTCAGCATTCCTCCCCTGATGCCAGGTGATAATGGCGTAGGCTGCGCATAGAAGGACCAGGGCTCCCAGAGCGGGAACCATTGGCCGTATATGTTTCTTCATGTTTAACCTCCTTTTTATGAGCACGTAAGTGACCGTATTCCGGTCACTTACGTGCGATACATGTTATATGTGATGCGTATAAACGTGATTTATAGCTTCCGGCGCTTCAGCCAGATCACAAAGCCTGCAATCAGGAAAATGACAGGAATCACGATAATAAACAGCGCACTCCACAATCCGGCGGATGTTACCATATTATAGGTAATATCCAGACTTTTGCTGGGGATGGACAGCGGTGTGACTCCGGGCAGTCCGTTGGCCGCGGCGTTCATGAACAGAGTCAGGTTGGTGATGCTGGGGAAACGTGACAGGATGGAATCATCAATCATGCTTGGCGCTGTGATGACGGTAAGCATGGAGGATGTGCCTTCTTCCTCGTTTACAGTCTCCGTGGCCACAGCTCCCAGCACATAAGTGCCCTGCGTCTTTTCCTGCGTGGCAGGATCCACTAAAAATGCAGAATCAGAGGTAGTCAGGAAGGGCTGGACCGCAATGTCCTCCGAAGGATTTTCCTGTATGGTCATACCCGCAGGCTGGACCAGAAGGGCCGCTGCGGAGGAATCAATTCCTGAGAGAAGGCTGCTGGCAAAGTCGTAATCCGGAATTACATTAAAGGGATTATTGTTGTAGTAATGCTGGGGAGCCGGGTCGGCCACAAATCCATTTTTCAGGTCCATTCCGTACTGGGAAATGAAATCTGTCAGATTGGACAATGTATCCTGGGTACAGCCGGCAAGGAGCAGCATGCGGCCGCCGTTTTTCAGGTAATCGGTCAGAGTTTCTTTTTCATCCGCGGAGATATCCTTGACAGGTGCGTTCATGATGAGAAGGCTGCAGTCCTGGGGAACGGCTCCCTGGGTGAGCAGATTCAGATCGGCTGCATTCATGCCGGATTTATCCATGGCATCTGAGACGGCTGACGAGAGGGCGGTTTCCCCGTGTCCGGTCAGGGTATATACGGTCGCCGCTGTATCGCTTGTGACATAGCGGATGGCGCTGGTAATCTGTCCTTCACCGTCAAAGGCGGTTTCCTTGATTTGCCCGTACTGGTAGTAAACCATGGGGTCAAACTGGATGATATGGTCAAATGAAATGGATGTTTTTTTTCCGGTGGACTCGCAGGATACAATCAGATTGCCGGGCTCTGTGTCCAGGGAAGCAAGTACATCCGGGTGAAGCACAGGGTCATTGGCTTCCACCGAAATATGCGGGGAAAGGTCCTTATACAGATTCACAAAGGATGTAATCCTCTCATCCACTGAGTTGGGATCGGCCACAATATGGATGGTAACGTCTCTGTCCAGCTGTGCCAGGATGTCCCTGGTTGTATCACCCAGGGTAAGGATTTTGTTGGAACTTAAGTCATGTTTCAGGTATTTGGCAGGAAGCTTTCCCACTATCAGATTGAGTACAATGACAGCGGCAATGACCACAAGGGTGAACAGTGCCATATAGCTGCCTTTTTTACATTTTCTGGTCATATGATTCAACTCCATCTTCTTTTCTCGATTGACTGGACCGTCAGGAACAACAATATACCGGCCACACTCAGATAATAGACAAGACCGCTGACATCCAGCATATGGCTGCTGACAATGCCGTCAAATACGTCTGTCAGTACGATTTTTCCCAGAAGTCCGGTCAGAGCCCGTTCAAATATGCTCTGCTTTACGAAAAAGGTTCCTATAAGGACTGCCGCTCCGGCTGCTTCCAGTCCAAGGGAAAGGGGGATATGGCCGGTCAGCCGGTATAGGATAAAACACACCAGGGTCCACAGGATAAGGAAACCGACCAGGGAACCTGATGCGGCAGCCGGTATAAAGTTTAAAAGCCCTGGCCAGAGGATGCTGAGCAGCAGTATGCCGAAGGTCCCTGCAGCGGCTATGAGCTGGCTTTCCGTAAGGGAGGAGATGAAAAGCCCAATGGCAATATACACACATCCCAAAAGGAAGAAGGCCAGTATAGATGCATAGTCCTCGGTCAGATAAGCGGTGCCGGCGCTTCGGATGATAAGGGGACAGAGGCAGGCAATGGCCATGGGGACAGCCAAAATAGTGACCATGGAAAGAAATTTTCCCATAACAATGCCCCATACGGACACAGGGGAGGTGAGAAGCAGCTGGTCTGTCCGCGCCCTGTGTTCATCCGACATGCTGCGCATGGTCAGAATCGGCACCGCAATCATAAGTATCATCAGGATGGAATTAAGTGTATAAGAAAAATAGGGGTAACCGTTAATCATATTGTAAACCATGAAATAAATGCCCATGAACATGGTCATGAAAGCAATGAAAACATAGCCTGTCATGGAGCAGAAATAGGATTTCAGCTCCCGCTTATAGATAGCTCTCATTGGGAATCCTCCTCCTTTGATGGGTCTGTGGGGTCTGTGACGCCTTTGTCCTCCCGCAATTTCGGGGAGTCCTCTGTCAGCTCCAGGAATATTTCTTCAAGGGATGCCTTGGAGGGAGCCATGGACAGGATGGGAAGTCGGTGATTGGCCAGGGCGTAAAAAATGGTTTCGCGGATATCTGTCTTAGCGCCGGAAGCAATGCCGCCGCTAGAAGCAATGCCGCCGCCGGGAGCAATGCCACCGCCGGAACCAATACCGCTCCCCGAAACACTGCTATCTTCATCCCCTCCAAACTGCAGATTCACCACACAGGTGCCTGCCTCGCCTCCGGCCCCTATACGCTCTATGGACAGACCGTGAATTTCCTCCAGCACAGGCATTACCGTTTCCTCGCTGCCTTTTACCGTCAGCTCCAGGCCCGCGGCGCCTTTTAAACGTTGTTCCAGGTTTTCAGGAGTATCGCTGGCAATCAGCTTTCCGTGGGCAATAATCATGATATGGTCGCAGACAGCGCTTACTTCAGACAGGATGTGGGAGCTCAGGATGACGGTATGCTGTTTGCCCAATCCCTTTATCATATCCCGTATCTCAATGATTTGTTTCGGGTCCAGTCCCACAGTGGGTTCATCCAGGATGATAACAGAGGGCTTCCCTAAAATAGCCTGGGCCATACCCACCCTCTGGCGGTAACCCTTGGACAGATTTCGGATCAGCCGTTTTCTGACATCCGTAATCTTAACCAGTTCCATCACTTCCTGTATAGCGTCCTTCTGCCCTGCTTTCGGCAGCTTTTTAAGGCAGGCCGCAAATTCCAGGTACTCATCCACGGTCATATCCATATACAGAGGCGGAATTTCCGGCAGATACCCGATGCGTTTTTTTGCGGCTTCAGGCTCTTCCAGTATGTCGTGGCCGTCTATGATGACCTGGCCCTCTGTGGCGCCCAGATAACCGGTCATGATGTTCATGGTAGTGGACTTCCCGGCTCCGTTAGGGCCCAGGAAGCCGTATATCTGGCCGTCTTCCACCCGGAAGCTTAAATGGTCCACTGCCAGATGGCCGCCGTAATCTTTTACAAGATTTTTTACTTCAATCACTGATTGTGTCCTCCTGTCAGTTTTTTATAAACATATACACCAAACAGTTTTAAAATTAAAATGTGATGAAAATGTGTTTAAATTATAATCTTTTTATAACAATTGTTTTTAAATTTGCAAAATAACGCAAAGAACCGCAAAATGTTGCACTGATTTTTGCGAGAAAAAGTATTGCCCTGCATGGATGGAATTGGTATAATAAAGGGCAGTTGGTAAAAAAATAACATCTATGATGCGTGGGCCCCCTTGGGGGCACCGGAATGGAGGGAACTATGAATCAGATTGATACCATGTCAGTCAATGCAATCCGCGTTCTGGCAGCAGATGCTGTACAGAAAGCCAAATCAGGCCACCCAGGTCTTCCTTTGGGAGCCGCAGCCATGTCCTTTGAGCTGTGGGCAAAACATATGAACCATAATCCTAAGAATCCGGGATGGGAGAACAGGGACCGTTTTATCCTTTCAGGAGGCCATGGCTCCACACTGCTGTATTCCCTGCTTCATCTTTTCGGCTACGGCCTTACAAAAGAAGATATGATGAATTTCCGCCAGATGGATTCTCTGACACCGGGACATCCGGAGTATGGCCATACAGTAGGCGTTGAGGCCACCACAGGCCCTCTGGGCGCAGGCATGGGCATGGCAGTCGGCATGGCTATGGCCGAGTCCCATCTGGCAGCTGTATTCAACAAGGACGGATATCCGGTTGTTGACCATTATACCTATGTGCTGGGCGGCGACGGCTGCATGATGGAGGGCATTTCCTCCGAGGCGTTCTCACTGGCAGGTACCCTGGGACTGGGCAAGCTTATTGTATTTTATGATTCCAACCGTATTTCCATCGAGGGAAGCACGGATATTGCATTTACAGAGAACGTGCAGAAGCGCATGGAAGCCTTTGGATTCCAGCTGATTACCGTTGAGGACGGAAATGATCTGGATGCCATCGGCAAGGCCATCGAGGAGGCAAAGGCAGATACCGCACGTCCGTCCTTCATCACCGTAAAGACCCAGATTGGCTACGGCTGTCCCGCTAAGCAGGGCAAGGCCAGCGCTCACGGCGAGCCTCTGGGAGATGACAATGTAAAAGCCATGAAGGAATTCCTGAACTGGCCGTCTATGGAGCCTTTCTATGTACCGGATGAAGTATATGCCAATTATAAGGCATACGCTGAGAGAGGCGCTGAGACAGAGGAAAAATGGAACGCATTATTTGCGGAATACTGCGGGAAATATCCGGAGATGAAGGAATTATGGGATAAATTCTATAATCCCAATCTGGCTAATGATGTTTATGACAGTGAAGACTACTGGGCATTTGAGGACAAGCCGGATGCTACCAGAAGCCTGTCCGGCAAGCAGCTTCAGAAACTTAAGAACCTGATGCCGAACCTGATTGGAGGAGCAGCAGACCTGGCTCCGTCCACTAAGACCTATATGGCTGATATGGGGGACTTCTCCAAGGATAACTATGCCGGACGCAACCTGCATTTCGGCGTCCGCGAGCTGGCCATGTCCGCTATCGGAAACGGTCTTATGCTTCACGGCGGCCTGCGGGCATTTGTGTCCACCTTCTTTGTGTTCAGCGATTATACAAAGCCGATGGCAAGGCTGTCTGCTCTTATGGGTGTGCCCCTTACCTTTGTATTTACCCATGACAGCATCGGCGTGGGCGAGGACGGACCAACCCATGAGCCCATCGAGCAGCTGGCTATGCTGCGCGCCATGCCTAACTTCCATGTATACCGTCCGGCGGATGCCACGGAGACAGCTGCTGCATGGTACAGCGCCGTATCTTCCAAAAAGACTCCTACGGCTCTGGTACTCACAAGACAGAACCTGCCGCAGCTGGCCGGATCCAGCAAGGAGGCATTAAAGGGAGCCTATATACTGGAAGATTCCGCAAAGGAAGTTCCGGATGCCATCATCATTGCCACTGGTTCCGAGGTGGAGCTGGCAGTGGGTGCAAAGGCAGAACTGGCAAAAGAGGGCGTGGATGTGCGTGTTGTCAGCATGCCGAGCATGGACGTGTTCGAGGAGCAGCCTGAGGATTACAAGGAGAAGGTCCTTCCAAAGGCAGTTCGCAAGAGAGTGGCGGTAGAGGCACTGGGCGATTTCGGATGGGGCAGGTATGTGGGCCTTGACGGAACCACCGTCACCATGAAGGGCTTTGGCGCCAGCGCACCAGCGGGACAGCTCTTTAAGAAATTCGGATTTACGGTTGAGAACGTTGTGGCAGCCGTGAAGTCACTGTAGACATAAACAGCTGCTGCTCAATGGCAGTTAAAACCGGACCCATGAAGAACAAGCTGCTTCTTCATGGGTCCGGTTTCATTTAAAGCAGGATAAAGATATATTCAGGCGGCACTGTGCGTATTTGTAAAATTGACAAATAGCTTCCCAAATAATATAATATTATTCAAAGCTGTTTAAAGTTATATGGTTTCCGGAAAAGCGAGGTACGGCAGATGAAACAGATACGAAAAAAACATAAGTTTTCTCTGCCGATAACCATCACAGTCTGTATCGCCCTTGCGATTGTCTTTTACTTATCATTATCTTATTTCCTGGAAGGATACCGCAGGGACATCTACGACCGCATCATCAATTCCAATATCTCTGCGCTGAAAGAGACAACCAGCACCCTGATTTCCAAGACAACCGAAGGTTTTGACCATTGCCGGCATGAGATACGCGTGCTGGGAATCGGCATGTCCGAAGAACTGAAGGAAAATGGTTTTGACTCCATTGACGGCCTCAGCAACGGGGACCGCAGTTATCTCAGGGATTTTAACAAAGTGTCTGTGTTCGATTACTGCGTACTGCTGAATGAATCAGGCCGCGGTGTCTACAGCCAGGGGGATAGTGTGAAACCCATCAACCTGTATTCCAGTCAGGCCTATGTGGACTGCCTGAACAGCCCGGACGGGGAGGCGATCAGCTTTATTTCAGACCCGTTCAGCGCTTCGGGGCAGGATGTGGTGGCATTCTCCTGCCGCGCGGGCTCTGTCATGCTGATTGGAATTTACAGCCAGGAATCCTTCCGGGCCCTTTATGATTCCACTGCGTTCGGGGACAATGCTTCCTATATGATCACCACTGACTCAGGTCTGATTCTCTCCCGCACCCATGTGAATCAGGCGCTGGGAGATACCCTTAATCTGTTTACATATTTTGAAGAAAATCCCATGAATGAGGAATTCTTTACACCGGACGCCCGGGGCAGCACGGAATATGAGAGGGTGCTCTCTGATTTCAGGGACGATAAAGGCGGCAGCGCCGAGATTTACTTTGGGGATTCCCGCTATGAGCTTGTGTATGCGCCCATCCCGCGGACCGGCTGGGATTTCATTTCCTGTGTCTCCTATGACCACATTACGGCGGACGCGGCGCAGATTAACCAGGAGACCATCCAGCTGACCATGTTTATCATTGTGCTGATGCTGGGCATGTTTCTGGTGATTGTAATTATGCTGGTATTCGTGGTGCGCGCCAACGCATCCAGGGAAGCTGTTCGCCGTGACCGTATTTTCACCCTGATGACCCATTATGTGCCCAATGTGATTGTCATTGCTGACAGTGAAAGCGGTGCTATTGAGTATGCGTCCCGCAACACGGAACAGGTCCTGGGGATTGAGGATGCATTTGGAAATGCTATAGAAGATAAGTTCTTAAGCTGTATCAGCGGCAGCGACCGCCAGGCGGTCCTGGACCTGATAAGCCGGGTCCGCAAGGGAGATTGTGCCAGCGGAAGCCTGAAGCTGCATTTTACCCGGCCTGACACCCAAAGGGATATCGTGCTGTCCCTTAACGCCTATCTGATTTCGGAACAGGACAGCAGCCAGCGCTTTATCACTGTGACTCTGGAGGATATCACGGAACGGGAGCAGTCCCGCAGGCGCCTGGAAGAGGCGCTGGAGAGCGAGGCACGGGCCAATGCTGCCAAGAGTACTTTCCTGGCCAGTATGAGCCATGATATCCGTACTCCCCTGAATGCGGTAATCGGCCTGACCAATCTGGCCCTCTATTCACCGGAGGACAGCAAAAAGGTGACCGAATGCCTTCAGAAAATCGCTAATTCCTCCCAATTACTGCTGGGACTGATTAACGATGTGCTGGACATGTCCAAAATAGAATCCGGCAAAATGCAGCTGGCAGAGACAGAGTTTGAACTGGGTGAATGGCTGTCCGGCGTGGTTACGGTGACCCAGTCCCAGACAGGCGTGCGCAACCAGCATTTTGACGTCAATGTCTGGAACATTACCCATGAATTGCTGTGCGGGGATACGGTGCGCCTGGGGCAGGTGCTTACCAATGTGCTGGGAAATGCGGTGAAGTTTACGCCAAAGGACGGGGAAATCTATCTGGATATCACGGAGGTACCATCACAGGATCCTTCATTTGCCAGCTTTGTATTCCGGGTCAGCGATACCGGCGTGGGCATGAGCCGGGAATATATGGGCCGGATTTTCGAGATGTTTTCACGGGACCAGAATTCTTATAAACAGGGAATCCAGGGAACCGGCCTGGGCATGGCCATTACCAAGCGCATTGTGGATCTGATGGGCGGCACCATCCGGGTGGAGAGCGAGCCGGGAAAGGGCACCACCTTTACCATTGGGCTTTCCATCCGTTTAAGCAGCCGCCATGTGCCTCTGGCCGCAGGCTGCGCCATGCTGGTCATCGGCGAGCCGGGAAGTGAGGAAAAGTGCAGGGATGCAGTGGAAAAGCTGGAGGAAATCGGTGTGGATGCTGCCTGGGAGACAGACTATCAGGCAGCTGTTTCCCTGGCGGCCCAAAAGAGGGCGGCAGGCCGTCCTTTCTCCATGGCATTTCTTCCCTATAAAATGCTCCGCTTTGACCGGACCTTAACCGGAGAACAGCTGAAGCGGGATTTAGGCGGGGATACGCTTCTGCTTCTGGGACTGAAACCGGATGAGCAGGAGCTGTTTGAGGAGATTAAGCAGAAGGGATTTAAATATACAATCAGCCTGCCTCTGTTCCGGATGAGCCTGTACCGGAAAATTACCGGAATGCTGGGACAGGGGGAGAGCATATCCGGCGGACTGGCAGGGGAGTTAAAAGGCATGCGTTTGCTGGTGGTGGAGGACAATGCGGTCAACCTGGAAATCGCAGTGGAAATGCTCTCCGGACTCATGGGAGCGGCGGTGGATACTGCCCGGAACGGAGAAGAGGGATGCACCCGTTTTCTGGATGCACCTGAGGATACATATGACGTGATTCTCATGGATTTACAGATGCCGGTTCTGGGAGGACTGGATGCGGCCCGCAGGATACGGGAGAGCATCCATCCACAGGCAGCGTCCATCCCTATTATAGCCCTGACAGCCAATGCCTTTGAGGAGGATCGCAGGGAAGCTCTTGAAGCAGGGATGAATGGTTTTGTTCCAAAGCCCATAGACTTCGCGGTCCTGGCAAAGGAGATTGGCCGGGTGCGGCGTGAGGGCCGCTGCCTGCGGCTTTTGTTGGCGGAGGACAATGAACTTAACCGGGAGATAGCAGCAGAGCTGATACGGGCCGACGGCCAGCAGGTGGATGCGGTGGAAAATGGACACCAGGCACTGGAGGCATATCTCAATGCTCCGGACGGCACATATGACGCCATCCTGCTGGATTTGCGCATGCCGGTCATGGACGGCTTTGAGGCAGCGGCAGCTATCCGCAGCAGCCAAAGAAAGAGTGCCGGATCCATTCCTGTCTTTGCGTTTACATCCAGCAGTGAGGATGAAGTGCGGTCAGAGGCGGCGCGGGCAGGATTCGGCGCTGTACTGACAAAGCCCATCAATATGGAACAGCTGCGGGGCCTGCTGGGCTAAAAGGGCTGTCCCTGAACGGCTGGGGCAGCCGGTACGGCCGGAGCTGTGGGGATGGACAGGAGGATACCCGGTACGGCAGCGAAACGTGATTTACGAAAACCATACCCGGGGAAGAGGGAGAATAAATATGAAGAAACGGATGGTAATAGGGCTGTTTCTGGCGCTGGTGCTGATATCTGCTGCAACCGGATGCACGGCCGTTTGGGATACCGGGGCCACAGAGGATAAGAAACAGAGCGGCGCGCAGCCGGCTGAGGAGCCGGTTGTGCTGCATGTGTACAATACCATGGGTGAGAATATCAATACGGAGCAGGCGGAAGCCTATATCCACCGCACGATGCCCGGAGTTAAAATTGAGAGCACATATGAAATAGCGCCAAAGATGGAGAATGCCCAGCTGGCAGCGGTGCGCAGCGGAGGCGGCCCGGAAATCCTCTATACACAGGATTATTATACCTATGTCCAGAGCGGTTATCTGAAGGATTTGACCTCCGAACCATTTTTGAAGAACTACATGATCAGCGCCTTAAATGATGCGGAGGTAGGGGGTAAGGTATATGCCCTTCCGGTTGGAAACGGGTATATCTCAGGGCTGATGGTGAACAGACAGCTCCTGGCGGATATGGGATATGATATGCCCCGGACACAGGAAGAGTTTATAGGGCTCTGCCGCCGGATTCAGGAGAGAAGGGAGGAGACCGGGGTACGGGCCTATGCCTTTGGGATGCTTTACAATGACGCAGCAGCAGTGGTGGCCATGCCCTTTCTTCTGGATGCGTACACGGACAGCGAATATGTGCAGTGGCTGAATCTGTACCGGAATAATCCGGCAGGGGTTTCCTTTGAAAATCCGGCATTTGCCCGTGTCCTTAAGGGAATTGATGAGCTGGAAAGCATGGGGCTGTATGAGAACGGCGACTTCCTGATGAGCAGCAAACAGAATCTGCGGGAGGTGGTTCGGGGAAACGCAGTCATGTGTTCGGTGAGCTATGTGGACTACGCGGTTCATTTTGAAGAGAAGCTCAGGGATGTGAACGGGGTCCCAAGCTTTAAAATAGAAAAGGACGGCAAACAGGTATGGGTGAAGGCCGAGGACTTTGTATTCATACCATATATGGGAAGAACCAGGGAGGATCGCTGGCTGGCCACCAACGGGGACTGGTATCTGGGAATCAATGCAAACATAACAGACGAGACTGTCCTCAGGGCCTGCCGCCTGTATCTGGAATATGTGGCCTCCACAGAGTTTGCGCCGGAATATTACAGTGCTTCGGTTCCCGTGGGCGCTACCACCTACTACCGGCGGGATGACACATTAAATTATGATTATTTTCAGAATACCCATCCTGAATTTTACCAGTGCCTTACAGAACACTCCATTGTGAAAAATCCTTACCAGTTTTACGGTTCGGATTTGTTTACCTTTGCCCTGCGCCATTACCTGTGCGGACAGAACTATTATGCGGGTCTGGAAGGCGCCAGCTCCTACATGAAGATTGGCGGCACAGAGGGGATGCTGGAGGCGCTGGAAGAATACCGCACTACAGGGAAAAACCGTTACCAGGTCCCGGACCATGTGGTCGGGAAGACAGATAAGACATACAATTATGTGCGTATATTTTCCCGCTCCAATGAATCAGCTCTGGGAAACCTGCTGGCTGATGCCCTGCGCCAGTACACGGGCGCAGATCTGGCCGCCATCAATGCAGGAACTCTGACAGCGGAGCTTGAGGAAGGGGAGATAACAGAGTCTGATTTGGCCACCTCCATGCTCTACGGCCTGAACAACCATGTGGTCACTGTGCGCTGCAAGGGCGCGAACCTGATATCCATACTTTCCACCAATAACCTGACCGATGCGGTGAGAGCGGACCAGTCCAGTGTGTTCGGCGGCATGGTGATTCCCTCCGGTTTCACCTATACCATTACCTACGAACCGCTGGAGGATAATGCGTATGGGGGACAGGCGGAAATCAGCGATGTCCGCCTGTCAAACGGAGAAACGATAGACCCTGACGCCTGGTATACGGTGGCGACCACGGATTATGAGCTGGGGGGAAGCGACGGCTGGGACGCGTTTACGGTGTTACCACCGGACAAGCCGGCTCAGCTGCCTGAGGGGATTGCCCTCTACCAGACCTTTGACCCTGGAAATGAGAGCGCATGCAGGTTATTTGACCTGAGTACGGACACCTATGACGAGCAGTATCAGCAGATAACGGACTGGGCCAGAAATCAGCCCAACATCATTGACGCGGTGATTGCCTATATTGAGAGCCATAGTGAAAACGGAGTGCTTGAGCCGGTCACCATCGACGGAAGGATCCGGATTGTCAATATGCCGGAGGGGCTGGATGTGGAGAAAAACAAGATCCGACTGGATTGACGGCGGGGAAGGAGAATTCCTGGCGGCAGGAGCAGCCGGCTCTTTCCTGCAATATTAATATTTAGTTTCATCACATCCCTGAACCATGTAGTTGGTTTCATCAGGGACCGGCATCACGGGCTCCTCCCCGGATTCCGTGCTGCCAAATTTAAACTGCCCAACCAGATTTTTGAGGATCTGGGCCTGCCCGGACAACTCTTCGCTGGCAGCCGCGCTTTCCTGTGCTGTAGCTGAATTTGTCTGGACAACGCTGGAAATCTGGTCTATGCCCTGTGTGACCTGTCTGGCGGAGGACGCCTGGTCTGCACTGGCCGCGGAAATCTCATTGATGGCCGCAGATACATCCTCAACGCCATTTACCACTTCGTCCAGCGCCAGAGCTGTCTCACTGGCGATTTTGGTGCCGCGTTCCACCGCATGAAGGGATCCCTCAATCAGTGATGATGTATTTTTAGAAGCATCGGCGGATTTTCCCGCAAGATTGCGTACCTCATCCGCCACCACCGCGAACCCTTTGCCTGCTTCTCCTGCCCGGGCGGCTTCTACCGCGGCGTTCAGCGCCAGGATATTAGTCTGGAACGCGATATCCTCAATTGTCTTTATGATCTTACTGATTTCACCGGACCCTTGATTGATGTCATCCATGGCAGTCAGCATTTCCTTCATGCGCTGGCTGCTTTCTTTTGCCTTGTCCATTACAGAGGCAGCTTTTTCGCTGGCTGATTTCGCATTGCCGGCATTTTTATCTATATGATTGGAAATCTCGTTTACAGTAGCAGCTAATTCCTCTATGGAGGACGCCTGCTCGGTCGCCCCCTGGGAGAGTGCCTGGGCTCCTGCCGCCACCTGTTCAGAGCCGCCGGCCACCTGCTCGGCACTCTGGTCAATGTTCCTTAAAACTGCTGATATCTCCTTTAATATTTTGTACATGGAGTCGGAAAGTGGTTTAAAATCCCCCACATATAAATCCTGGGACTGGCTGGTGATGGCAAAGTTACCTGCGGCCATCTGGCTCAGCCCCCAGTCAATATCATTGATAATATTGCTTATGGAATCAGTAATGAGACGGGTGGCTTCGGATAGTCTGCCCGTTTCGTCTTTGGAATGTATGACGGGTACCTGTGACTTTAAGTCACCTTCCGACAGTTTCTGGATCCTTTCCGTGCAGATGTGGATGGGATTGCCGATTTTCTTGGCCAGCCAATAAGCGATTGCCACTGCAGCAATCAGTGATATTACTAACAGAGCACATGTGATTCCGATAGAAGTAAGGGTCGCTCCCATAAAATCCGATGTGGGTGCCGTGATGGCCATGCCCCATCCGTCTGTGCCGGCGATTGGAGAGTAGGCGGCCAGCTTCTGCACACCGTTAATTTCATATTTGTCAAAGCCGCTTTCGCCCTTTCTTATTTTTCCATGTATGGCAGCCAGCCTGGCCAGTGATGAATCGGATTTCGCTTCCTCTTCTATGTTTTGTGTCATGATTGTGCTGGCGGTGTTGTCCGCAATGGTATAACCATCTGAATTGATGGCATAAGCTGCACTATTATCGCTGATGTGCACTTGTGAAACGATATCATTTAAAAATGTACTCTGCGGAACAAAGAACACCACGCCTGCGATTGTTGTATTAGGCCGTCCGTCCTTCCATAAGGGAGCAGCCACAATAATAGACAATTCTCCGTTGACTTTGCTGACCAAAGGATCGGATATATTGGCCTGGCCGGCCATGGCTTTATGGAAATAATCCCGGTCAGAATAGTCCTTGCCGTCAAGGGCGCTGATTCCATCCGGCCCTATGATGTTCCCTCTCTGGAAACCGTACTGTTTTACCTTGTCATCAATCAGAAGCTGCTTATTCCCAGGGCTCTGCTGGGGATCCGTCAGCCGTGCAATGGTTCCTGTGTCAATAGCCACGTTAAGATAGGATGTAAGTTCATTTGCAACCTTGTCGGACGCGATCTTGACGGTTTCCCTGAGCGTCTGCTCCAACAGCTGATTGGTACTGCTGTAATTCAGACAGATGCCGGCACCCCCTAAAATGCTCAGGCATATGACAACAGTCAGTGACATGCATAATAAAATTTTTCCTTTTATACTTTTCATCTTCCTTTTACCCCTCTTTTGTGCTGATGGATTTAATATACATACTATCTTATATATTCGACACATTTTTGGAAAAAAGAAGAGGATCTATGCAGATTTAAGGTTATATATTCGTATATTTTTTAATATATTACCGGTTTTTCAAGTTAAAAAGGCTCTAAGGAAATTCAGGAAAGCCAATGCCGGGCCGGATTCCCTTATCCATAACCTTGCTCCTGAGCGGATCGGATGCAGGGGGAGAACAGCGGACACGGCGCTGTCTTTCCATGAAAACAGATTGAGTCCTTTCCCAAGAGATTGAAATCCTGGCCAATCTGATCAGCATCATAAAGCTGCAAAGTCGTATAAATAAAAGTAGAATGAATCAATGAAACAGTTTCAACAGATAAAATAGCGCGGCTAAGATGGCAAAGGCATAAAGAAATGCCCCGGAGATGGAAAATGTAATATCTCCGGGGCATTTTCTTTATGTGTAACAGTGCATCCTGTCTCTTTACTGGTCCTTTTTGGCAGATTCCACCTCAGCCATTTTCATAGCCCTTACCTTAAGGGGCAGTCCGAACAGGGTAATGAAGCCGTCTGCGTCATGGTGGTCGTACAGGTCGCCTGTGGTGAAGGAAGCCAGGGACTCACTGTATAAGGAGTAAGGGGATGTGGTTCCGGCCTTGATGATATTGCCCTTGTACAGTTTGAATTTTACTTCGCCTGTCACATATTCCTGGGTGGACTCAACAAATGCCTGGACAGCCTCGCGCAGAGGTGTAAACCACTTGCCCTCATAAACAATCTGGGCCAGCTTATCAGCCATGGTCTTTTTCGTCTCCATGGTGGCACGGTCTAATACCAGCTCCTCTAACTGCTGATGGGCTTCCATGAGAATGGTTCCGCCCGGTGTCTCATACACGCCGCGGGACTTCATGCCAACCACACGGTTTTCCACGATGTCCACAATGCCGATGCCGTGTTTTCCGCCCAGCTCATTTAACTTGCGGATAATATCGGAAACCTTCATCTTCTGTCCGTTTACGCTGGTGGGAACACCTTTTTCAAAGGTCATGGTCACATACTCGCCCTCATCCGGTGCTTTTTCGGGAGTCACGCCAAGTACAAGCAGATGCTCGTAGTTGGGTTCCTGTGAAGGATCTTCCAACTCCAGGCCCTCATGGCTGATATGCCATAAGTTCCTGTCACGGCTGTAGCTGCTGTCTGCGGAGAAAGGCAGGTCAATGCCGTGCTGCTTGCAGTATTCAATCTCGTCCTCGCGGGACTGCATGGTCCATACATCGGTCATGCGCCAGGGAGCGATGATCTTGATATCCGGGGCCAGAGCCTTGATACCCAGCTCAAAACGAATCTGGTCATTGCCCTTGCCGGTAGCGCCGTGGCAGATGGCTGAGGCGCCTTCTTTACGTGCAATATCAACCAGTCTCTTGGCAATGGCAGGACGGGCCATGGAGGTGCCTAAGAGGTATTTGTTTTCATATACTGCATTGGCCTTTACGCAGGGCATGATGTAATTGTCGCAGAAATCATCTACTAAATCTTCGATATATAATTTGGAGGCACCGGATAATTTGGCTCTCTCGTCCAGTCCGTCTAATTCGCTGCCCTGACCGCAGTCAATGCAGCAGCAGATGACTTCATAACCAAAATGCTCCTTTAACCACGGAATGATTGCGGTGGTATCCAGTCCGCCGGAATAAGCTAAAACTACTTTTTCTTTCATATTGATATCCTCCTGAGATTGCTGTACTGATTGAACTTTCATAAATATACAACATTATGTGATAAAATGCAAGTGCTAAATAAAAATATTTAAAAGATGTTGCATATTATGCATTTATAATGTATAATTATGAAATCCAAACGGGAACCAGGAAACAGGGTTCACAGAAATGCTTCTTTTCATTTAAAGAAAAACTGACTATAATGAAGGCAGCAGCCAATATTTATAAATATAAGGAGATACGGATATGATTAAGGCAGGTATTATCGGTTCCACAGGATATGCGGGAGGAGAGCTGGCAAGGCTCCTGCTCCAGAGGGATGACATAGAGATTAAATGGTATGGTTCCAGAAGCTACATAGACCAGAAATATGCATCCATCTACCAGAACATGTTCCGAATCGTGGACGATGCGTGTATGGATGATAATATGAAGGAGCTGGCAGATCAGGTGGATGTGGTGTTCACCGCCACCCCTCAGGGACTGTGCGCCTCCCTGATGGACGAGGACGTATTATCTAAAGTAAAGGTCATTGATTTAAGCGCCGACTTCCGTATTAAGGATGTGTCGGTTTATGAGAAATGGTATAAGCTGACCCATGCATCCCCGCAGTTTATCGGTGAGGCCGTATACGGGCTGCCTGAAATCAACCGGGAAAAGGTGAAGAAGGCCAGGCTCATTGCCAATCCTGGATGTTTCCCCACCTGCTCCTTCCTGTCCACCTATCCTCTGGTAAAGGAAGGGCTCATCGACCCCAATACCCTTATCATTGATGCCAAGTCAGGCACATCCGGCGCAGGCAGGGGAAGCAAGGTGGACAGTCTGTACTGCGAGGTCAATGAGAACATTAAGGCTTACGGGGTGGCCTCCCACAGACATACGCCGGAGATAGAGGAGCAGCTGTCCTATGCAGCAGGAAAGCCGGTAACCATCAGCTTCACCCCCCACCTGGTACCCATGAACCGCGGAATCCTGGTGACAGCCTATGCATCCCTTACAAAGGAAGTATCCTGCGAGGAGGTAAAGGCTGTATACGATAAATATTATGGGGATGAATATTTTGTGCGCGTCCTGGAAAAGGATGTGGTGCCTCAGACCCGGTGGGTGGAGGGCAGCAATTTTGCAGACGTGAATTTCAAGATAGACACCAGGACCAACCGGGTGGTTATGATGGGAGCCATTGACAACATGGTCAAAGGAGCGGCAGGCCAGGCCATACAGAACATGAACCTGATGTTCGGCCTGCCGGAGAATACGGGGCTTAAGCAGATTCCCATTTTCCCCTGATGGTTCAGGCTGTTGGTTTAAAGACATCTCTGAAAAGGATGAAAGAGGGAAAGAGAAAGGAAATATGAGATCATGGCAGGTACAATGGATATCCTTATCCGCGAAATGACAATAGCGGATTACGACCAGGTTTACGGCCTGTGGACAGAAATCAAGGGCTTTGGAATCAGAAGTATTGACGATTCACGGGAGGGCGTGGAGCGCTTTCTTGGGAGGAATCCCACTACCAGTGTGGTGGCTGTCCAGAACGGTCATATTATAGGAAATATCCTCTGCGGCCATGACGGCAGGACCGGTTGTTTTTATCATGTGTGCGTGGCGCCGGGATACAGGAAACACGGCATTGGATACCGCATGGTGCGCTTTGCCATGGAGGCCCTTCAGAAGGAAGGAGTCAGCAAAATCAGCCTGATTGCGTTTAAGGGTAATGAGGTGGGAAATGCGTTCTGGCAGGGAATCGGGTGGCAGGAACGGGAGGATGTGAATACATACGAATTCATACTGAATGAGGAAAACATCACCCGGTTTGTACGGTAAAATGAAAGGATAGTGCACCGTGATAAAGGCAGGTGCATCTTCATATGACATAAAGGTATGGAAATAAATGGAGGAATGAGTGATATGGATGAGACAGGCATGGGAATCAAAATCATAACCGGCGGCGTAACGGCTGCCAGGGGCTTTAAGGCTGCTTCAACAGCAGCCGGAATCAAATATAAGGACCGTCAGGACATGGCTATGATTTACAGCCAGGAGCCCTGCAGGTCGGCAGGAACCTTCACCACCAATATTGTGAAGGCAGCTCCTGTAAAATGGGATAAGAACCAGGTGACAAGCGGGGCGCCTGCCCGGGCAGTGGTTATAAACGCAGGCATTGCCAATGCCTGCACCGGAGAGGAAGGCATGGGGTACTGCGGACAGACAGCAGAGGCAGCGGCCCTGGCCCTGGGAATTTCTGCTGAAAGCGTCCTGGTGGCATCCACAGGCGTCATCGGCATGCAGCTGCCCATGGACAGGATTACGGCAGGGGTCAAGGCCATGGCTCCTTTGCTGGACGGAAGCCTTGAGAGCGGCACAGGCGCATCCAGGGCCATTATGACTACGGATACAAAGAACAAGGAGGTGGCTGTCCGGTTTGAGCTGGGAGGAACCACGGTGACCATGGGAGGCATGTGCAAGGGCTCCGGTATGATTCATCCCAATATGTGCACCATGCTAAGCTTTGTGACTACGGATGCGGCCATCAGCAAAGAGCTGCTCCAGGAGGCACTCAGCCAGGATATACAGGATACATACAACATGATTTCCGTGGATGGGGACACATCCACCAATGACACGGTTCTCCTTCTGGCAAACGGTCTGGCCGGCAACAAAGAAATTACAGAGAAGAATGAGGATTACCATACCTTCTGCAGAGCCTTAAAGATTGTAAACGAAACATTAGCCAAGAAAATGGCAGGCGACGGCGAGGGCTGCACCGCTCTGTTTGAGGTAAAGGTAGTGGGGGCAGAGACTAAGGAACAGGCCAAGATTCTGGCAAAATCAGTAATCTGCTCCAGCCTTACCAAGGCAGCCATCTTCGGCCATGACGCCAACTGGGGCAGGATACTCTGCGCCATGGGTTATTCCGGGGCACAGTTTGATCCGGAAAAGGTGGACCTGTATTTTGAGAGCGCGGCAGGAAAGATGCAGATTATTAAGGACGGCGTGGCCGTGGACTACAGCGAAGAGCAGGCTACCCGGATACTGTCAGAGCCGGAGGTGACGGCTGTGGCCGACATCAAGATGGGGGATGCAAAGGCCGCTGCGTGGGGCTGCGATCTGACCTTTGACTATGTTAAGATTAATGCGGATTACCGCTCATAACGAGCCGCTGCACTAAGCTCGAAAAAGACCTCGCCAAGTGCCAGTGACATGTATCGCACGTAAGCGCCTGAAGGACAGGCGCTAAGTGCTCATAAGGAGGAGTATGAAAATGAATTTGGAACCAATGCAGAAGGCGGCCGTGCTCATTGAGGCACTGCCTTATATCCAGCGTTTTAACAGGAAAATCGTGGTGGTAAAATACGGCGGAAGCGCCATGGTGGATGAGGAACTGAAGAAAAAGGTTATACAGGATGTGGTGCTTCTTAAGCTGGTAGGCTTTAAGCCCATCATTGTGCACGGAGGCGGGAAGGAGATCAGCCGCTGGGTAGGCAAGGTGGGAATGGAGGCCCAGTTTAAGAACGGACTCAGGGTTACAGACGAACCCACCATGGAGATTGCCGAGATGGTCCTTAATAAAGTCAATAAGAGCCTGGTCCAGCTGGTCAGTGAGCTGGGTATCAATGCGGTGGGAATCAGCGGCAAGGACGGCATGATGCTTAAATGCCGTAAGAAATACGCCGGCGGAGAGGACATCGGGTTTGTGGGAGATGTGGAGGAAGTGAATCCCAAAATCATATATGATTTGCTGGAAAAGGATTTTCTGCCCATCATCTGTCCCATAGGCTTTGATGAGGATTTCCTGAGCTATAACATCAATGCGGATGACGCGGCCTGTGCCATTGCCACGGCAGTGGAGGCGGAAAAGCTTGCTTTTCTCACGGATGTGGAGGGCGTGTATAAGGATTATGAGGATAAGTCCTCCCTTATCTCCGAGATGACGGTGGAGGAGGCCCAGAATTTTGTGGACAGCGGAATGCTGGGAGGCGGTATGCTTCCCAAGCTTCAAAACTGCATCAACGCCATAAAAAACGGCGTATCCAGGGTGCATATCCTGGACGGGCGTATTCCTCATTGCCTGCTGCTGGAAATCTTTACTGACAAGGGTATTGGAACCGCTATCTATAATTCCGAAGAAGACGAGAGGTATTATCATGGCTGATAAACAGTTGATGGAACGGGCAGAACAGGCCCTTTATAAGGTGTACAACCGGTTCCCTGTGGTGTTTGACCATGGGGAGGGAGTGAAGCTCTACGATACAGAGGGAAACGAGTATCTGGATTTCGGTGCTGGCATTGCGGTCATGGCGCTGGGATATGGGGATGAGGAGTATACAAAGGCCGTGGAGGAACAGCTTCACAAGCTGACCCATATCTCCAATCTGTTCTACAACCAGCCCTCCATTGAGGCCGGCGAGAAGCTGCTTCAGGTATCCCATATGGATAAGGTGTTTTTCACAAACAGCGGTACCGAGGCCATTGAGGGAGCTCTTAAGATTGCAAAGCGCTATCACTATAACAAACTTCATGAAACCATGGGAGACGGCTGCGACGGCTGCGAGGACGCGGAGCCGGACATGACCGGGGAAATCATTGCCATGAACCATTCCTTCCATGGAAGGAGCCTGGGCGCACTGGCCGTCACCGGCAATGCCCACTACCAGGAGCCCTTTAAGCCCCTTATACCGGGAATCCGCTTCGCTGATTTCAATGACCTGGACAGCGTGAAGAAGCTGATTAACAGTAAGACATGTGCGGTCATTATGGAGACCATCCAGGGAGAGGGAGGTATCTATCCTGCAACGGAAGAATTCATAAAAGGGGTCAGGGCCCTGTGCGATGAACATGACCTGCTCCTTATACTGGATGAAATCCAGTGCGGCATGGGCCGTTCCGGGGAAATGTTTGCCTGGCAGCATTACGGCGTGAAGCCGGACGTGATGACAGTGGCCAAGGCTCTGGGAAACGGGCTTCCCGTAGGCGCTTTCCTGGCATGGGGCAAAGCGGCCAGCGCAATGGTTCCGGGCGACCACGGCACCACCTATGGCGGCAATCCGCTGGTGACGGCGGGAGCCAGCGCAGTGCTTGATATTTTTGAGAAACGCCGTATCACGGAACATGTAAAGGAGATTGGCGCCTATCTCTATGAGAAGCTGGAGGAGCTGTCAAAGGAACTGGATTGCATCAGGGCACACCGGGGAATGGGATTGATTCAGGGATTGGAGTTCTCTGTACCGGCAGGCCCCATTGTGTCAAAAGCGCTGCTGGAGCAGAAGCTGGTGTTAATCAGCGCCGGGACCAATATCATCCGTTTCGTTCCGCCTCTGGTGATTGAGAAGGCGGATGTGGATGAGATGATGAAACGTCTTAGGGCAGCGGCAGCAGAGTAGGGAATCGGTAACAGCGCAGGGAATAAGCAGCAGAGCAGAGAATAAGCAGCAGAGTAACGGTAACGGACCAAGGAATTGATTTAGAGAAAGAATCGGTTTCAAAGTAAGAATAGGCGGGTAGGGCAAAGGAAGATGCCCTGCCCGCCAAAGGCGGCAGGAAATACCTGTGTTACAGGGACCTGCCGTTTTTTTGTATGGTTGCCCCTTTCCTTAAGTAAATCTTTCGTTTTCATTTATGAAATGTTATGAAAATACAGGATGAAATATTTATGGCAAACCTATATAATAGCCTTATTAAATGAACAGCAATGGCGCAAATGTTTATTTTTTGTTGTATAAGTATGCCATATGTGATATAACTGTATTAATATAAATAATACAGTATCCGCTGGTATTAAGGAGGGAGTCATGGGAACAGAGAAAAAAGCTGGTGATTTAGAGGAAATCCAGGTTTTGGAAGGCATTTCAGAGTCTGAGGAAATTGACCGCCGCGTGGAGGAGCTGATGGCTCCGGAGGAGGAAGGAAACGGAAAGAAAAAGAAGAAAAAGCAAAAGCAAAAGACCGGACACCGGTCATCGGAGGGAGGCTTTCACCCTGTCCGGCGCTTTAAGGGGTTCAGCCGGAAGCGCAAGATAATCACGGTCCTGGTACTGGCGGCAGTGGTTTTGTTTGGGTTCTCCCGTATGTCCGGAGGAAAGAAGGAGCTGGGGATCCCGGTTGCCGTGATGCCCCTTGCCAAACAGGACGTTCAGGAAAAGCTTACGGTAAGCGGTCCTGTATCAGGCACAGACAGCGTGGATGTGGTGTCCAATATTCATGCGGAAATCACTGCTATGAATGTGAAGGAGGGTGATACCGTGACAAAAGGACAGGTGCTGGCCGTGGTGGACAGCACGGATCTGGAGCGGGAAGTGCAGATTGCCCAGAACGCCTACGACCTTGCGGTGGCTAATAAGCAGGAAAAAGATAAGGAAGCAGCCCTTGGATACGAAAAGGCGGTCCAGGATTTCCAGAAGGCCAGCCTGGATCACAGCAGGAACAGCCAGCTCTTTGCCACCGGCGACATTTCACAGATGGAGCTGGAAGCCAGCGCCAATGCCCTGAATGACGCCAGAAGGCAGATGGAAGGCTATACGGTTGAGAATGGGAGAGGCGTTGCAGATTCGTCCTACGGCATACAGATACAGAACGCAGCCTTTGATTTGGAAAAGAAAAAAGAAGAACTGGATAATACCCAGATAAAGAGCACCATTGACGGCACTGTGGTCCGTGTCAATTCCAAGGTGGGCCAGTTTGCGGATAAGGTGGAGGATGATAAACCTATTCTCAGCATCGAGAATCTGGAGCAGCTGGAGCTGGAAATCAAGGTAAGCGAGTTTTCCATCGGCAAGGTAAAGGTGGGACAGATGGCGACCATCACAGCGGATATCCTGGACGGTGAGACTGCAGAAGGCGAGGTCGTAAAGATATCGCCCACAGGCGAGGAAAAAGGCGGCGGATCCACGGAGAGGGTTATTCCCACTACCATACGGGTGGACGGTGGAAGCTCAAAGCTTATTGCGGGAATCACGGCAAAAGCAGAACTTTTAATCAGGGAGGCAAAGGATGTTTTCGTCGTTCCCTCATCGGCGCTTTTTGACGACGGGGAAGTGACATACATAGCCATTGTGCAGGATATGAAGGTTAAACGAATACCTGTGACCATGGGAGTGGACGGCGACGTGGTGGTAGAGGTCATTCCCACAGACGGTACAGTGCTGGAGGAGGGAATGCAGGTTATCACCAATCCGGGACCCCATCTCATGGACGGTGCTGCCGTGCTGATTACCCAGTAGCAGGAGGCGCCGTATGAAGAAGTGGATGAAGTTTTTACACAGGGACAGCATGATTCAGGAAGAGGTCTATGACGGACCCCTGATTAAGCTGGAGAATCTGGTCAAGATATATGATACCGGGGCCATTAAGGTACTGGGACTAAAGAAGATAAACCTTACCATTGAACGGGGGGAGTTTGTGGCCATCATGGGACACTCCGGATCCGGAAAATCCACCCTGATGAACATACTCGGG
Source organism: Enterocloster sp. 210928-DFI.2.20 (assembly GCF_020554465.1). Classification (NCBI taxonomy): domain Bacteria; kingdom Bacillati; phylum Bacillota; class Clostridia; order Lachnospirales; family Lachnospiraceae; genus Enterocloster; species Enterocloster sp. 210928-DFI.2.20. The sequence continues at coordinate 354,536 of NZ_JAJCHK010000002.1, forward strand.
TGTCTGGACCGGCCTACCCTGGGACATTACTACCTGGACGGCATTGACGTGGCAGACATGACGCCGGACCAGCTCTCCGATATCAGGAACCGGAAAATCGGGTTTGTGTTCCAGTCCTTTAACCTGATATCCAGGACATCGGCCCTTAAGAATGTGGAGCTGCCCATGACCTATGCCAGGGTGCCAAAGGCCAAACGGGCGGTCAGGGCCCAGCTGCTATTGGAACGGGTGGGGCTGGGAGCCAGGAAGGAACATATGCCAAACGAGCTCTCCGGAGGTCAGAGGCAGAGGGTTGCCATAGCCAGAGCCCTTGCCAATGAACCGCCCTTAATTCTGGCAGACGAGCCCACAGGAAACCTGGATACCGCCTCCTCGGTGGAAATCATGGAGCTGTTTACAAAGCTTCACCAGGAAGGGGCTACCGTGGTGCTGGTTACCCATGAGGAGGATATAGCAGCCTTTGCCCACCGCGTGATACGGTTCAGCGACGGGCAGATACAGAGTGACAAATTGAATGCGGCCAGGGTGACTTCTGAGGACGGGAAGGGGGGAGAGCAGAATGCTGATTGAAAACATGAAGATGGCATTTTCAGCCATCCGGTCCAATAAGATGCGTTCCGCCCTGACTATGCTGGGAATCATCATCGGCATTGGCTCCGTCATAGCCATCGTGTCCATCGGAGATACCATGCGCGGACTTTTCTCTGATTTATACAAGGATGTGGGTATTACCCAGGCCTATATATCCATTGGTTACTGGGTAGATGATGTGCGGCAGAGCGATTATTTTACCCTGGACGAGATGGAGCGGGCCAAGGAGGCCTTTAAGGACCAGGTCGCCTATATAGACAGCAGCGCCTATACCAGCAGTGATGCCGAGTATAAGCGGACTAAGATTAAATTTGACTATCAGGGAATTGACTACAATTACCAGGATGTGCAGCCGGTGAACGTGGTGTACGGCCGCTATCTCAACGAGGGAGACATCCTGGGAAGAAGGAAGAATGTGGTCATGGATACCAAGAGCGCCCAGATGCTGTTCGGCACTGAGAATGCGGTTGGGCGGTCCTTCAGAACCACCTTATATGGCTCTACCGACGACTTTACGGTGGTGGGTGTGTACCGCAAGGAGGTCAACGCCTTCCAGGCCCTGATGATGGGCAACAGCGATGACAAGGGGTCGGCATTCATTCCATACACCCTTCTGACCTGGCCCAACGACTATTTTTACCAGCTTCATGTGTATGCAAAGGACGATGTGAACCTGGACCAGTTTTTCAGCCAGTTCAAGGCATATGCGGCCAAGATGCACGGCAGGCAGCCGGAGGATATGTACATGTATACGGCCATGCAGGAAATGACCTCAGTGGACAGCATGATGGGCAGCCTGTCCATGGCAGTGGGCGGTATCGCGGCCATTTCGCTGATGGTGGGCGGAATCGGCATTATGAATATCATGCTGGTGTCCGTGACGGAGCGTACCAGGGAAATCGGCATCCGGAAAGCCCTTGGAGCAAGGACCAGGGATGTGTTAATACAGTTTTTGACGGAGTCAGCCATATTGTCAGCCTGCGGCGGCATTATCGGTGTCATACTGGGAGTGGGAACCGTATCCCTGGGAGGATTCCTTCTGGGATTTGCGGTGGTCATAAAACCGGGGGTCATCGTGGTTGCAGTGTCATTTTCAGCAGTGGTCGGTATCTTCTTTGGATTATATCCTGCATCCAAGGCAGCCAAGGCAGACCCGATAGACGCGCTGCGTTACGAATAGACGGGATATCCCGACGGAGCAAATCAAGGATGCGGCCGGAGGAAATCAATGATGCGGCTGGAGGATATCAAAGGATGCGGCCGGAGGAAATCAAGAATCGAGACAGGAGGAAAGCAAGTGAGACGGATGAGCGGTACATGGAAGAGAGCAGGAGCCATGGGATTGGCCCTGATGCTGGCCCCGGTTCCGGGCATGCTGCGGCCGGTGACTGCATGGGCCAGCCCGGAGTTTGCCTATTCTGCGGACAAATGGGCGGCGCTGAGGGATGATGTGCTGGAATACGGGGAGCTGGCTGACCTGGTCCACGAATACAATGCCACGGTTATCAATAACCGTCTGGAATACGACGACTACAGGGGCAAGGACCACGATGAAATGAAAAATGCCTACCAGGATATTGCTGACAGGCTCTATGATTCCAGCGATAAGATAATGGATTCCGTCAATGAGGACCAGCCGGGATATGCGGGAACAGCGGTGGGGGCCATAAGCGCCCGCCTGCAGGCTGAACAGAACCAGGAGCTGGCTGATTCACAGAATGAGGACGGACGGGTGAAGAAGCTGGAGTACGACAGACAGGAGGCTGTTCTTGTAAAGGATGCCCAGACAAAGATGATATCCTACTGGCAGAAGGCCAAGGCGCGTCCTGCCCTGGAGGAGGATGTGAACCAGGCCAGGTCAAAGTATGAGGCCATGGCAGTGAAAGCAGGCCAGGGCATGGCTACCCAGGCTGAGCTGCTTGGGGCCCGGGAAAAGATGGAGGCAGCCCAGGCAGCCCTGGAGACCAATGACAGGGAGAGGGACGGACTGCGCAGAGAGCTCTGCGTCATGACGGGTTGGGATCACAATGCCCAGCCGGATATCAGGGAAGTGCCGGTGCCGGATGCCGGGGAGATGGATCAGATTGACCTGGAGTTTGATAAGGAAAGGGCCATAGAGCAGAACTTTACCCAGACAGCCAATGAGCGCCGTCTGACATTTACAGGCAACGGGACCCAGTGGGATGTGATGAACCAAAAGGTGGAGACTGGCCGCAGGCAGATTGAGGCGGATGTGGAGGCCAGATATAAGCTTTTGGAGCAGGCCAGGGCTGATTATGAACAGGCGGCGGGCGAGCTGGAGCTGGCCCGTACCGGGGCCCAGACAGCCGAGCGCAAATACAGCCAGGGCATGATTTCCAAAAATGAATATATACAGCAGCAGGGAACCATGGCCTCCAGCCAGTCCGCATGCGACACGGCAGGCCTGAAATACAGGCAGGCCCTGGAGGATTACAGATGGGCGGTCAACGGCCTTGCACAGACAGAGGGGGCATAGGATATGGTGAAAAAATACTTACTGCTCTTCATGGGCCTCTTCTTTGCCTGCCTGTACCCTCTGGAGGCCCATGCAGATGCAATGCCCGATGTCATTCGTTATGAGGAGTTAGAGACGCTGGTAAAAGCCAGCAGCCCCCAGATACAGATGGAACAGGCGCAGTATGACAGCCGCCTGGCGCGGTACGAGAATGCCAGGGAGGAAATCATGGAAACCAGACGTCTTCTCAGGGAGGAGGCCGAGGACCTGGAGAAGAACGGGGACAAAGACAGTGCCGGCCAGTACCGGGCCCAGGCCAAGACCCTGGAGGATGCGGCCAAGGATATGGATAAGCAGATCCGCTCTGCCCAGGGCAGCCAGGCGTCCATGTCCCTTCGCAGGATAGAGGATACCGTACTCTGGACAGCCCAGAATCTTATGGGCACCTATAATACCCTTAAAGCGGAACAGGATGCGGCTTTGGCTCAGGCAGAGTGGAAACAGAGCCAGTATGAGAAGCTGCTGCGCCAGGTCCAGACAGGAAGCGCCTCTGCCGCCCAGGCGGACCAGGCAGGAAAAGAGGCTGATGCGGCAGCTGCCAAGGCAAAGGCTGTACAGGACGAGATGGAACGGGTGAAGAAGGAATTATTCATTCTCACCGGATATCCGGAAGGCTCCCAGGCAGAAGTCGGTCCCATGCCAGCGCCCCGGCCTGAGCGTGTCCTGGAAATGGGAGGCAGCACCGACAAATGGCGCGCGCTGGGCAACAATTATTCCCTGAGGGAACAGAGGAGCGGAGGAGCCAGCTCCAATAAAGAACTCCATGCCCGCCAGCGGGATATCCGCCAGAGTGAGGAGGCTATGTACGGCCAGCTGGATACACTGTATCAGGATGTCCTGGCCAGCCAGACACTCTGGACCAGCGCAGCAACGTCCATGGCATCCCAGGAAGCCGCGTTCCAGGCAGCATCCAACAAGCTGGCCCTGGGAATGCTGTCGCGCCAGGAATATCTGGAGGCAAAAGCGGCCTACATGGATGCCGCCGCTGCCAAAGAAAGGGCAGACACAGGCTTCCAGCAGGCCATGGATACATATGACTGGGCTCTGAAGGGTTTCATGACATAAATAATGACATAAATACCATCGGATTTCATCTATTGGTTGTATAATCCCTTACCGCTTCATCATCCGGTAACCCACTCCCACGTGGGTCTGGATGTACTGGGGCTGTGAGGGATTTTTTTCAATCTTTTTCCGCAGGGAGGCCATGAAAACGCGGAGGGAGGCCACGTCCCCTTCCCAGGCTGCACCCCATATTTCCCGGGTTATGTAGGAGTGGGTCAGGACCTTTCCAACATTGTGGGCAAGGAGGCAGAGAAGCTTGTATTCATAGGGAGTCAGGTGCAGTTCCTCCCCGTCCAGGCAGGCGCATCCCGCCGCATAGTCAATGGTCAGCCCGCCGTTGGCAAACAGGGAGGTCTGTACTTCCTCCAGAGACTGCATATAGCTTAACCGTCTCTGGGTGGAGCGGAGTCTGGCCAAAAGCTCGTCCACGGAAAAAGGCTTGGTCAAATAGTCGTCCGCCCCGGCGTCCAGGGCCGCTATCTTGTCGCTGTCCTCGCTTCTGGCGCTGATGACAATAATGGGGGTATTGGTCCAGGAACGGATTTTAAGAATCACGTCCACTCCGTCCATGTCCGGAAGCCCCAGGTCCAGTAAGATGATGTCAGGTCTCTGGGAAGCAGCGGACAGGATGCCCTGTTCTCCCTTATCCGCCCATATATAATGGTAATCGTGCATCTCCAGGGTGGTGGCGATGAGATTTTTCACTGCTTTGTCATCCTCTATAATCAGGATGGATGGCTTATTCATGTAAGGATACCTCCTTGGCTGGTAATGTAAGCCGGAATATGCTTCCGGCAGGTTTGTTGTCTAAAACTTCGATGGTGCCCTTGTGGGCGCTCAGTATTGCCCTGCAAAGGGGCAGTCCCAGTCCCATGCCCCGCTTTCCGTCTGCGGATTTGTGGCCGGTGGTATAGAACATTTCAAAAATTTTTTCCTTTGATTCATCGGGAATACCGGGCCCGTTGTCGCTGACGTCAATGACGGCAGAGGCGCCTTCCTGGCGGCTGTTTACCATGATGGTGGAACCTTCCGGCGTGTACTTCACCGCATTGTCCACCAGGTTGGTTATGACTTGTATAATCAGCCTGGCATCCATGTCAGCCAGGATATAGTCACCCACCTGATTTACCCTGATGGTGTGGTGTTCGTGACGCCGGTTGATATGGCGCATGGCTTCGTCTATGACTTCCTCCAGCAATTCGGTTTCCATGTGCAGGTGGACGCCCTGGCCTTCCATACGGGTGATGGACAGAAGGTTTTCCACCAGATTGATAAGCCACATGGAATCATCGTATATGTCCCTGTATATCCGGCTACGGTGTTCGGCCGACAGGTTCTCCCCATCGCTCATCAGGACACCTGCATTGCCGGATATGCTGGTGAGCGGGGTGCGCAGGTCATGGGAGATGGAACGCAGCAGATTGCTCCGGAGCTGTTCTGCCCGGGCCATGGCCGCTTCCTCCTCCCGCTTCCTGGAAATATATTCTTTTTCCAGCGCCATGGAACACTGGGCTATGATGGCTACTGCCAGACTGTTTTCAAAGTCGCCGGGAGGCGTGGTGCCCACATGGATTCCCATGACGCCATAGACAGCGCCTGAGCTTTGAAGGGGCAGGAAGTGGTAAGCTGCTGCAGGAAACAGCCCTGTGGCAGCCCCTGTTTCCTTTCCCTCCTGAAAGCATTTCCGGGCAGCAGTCAGTTCCTCTAAGGTGTCAGGGGCCGGTCCCCTTCCTGTTGCGGGAGAAGAGTACTCACGGAAACAAAGGGGGGACTTAAGGCCGGCTCCATCCTGTTCAAAGCAGGTAATGTCCCTTTTGAGCAGCTTGTTCAGCTGTATGGCGGTACAGGTCAGGATATCCGCCGGTGCAGCGGCCTTCTGGAGCATCTGGCTGGTGTCCAGGATGACGCCGGAGCGGTAGGCATCCTGTTGGGAAAGCCGTGCCTTTTCTTTCATCTGCACGGTGAAGGAACTGGTAAATACAGCTGCCAGAAATGTAATCAGAAGGGTAAGCTGGGTGCCTGCGTCCTCTGCCTTCAGGACGAACATGGGCTCTGTAAATATGTAGTTGAACAGCAGTACGCTGGCCAGGGAAGCGCTGATGCTGTACCAGCGGCTGGCTGTGACTGCCGCCACCACCAGGACTCCCAGAATATATACGGTAATGATATTGGCCTGGGACAGGCCAAGGGTTTCTAACAGGAATCCAATGGCAGTGGCTGCGGCCAGGACTGCCATGGTTTTTAGGGTGTCAAGGATTCGGGAATGGGCCATGGAATGAAAAACCTCCTTCATTGTCTACCCGGACAGTATATCATATCTTTGGGTTAAATGACTGTATCTTTATATAATATTTATATAATCTTTATACCGGAGGCGGTTCCGTTATACCTGCTTTATGCCCTTAGTGGTAAGCTTGAAGGCACTAGGAGGTGATTATATGAAGTATCTGGAAAGGCAGTCTCCGGCCAGAATCATTGCCATTGGTTTTCTGGCCGTTATTCTTACAGGATCTTTTTTGCTGATGCTGCCGGTGTGTATAAAGCCGGGAGTCAGGCTTCATTATGTGGATGCTCTGTTTACATCCACCAGCGCAGTGTGTGTTACCGGTCTTATAGCCGTGGACACAGCCGATACCTATACGGCTCTGGGCCAGACCGTGGTGGCTCTTTTGATTCAGATTGGCGGTCTGGGTGTGACCTCAGTGGGCGTGGGCGTGATTCTGGCTCTTGGAAAAAGGGTGAATTTAAAGGAACGCCTTCTGGTAAAGGAAGCCCTTAACCTGGATTCCGGCAGGGGAATCGTGTGTCTGGTGAGAAATGTACTGATTACCACCCTTTGTTTTGAGGGCGTGGGAGCTGTCTTAAGCTTCCTGGTATTTTCCAGGGATTATCCGCCCTTAAAGGCGGTTGGCATCAGCCTGTTCCACTCTGTGGCCGCGTTTAACAATTCGGGATTTGATATACTGGGGGGACTTAAAAACCTGACGGGATATCAGGACAATGTGCTGCTGAACCTGACTACGGCAGGACTGATTATATTTGGAGGGCTGGGCTTCCTGGTCATCATGGATTTGATAAAGAACCGCTCCTTTAAAAAGCTGTGCCTTCACTCCAAGGCGGTGATTGTGACAACCCTGATACTTTTGGCATCCGGCACAGTACTGATTTGGCTGACAGAGGATATTACCTGGCTGGGCGCGTTCTTTACCAGTGTATCGGCCAGGACAGCGGGCTTTTCCACATTTCCTCTGGGAGAATTCACTTCCGCCGGACTGCTGAGCGTTTCCGTGCTCATGTTCATCGGCGCTTCACCGGGGTCCACAGGAGGCGGCATCAAGACCAGCACCTTATTTACTTTGTTTCATACCATCAAAGGTGCTGCCTGCAATGAGGAGCCCCATGCCTTCCATTACCGGATTCCCCAGGAGGCATTTTACAAGGCAGCCATTGTGACGGCGCTGTCGGCCCTGGTGGTGTGCCTGGGAACCTTTTTCATGTGTATCCTGGAGCCTGGGATTCCTTTTGAGGATATTCTGTTTGAAATCACATCGGCTTTCGGAACCGTGGGTCTGTCCACCGGCATTACGCCGGGACTCAGCTCCCTAAGCAAGCTTCTGGAGGTGCTGGTAATGTATATCGGCAGACTGGGGCCGCTGACCATTGTGACGATTTGGGTATTCAAACCCACTAAATCCGTATCCTATGCGGAAGGAAGCATTTCCATCGGATAGGGGAAGATAAGTGAAATAGCGGTAAGCACATTTTGAATGGATAGAGGAGGTTTTATATATGGCACGGAAACAGACAGAGGCAATGTCCTATGGAATCATAGGTCTGGGAAGGTTTGGAAGCGCACTGGCGGCAACCCTGGCAGAGGCGGATAAGGAGCTTATGGTGCTGGACAGAAGCGAGGAAAAAATCAGGCAGGCCAGAAACTACACGGAACATGCGTATGTGGTAAAGGATCTGCAGAAGGAGACACTGCGGGAGACAGGAATACAGAACTGCGATGTGGTGGTGGTCTGCATCGGTGACAAGGTGGATGTGAGCATTCTCACCACTCTCAATGTAATCAATCTGGGTGTGCCCCAGGTGGTGGCCAAGGCCAACAGCCCGGAACAGGGCGAGATTCTGGAGAAAATCGGAGCCCAGGTGGTATATCCTGAAAGGGACATGGCAGTCCGCCTGGCCAGAAGGCTTATCTCCAAGCGCATATTTAATCTCTTTGAGCTGGATCAGAACGTGGATATATCTGAAATAAAGACCACCAGGAAGCTTACGGGCCAGTCTGTGCGGGATGCACAGCTGAGGAACCGGTACGGCATCAACATAATCGCCATCACCAGAGGCGGATGGCTGACCACAGATGTAAGCCCGGATTATGTGTTCCAGGACGAGGATACGGTGATTGTGATTGGGGAGCGGGAGAAGATCAAGCGCCTGGCAGACGATTTGGCGCGGTGACAGAGGATGGGAAGCGTGGGGGAAAGTCATTTAAACAGATGACCAAACAGCTCTTTCTCTTTAAAAATGTAAAAAAACCAGGAGGAAATTTTCTTGATGGAGAGTTCCTTCTGGTTTTTTGCATAGGTTCATAACCGGCCTGTTTCTTCTGCTGTTATACTGTTTCTGTTAACCGGAATAAACAAAATCACACCGTAAAACGGCGTATGCCAGCCGTAAACCGTCCGGCGTTCCGGACACGTTTGGGACAGCTCCTCCAGCTGGCGGATCTATATTAATCATATCGTTATATTTTTAGAAGAATATTGGTTTCGCACAAAGAAAAAGGAGGAATTTCATATATCTGCCAATTATTTTATACAAAATGTAGAAAATGCACAAAAAACACAAGATATATTGACATTGAGTTGTCTATTGTGATAGACTCAAGATGTCAGAAGATGACGCAATAGAATAGAAGTATAAGTATTCAAAACTTATATATGCTCAAGATAGGTTGAGCGTTTCTACCAACTACCGTAATAGTTGACTATAAGTTTTCACATCAGGTACTGCCCGGGGCGCCGGAGACAGGCTGATGTGAAGCCTTAGGAACAGCGGTGGTTTTTTTGTTTGCAAAAAAATGCAGATAGAAGCCCGGGCCCGCCGCTGTACGGGTGAATACAAGGGTGCGCCGGTCACCGGCGTATCACGGAAAAGGAGGAGCATATGGCAGAAAATTTTGTATTAAAGGGCAATATCTGCTACAGCCAGGATTCCCGCACACTGATTTGTGTGGAACAGGGATATCTGGTATGTGCAGACGGCGAATCAGCCGGCGTGTACAAAGAACTTCCGCAGATGTATGCAGGCTTTCCTCTGACGGATTATGGAGACAGGCTGATTGTGCCGGGTCTTACGGACCTTCATCTCCATGCCCCGCAGTATTCATTCAGAGGTCTGGGTATGGACCTTGAACTATTGGAATGGCTGAACACGCGGACGTTTCCAGAGGAGGCCAAGTACAGCGATATGGAGTATGCCGGGAAGGCGTATACCATATTTGCGGAAAACATGAAACACAGTGCAACCACAAGGGCTTGTATATTTGCAACCATGCACAGGGAGGCTACGGAGCTTCTCATGGATTTGATGGAGGAGACCGGACTTAAGACCATGGTAGGCAAGGTGAATATGGACCGGAACAGTCCGGATATCCTGGTGGAGGAGACAGAGGAATCCCTGAGGGAGACCAGACAATGGCTGGAGGACATAAAGGGACGGTACAGGAACACGGCTCCCATTCTCACGCCAAGGTTCATTCCCACCTGCTCCGACACCCTGATGGAAGAGCTCAAGAAGATTCAGATGGAGTATGATCTTCCGGTCCAGTCCCATCTGTCGGAAAACAAGGGAGAGATTGACTGGGTGAAGGAACTTTGCCCGTGGTCTGAGTTTTACGGCGATGCATACGACCATTTCGGCATGTTCGGCAGCGGCGTGAAAACCATCATGGCCCACTGTGTGTGGCCGCCGGAAGAGGAAATACAGAGAATGAGGGACAACGGCGTATACGTGGCCCATTGTCCCCAGTCCAACACCAACCTGTCCTCCGGCATTGCGCCCGTCAGGACCTATCTGGAACAGGGTATCCCCACAGGACTTGGCACGGATGTGGCCGGAGGCGCGGGAGAGTCCGTGTTCAGAGCCATGGCTGACGCCATCCAGGTGTCGAAGCTGCGCTGGAGACTGGTGGATGAGACATGCAAGCCCCTTACGGCAGAGGAGGCATTCTACCTGGGAACAAAGGGCGGCGGCGGATTCTTCGGAAAGGCCGGAAGCTTTGAGGAAGGATATGAGTTAGACGCGCTGGTGCTGAACGACGAGAGCCTTAAGCATCCTCAGTCTCTGAGCTTAAAGGAGCGGCTGGAGCGGTTCATTTACCTTTCGGATGAGCGCCATATTGACGCCAAGTATGTGGCGGGCAGAAAGATATTTTAACAGAAGATGTTTTAAATGAAAATTGAATAGATACATAAAAGGGCGGAAAGGGGTACCGTTCTTTAAAATAGAAACAGCGGAAAACTATAGGTATGAATTCAAGGAGGTATGAAGTATGGAGAACAAATCAAATCAGGGATTCCTGGAAAAAGTATTTCACCTGTCGGAAAACCACACAGATGTCAAAACAGAGGTAATTGCCGGTATCACCACGTTCATGACAATGGCCTACATCCTTGCAGTGAATCCGAACATCCTGAGCGCCACGGGAATGGACAGAGGTGCTGTCTTTACAGCCACTGCCCTTGCATCCCTGGTTGCCACCCTGCTGATGGCTGCATTTGCCAATTATCCTTTTGTGCTGGCGCCCGGCATGGGACTGAATGCTTACTTTGCATACACCGTAGTACTCCAGATGGGTTATACCTGGCAGATGGCTCTGGCAGCCGTATTTGTGGAAGGCCTTATCTTCATCGCACTGTCTCTTACCAATGTGCGTGAAGCTATTTTCAATGCCATTCCCATGAATCTGAAACACGCAGTATCCGCAGGTATCGGGCTTTTTATCGCCTTCATCGGTCTGCAGAACGCTAAAATCGTGGTGGAGAGCGCCACCCTTGTATCCGTATTTTCATTCAAAGGCTCTCTGGACGCAGGAACATTTAATTCTGTTGGAATCACTGTACTGCTGGCCCTTATCGGCGTACTTATTACCGGTATCCTGGTTGTTAAGAACATAAAGGGAAACATCCTCTGGGGTATTCTCATCACATGGATTTTAGGTATTATCTGCGAAGTGACAGGGCTGTACCAGCCAAATGCAGAGCTGGGAATGTTCAGCGTACTTCCTGATTTCTCCAGCGGTTTCGGTATCCAGAGCATGGCGCCCACCTTCTTTAAGATGGATTTCAGCGGCATCCTGTCCCTGAACTTTGTAACCATCATGTTCGCGTTCCTGTTTGTGGATATGTTCGATACACTGGGAACACTGATTGGCGTGGCATCCAAGGCCGACATGCTGGATAAGGACGGAAAGCTTCCTAAGATTAGAGGCGCCCTTCTGTCTGATGCCATCGGTACCTCCCTTGGCGCTGTATTCGGTACCTCCACCACAACCACATTCGTTGAGAGCGCTTCCGGTGTTGCGGAAGGCGGAAGAACCGGACTTACATCCGTAGTGGCAGCTATATTCTTTGGTCTGTCCCTGTTCCTGTCACCGATTTTCTTAGCCATCCCGTCCTTTGCAACGGCACCGGCTCTGATTATCGTAGGTTTCCTGATGATCAGCTCAATTTTGAAGATTGATTTCAACGACTTTACAGAGGCAATTCCAAGCTACATCGCCATCATCGCCATGCCTTTCATGTACAGCATTTCCGAAGGTATTGCAATGGGCGTTATCTCCTACGTGGTTATCAACGTTGCAACCGGCCATGCGAAGGAGAAGAAAATCAGCCTTCTGATGTATATATTGGCTATATTATTTGTACTTAAGTATGTATTAATTTAAAACGAGCAGCATATAATGCAGACGCCTGGAATACAGGCGTTTGCGCATTCAGGATAAGGAGGTAGAGCACACCATGGGAATTGGTAAAAACATGACCCGCGTTGACGCATTTGACAAAGTCACAGGCAGTGCCAGGTATACAGCCGATTTAGAGCCACAGGGTCTTCTGGTGGCAAAGGTAATACGCAGCACCATCGCCAACGGCGTGGTAAAAAGCTTTGATTTGGAAGAAGCACGGAAGGTGCCGGGGGTAGTGAAGATTGTTACGTGCTTCGATGTGCCGGACATCCAGTTCCCCACACCCGGCCATCCATGGTCCGTGGAAACGGCCCATCAGGATATTGCGGACAGGAAACTTCTCAATACCAGGGTGCGGGTCTATGGAGACGATATTGCAGCCGTGATAGCGGAGGACGATATAGCGGCAGCCAGGGCAGCCAGGCTTGTGAAGGTGGAGTATGAGGAGTATGCTCCCCTGCTGACCATGGAGGACGCCATGGCAGAGGGCGCATCCCGACTTCACGATGAAAAACCGGGAAATGTCATTGCCCATTCTTCTTTTGTGGTGGGCGAAGGGACTTACGGGGAAGCAGTGAAGGAGGAGGGACTGGTGGAGATAGAAAAGGACTACCGGACCCAGAGCGTGCAGCACTGCCACATAGAAACGCCCATCTCCTTTGCCTATATGGAAAAGGGAAGAATCATCGTCACCACATCCACACAGATCCCCCATATTGTGCGCCGTGTCATCAGCCAGGCGCTGGGACTGCCCATGGGCCGAATCCGTGTGATAAAGCCCTACATCGGCGGCGGATTCGGCAACAAGCAGGATGTACTCTATGAGCCCTTAAATGCTTTCCTTACCACCCAGGTGGGAGGAAGAGGGGTAAGGATGGAGATATCCAGGGAAGAAACTCTGGGATGTACCAGGGTGCGCCATGCCATCGAGTTCAAGGTAAAGGCAGCGGCCAGGAAGGACGGCACGCTGGTTGCCAGGAAGCTGGAGGCATATTCCAACCAGGGCGGATACGCGTCCCATGCCCATGCCATCGTAGCCAACTCCTCCAATGAGTTCAAGCAGATTTACAAGGATGAGAAGGTGCTGGAGTCCGATGCCTGGACTGTGTACACCAATCTGGCCACGGGCGGCGCCATGAGGGGATACGGAATTCCCCAGGCAGCGTTTGCCGCGGAATGCATGGCAGACGACCTGGCCCTGGCCCTTCACATGGACCCGTTGGAATTCAGGAAAAAGAACTGCATGAGGCCGGGATACGTTGACCCCCACACTCATGTGAAATGCAATACATACGGCCTGGCGGAATGTATGGAAAAGGGCCGGGAATTCATCCGCTGGGATGAGAAACGCAGGGAATATGAAAACCAGACAGGACCCGTGCGAAAGGGAATCGGTATGGCTATCTTCTGCTATAAGACAGGCGTATATCCCATATCCCTGGAAACAGCGTCCTGCCGCATGATACTGAACCAGGACGGCTCCATGCAGCTGCAGATGGGGGCAACGGAAATCGGCCAGGGCGCCGACACCGTGTTTACCCAGATGGCGGCAGAGGTGACCGGAATCACGGAAGATAAGGTAAATGTGCTGTCCACCCAGGATACGGACGTAAGCCCCTTTGATACCGGCGCATATGCTTCCAGGCAGACCTATGTCAGCGGTATGGCAGTGAAGAAAACCGGCGCTATATTTAAGGAAAAGATACTGGATTACGCTGCTTATATGCTGGAGAAGCCCCAGGATACCCTGGATGTGAGGGATAACCACATTGTGGATAAGGAGACCGGAACGCAGCTGCTGCCCATGGAGGAGCTGGCCACCACGGCATTTTACAGCCTGGACCGCTCCGTACATATCACGGCAGAGGCCACCAGCCATTGCAAGACCAATACATTTGCCACGGGTGCCTGCTTTGCGGAGGTGGAGGTGGATATGCCTTTGGGCAAGGTGAAGGTGACCAATATCGTCAATGTACATGACAGCGGGAAACTGATTAACCCCAAGCTGGCTGCTGCCCAGGTACACGGCGGCATGAGCATGGGACTGGGCTACGGACTCAGCGAGGAGCTGCTCTTTGACGCAAAAGGGAGACCGTTAAACGACAATTTGCTGGATTATAAGCTGCCAACAGCCATGGATACTCCGGACTTAAACGCACTCTTTGTGGAGTTGGATGATCCCACAGGTCCCTTTGGAAATAAGGCGCTTGGGGAGCCGCCGGCGATTCCGGTTGCCCCGGCTGTGCGCAACGCAGTGCTTAACGCCACAGGCGTTGCAGTGGACAGTCTGCCCATGGATCCACAGAAGATGGTGAAGCATTTCAAGGAAGCAGGATTAATATAGAAAGGGCGGTGAAACAGCATGTATGATATCGGAAAATTTTATCAGGCAGCAGATGTGCAAGATGCGGTGCGCGCCCTAGTGGAAGACCCTGAGGCAGTGGTCATCTCCGGAGGCAGCGATGTGCTGATTAAAATCAGGGAGGGAAAGCTGGCCGGCTGCTCCCTGGTTAGCATTCACGGGATTAAGGAGCTGGAGGGCATAAGAATGGAGGAGGACGGAACCATTGTCATAGGTCCGGCCACCACATTTTCCCATATTACCAATAATGACATCATTCAGAAGCATATTCCCATGCTGGGAGATGCGGTGGACATGGCAGGCGGTCCCCAGCTGCGCAACATCGGAACCATAGGCGGCAATGTGTGCAACGGCGTGACCAGCGCGGACAGCGCCAGCAGCCTGTGCTGCCTGGCCGCGGACCTGGTCCTTAAGGGGCCTGACGGCGTCAGGGAGGTGCCTATCAGCCAGTGGTACACCGGGCCGGGAAGGACTGTGAGGAATCACGATGAAGTGCTGACGGCTATCCGGATAAAGAAAGAGAACTACCAGGGCTACGGCGGTCAATATATCAAATACGGCAAGAGAAATGCCATGGAGATCGCCACCCTGGGGTGTGCTGTAAGCGTGAAGCTGACAGAGGATAAGAAACACATACAGGACCTTCGCCTGGCATACGGGGTGGCTGCGCCCACTCCGATCCGCTGCCATACGACGGAAGAGGCTGTAAAGGGAATGGAAACAGGGGAGGCCCTGGCCCAGGCTGTGGGAAAAGGCGCTCTGGAGGAAGTAAATCCGCGTTCCAGCTGGAGGGCTTCCAGGGAGTTCAGGCTGCAGCTGGTGGAGGAGCTGGGAAGGCGTGCCGTAAAGCAGGCCGTAATCAACGCAGGAGGTGAGTGGGATGCTTAACATAGTGCATATGACTGTTAATGGAAAAGAAGTGGAGTTGGCAGTGGACCCAAGAGAATCCCTTCTGGAGACATTGCGGAACCGCCTGGGACTGACCAGTGTGAAAAAGGGCTGTGAAGTAGGGGAGTGCGGCGCCTGCACAGTGCTGGTGGACGGAGAGGCCATAGACAGCTGCATCTACCTGACCATGTGGGCGGAAGGCCGCAGCATCATGACAGTGGAAGGGTTAAAAGGGCCAAACGGCGAGCTGAGCACCATCCAGAAGGCATTTATAGAGGAAGCGGCAGTTCAGTGCGGTTTCTGTACGCCGGGACTGATCATGACAGCGGTGGAGATCGTAGGTACCGGAAAGCGGTATAACCGCGATGAGCTGCGCAAGCTGATATCCGGCCACCTGTGCAGATGCACAGGGTATGAAAACATTCTCAACGCCATGGAGCGTATTGTGGAGGAGACGTACAAGGTGGTGGGAAAATAAAAGAGGTATGCAGGTGCGGTAAAGGCGGCAGCCCTGAGGAAGCTGCGGCTGACACCTGGGTATACAGGATTTTAGGATAAGAAACGAAGGACCATAGTGAAAAAGAAGGGCGCCGCGGAATGGAAGCGGAGCCTTTCTTTTTTAACCACTTATTTTTAACACAGGTGGTTACTAACATTGCGGAGGCAGATTAAAATCACAAATATAATAAACCAGTTGAAAAAATACATATTTTAGGTAAAATATGGAGGGGCATTATTTGTATTTTCATGGATATACAACTGGTCTTACAATGACATTTATGTTAACATATAAATAGGACCTGACGGCTGAGGAGGATACAAATAGGAGCACACAAAGAGAAGCAGATTCTCTTTGAATACGGGATGATAGGTGAGCATGAATCATGTTTGATATAACATCGGATAAGGTATATGTAAAAACCTTTGGTGGTTTTGATTTGTATTATCAAGGTGAGCTGATATACTTTTCCAGCAGCAAAGCCAAAGAACTTCTCGCAATACTTGTGGACTGGAGCGGAAAGGAAGTAACATTATCTCACCTGGCTGAGATTTTAAATGAAGGAGAACGGGACGAAACCGCAGCCAAACAGGCTGTCCATTTAGCGTGGCACAGACTGAAGCAGACATTGAAGAAATATGGGATTGAGAAGATTGTGGTGAAGGGCAGAGGAACCTATGCCATTAATAAGGAGGCTGTGGTCTGCGACAGCTACGATATGGTCCGCCAGGTTCAGGGGGCTTCTAACTTTTTCGTCGGGGAGTATATGCCGGAGTATAGCTGGGCGGAGGTTACTTTGTCGAATTTGATAAGGGATTATTTTGAGGAGGGGGAGTCGTAGAATTATATAGTACATATGCTTAACTGTGTGAAGCGTTCTCATATGAACGCTTCCTTTTTTTGTAAAAAATCACCATAACCCCCCAGATTGGCAGGCTTTAGGATCAATGATATGATAGTTCAACACAGACAGTTAAGACTGACTGCAAAAATATTAGGGGGAAGATAAATAAATGGAGAAGATGTTGATGCAGGAATACATTGAGGATTATGCCAAATTTCTATGTTTGGAAGAAAATGAAGGAACTCTGTTTTATTTTTTATCGAATAGAGATAGACATATTGCAGTTGGGAGAGATCCCGGAGTATTCCAGGATAAAAACAGCCTGGATATATACCAACAAACGGAAAAGAACATAATAAAATACTATCTAAATTAGGACTTGTCTATAGGGAAATCACATAATCAGAATTATGTGATGTTTGACCTTCTTACTGTAAATCCAATTTTAAACAAATTCAAGCTTCTTTACGGCAGCGGCTGCAAACACATAATTTTGATTATGTGTTTAAATAGGTTATTTTTGTGATTTATACCCATTTTAAGTGGATAAATTATATTTAAAATTTCCATAATACTACAAAAGTTGCCAAAAAGTGCCTTCTGAAACGGTTTTGTAACGATATTGAAAGCAATTGAGTGGTATATCCTTACAAAGAATGGTGGCATGCGGCCTGGAATAACGGGAGAAATAACGCTAATGGCAGATACGGAAAATGTAAATATATTTATAAAGACATTCGACGGATTCGATGTCTATGTGAATGGCAAAATGTTGTATTTTCCCAGCAGCAAGGCAAAAGAAATGCTTGCTATCATGGTTGAAAAGCGTGGAAGCAGCGTATCCTTATCCCAGATGACGTATCTGCTGTATGAAAATATAGAAGAACGTACAGCAAAAAATAATTTAAGGGTTGTATACTATCGTCTTCGCATGAACTTAATGGAACATGGGATTGAACAGATACTGATTAAAAAGAGAGGAAGCTATGCCGTTGATACGGAACTGTTTATTTGTGATTTCTACGAATTTATCAAGGGTAATTCGGATTACATAACTCTTTTTTCAGGGAGTTATATGCCTGAATATGCATGGGCAGAGGATATGCTTCCTTACCTTCGAAATCTATATCGAAAATATAACGGGGGACTCATATGACTGGAATTATTGACATTCATGCCCATATTCTTCCTGGAATTGACGATGGTTCCAGGGATTGGGATGAGAGCAGGAGAATGCTGGAAGAGTCTTACCGCCAGGGAATCAGATACATTATTGCGACCCCGCATTATTCAAGACGCGGCCTGAACCCTGACATATACGATTTGTCAGAAAAGCTGAAAGAAGAAGCACGGAGGATTGCACCTGATTTTTGGACTGGGCTGGGACAGGAGACATATTATCACGATGGATTGGTTGAGAATCTTAGGGATGGAAAAGCCCTTACCCTGGAAGGAAGCCAGTATGTACTGGTGGAATTTGACCCTCAGGTACCTTACATGAAGATGTACCAGGCTGTCAGGAAGCTGACGATGGCCAGATATATTCCAATCATAGCACATGTAGAACGTTATGCATGTCTGAGAGAAGATACCAATATGTCTGAACTATTCCAGTGCGACTGCAGGCTGCAGATGAATTTCAGCAGCCTGAAGGGAAACAGCATATTGGATAAAGAGGTTCGATGGTGCCGAAAACAGATTATGCAGGGCAGGATTTATTGTCTGGGAACTGACATGCACCGAATGGATTACAGAAAACCGGAAATTGATGAGAGTTTCCAATGGCTGGTTAATCATTTGGATGGTCTTAAATTGCATGGACTGTTGCGGGGAAATGCAAAGAATGTGATACGGAAAAGATAATATAAAAAAGTAAAACAGGAGAACAGAAGACACATGGAAAAGACTTATGATGACGACGAAATTGAAATCGACCTTTTGGAACTGCTGGGGGAGTTTCGGCGGAAGATATGGATTATATTGGGCACCATTATACTGTTTGGCGGTGCAGCAGGTGCATTCAGTGCATTTGTACTAACTCCTCAGTATAAATCCACTGCAATGGTTTATATTCTTTCAAAAGAAACCACATTGACATCATTGGCAGATTTGCAGATAGGAAGCCAGCTGACAAAGGACTATAAAATCATTGTGACAAGCAGAAGAGTCCTCAATCAGGTAATTGAAGATATGGAATTGAACCTTACATATAAAGAGTTAGTGGAAAAGGTAACCATTGATAATCCTCAGGACACGCGTATTCTCTCCATCTCCGTGGAGGACCCGGACCCCGCCATGGCAAAATTGATTGCAGACAAGATAGCTGTTACTTCTTCTGACTATATTGGCGACATCATGGAAATGGTACCGCCTAAACTGATTGAGGAAGGTGAGGTTCCGATTCTTAAATCTAGTCCGAGCAATACAAAGAACGCATTAATAGGCGGTTTTATAGGGGCAGTATTGGTATGCGGTTTCATTACAGTGAATGTAATTCTGAACGATACAATCCGCACCGAGGAAGATGTTACAAAGTACCTTGGATTGTCTGTCCTTGCATCGGTGCCAGAACGTGAGGGAGAGAAACCAGAAGATAAAGAGGCAATGATTTCCTCTAAACCAAAGAACAAACCAGCAGTAGGAAAATCCAGAAAGAAGAAAAGAGGAGGCCATGCGTCATGAGTCAATTTGTTACATTAAACAGGATAATGAAGGATGACTATCATTATAACGAAGCCATCAAGACGTTGAGGACCAATATACAATTCTGTGGAAACGGCATTAAGACAATCATGCTGACCAGTTCTCTTCCCGATGAGGGAAAAAGTGACATAACATTTGCCATGGCCTCATCCCTTGCCCAGATTGGAAAACGGGTAGTGATGATAGACGCGGATATTCGTAAATCAGTTCTGGTTTCACGTTACCAGCTGGAACATGAGGTGCCAGGATTGTCACAATATTTAAGCGGACAAAGGCCGCTTGAGCATGTCCTCTATGATACGAATATAGAAAATCTCAGCATCATATTTGCAGGACCTTATTCGCCGAATCCGGCGGAGCTTTTGGAGGAAAGCCTGTTCAGCGACATGATTTCAAAATTAAAGGAAAAGTATGATTATGTCATCATTGATACGCCACCCATGGCAAACCTGATAGATGGAGCTATTGTGGCCCGTCAATGTGATGGGGCGGTGATGGTGATTGAAAGCGGTTCAATAAGCTATCGGCTGGAGCAGCGGGTAAAGGGACAGCTGGAAAAAAGCGGGTGCCGTATTTTGGGGGTAGTTCTCAATAAGGTAAGCATGGAACGAAATGGCTACTATAGTAAGTACTATGGAAAATACGGGAAATACTCTAAATATGGTCATTATGGAAAATATGACAGATACGAGAAGGCAGAGGCATGAGTTGGATCCGAAACCATAAGAATTTGGTGTACCGGATAGCTGTGGGAGCTGCAGCACTTTCACTTACCTGTTTCATTTGGACTGGTGTTCAACTGTATCGGGGCAGGAAGGTCCTGGAGGCAGAGATTGCAGCCAGGAATCATGGGAAACAGTATGAGGTACAGGAAGACAGCATGTGCAGTTTTAGCGGAGATGTTGTGAAATATAAGGGAAAGCAGTACAGACGCAACAGCTATGTCAAGGCTATTTTGTGTATAGGGGTGGACCGGTCAGGAAATATGACGGAGAAGACCACCACCGGATTTGGGGGACAGGCAGACGGTTTATTTTTAATTGCCCAGGATACGGTCCGGAACACGGTGAAAATACTGATGATACCCCGGGACACCATGACGGATATCATGCTCACTGATTTAAGTGGAAATGAGTTGGGAAAAGACCTGCAGCATTTGAATCTGGCATATGCGTATGGGGATGGGCGGGAGAGAAGCTGTGAGTATATGGCGGAAGCAGTATCTGAGCTTTTTGGAGGATTGAAAATAGAGTGGTACATGGCAGCTGACACAAGTGCCATCCCCGTGTTGAATGATGAGGTCGGTGGGGTTAGCGTAACCATTGGAACAGATGGAATGGAATCCAGGGACCCTGCGTTGGTGAAGGGGAAAACTGTAACCCTGAAAGGAAAACAGGCGGAGATATTCGTCCGTTACAGGGATATTCGTGTTGACCACTCGGCAATATACCGTATGGACCAGCAGCAGCAATACATAAAAGTTTTTTTTGAGGCAGTCCAAAAGCATTCGGCTAAGGACAGCGGGCTTGTGGTCAGGTTATTTGACCGGGTTCAGGAATACATGGTTACTAATATGGCCAAGGACCAGTATCTAAAAGTAGCTATGGACGTAGTAGGAAGCGGGAAACTGAGTGATGAAGATTTCTACACAGTGCCTGGTGAAGGCGTGGTGACTCCCAGATATGATGAATTTTATGCTGACAAAGAGGCATTGACGCCTATACTGCTGGAGCTGTTTTATAGGGAGATAGAATAGGACGGCAGGACAGAGAACCGCCATACCCGCGGTGCAGTAAAATACTGCAATATCCAGCATGGTATTATGCTGTTTATTGAATATAACTACTCTTAGGAGAGAAAGGAGAGGTGAAGGATATGAAAAAGAAATGCATAGCAGCTTTAGTGCTGGCAGCAGCTCTGGCATCTCAGCCTGCATGGGCTTTTGCAGCAGGCAGTGCTTCCAGCAGCGGCAGTGATGGTAGCGGTTCCATTAGCTCATCCAGCAGCAGTAGCAACAAAGGCACTACAAGCTCTAAGTCCAACACCACAGTATCTGTATCATCTACTGGTGTCAAGACTACAGGCGCCACAACCAGTGCAAGCCCAACGGGCAGTACGATTGGCGTTGCAGTAGACACAGTAACGACTACAGGACAGCAGGTAACAACCAATTCCAAAGGAGAGGCTGTTATCGGCGACACCGCTGTTGCATTTGCAGACAGCATTGCAGCAACAACAGGACTTCCTTCTAATGTGGTATCAGCTATCAACGATATCAATGCAGGGAAGCCTCTGAATGAAGCTGTACAGGGGGTTGACCTGACAGGTTATAATGCCTTGACAGGAACACACGCAATCATCACAAAAGATGCGGCTACCGGCGCGGTTAAGACTGGTGCGGTAGAGGTATCCCTGTATGTGCCTAACCTGGTTTCAAACGTAAACAACGTACAGGTATTGTTCTATGACAATGCTACTGGCCAGTGGCAGCTGATTCCGGCTGTTAAGGTGGATCCGGTAACAAAAACAGTAGCTGTCAATGTTCCTGGGTCTGGTACATTATCCGTAGTGTATAAGAACTAGCGGCATTGAGTAAATGCTGGCCGGGGGCAGTAAATGGCTGAGGCCGGGCCCCCGGTTTTACAGAAGTGCTGTGGAGAAAAGAGTGGTGGGAGAGAGATGTATCGAAAAGCAGATAAAGGCTGGCTGAAGCATTGTGACTTTACCTTAATAGATTCAATATGCCTTCAGGCCGCATATATTGCTGCATACTTTATACGACAGGGGAGCCGTTGGCCTTATGCCAGCCAGTTGTACCGAAATATGGCATTTGTATTTCTGTTCATACAAATTTTTGTGACCTTTTTTGGCGAGAGCTTTAAAAATGTGTTAAAAAGGGGGAAATTTAAGGAGCTTACAGAAACTATAAAACACGTATGCCAGGTTATTCTAATTGCGGCTTTTTATCTGTTTGCGACCCAAAAAGGGGAGGAGTATTCCAGGATAACCTTAGTGACAACAGGCATTTTATATGTTGTTATTAGTTACATAGCCAGAATTTATTGGAAGAAATATTTATTGACAAGAGGTTTGGAAGGAAAAGGCAAGCGTTCTTTACTTATTCTTACATCCAAGGGAATGGTGGAAGAGGTGGTACAGAATATACTAAATAAAAATTACGAACGTTTCCACATCATAGGTGTATCTCTGATGGATGCGGATTGGGCTGGCAAAACTATAAATGGAGTAACCATAGTGACAGACCAAAATGGGATTGCAGAGTATGTGTGCCGCGAATGGGTGGATGAAGTGTTTATAAATCTGCCAAAGGATATGCCTTTGCCACAGGAGCTTATGGATGATTTCATTGATATGGGAGTCACAGTACATTTGAAGTTGATAGAGATGGGAAGGCTAAAGGGACAGATACAGCATGTGGAACGTTTGGGAAGTTATACGGTTCTTACCAGCTGCATTAATATGGCGTCATGGAGACAGGCATTTATTAAGCGGGCCATGGATATTGTAGGTGGGATATTAGGTTGCATATTGACAGGAATAATGTTCTTGTTTGTGGCGCCCTGTATCTGTGTTCAGTCACCGGGACCGATTTTTTTTTCACAGGTGCGCATTGGAAAGAATGGTAAGAGATTCAAATTATATAAGTTCCGCAGTATGTACATGGATGCGGAAGAACGGAAAAAGGAATTAATGAATCAGAACCGTGTAAAAGACGGGATGATGTTTAAAATAGAGAATGACCCCAGGATTATAGGCGGAAAAAGAGGAATTGGAAATTTTATCAGGAATTATTCAATTGATGAATTTCCACAGTTCTGGAATGTGTTAAAGGGAGACATGAGCCTGGTTGGCACCAGGCCGCCTACTGTGGATGAGTGGGAGAAATATGATTTGCACCATAGGGTCAGATTGAGTGTAAAGCCTGGAATTACAGGTATGTGGCAGGTTAGTGGAAGAAGTGAGATTACGGATTTTGAAGAGGTCGTGAAGCTGGATAAAAAGTATATAACTGAGTGGAGGATGGGGTTGGATGTTAAGATTCTGTTTCAGACTGTGCGGGTTGTGCTGGGGAGAGACGGGGCGATGTAGGGATAGTGATGGAAACAAACGTAATAAGCTACTTTTGTGGTGAGAATGGAGAGCTATATTAATTGAAAAATATCTGGCTGAGGATGCATCTGGAATAAGAACTTTAGATCTGGTGGCCACATTGGATGCAGAAGTCGCATATTCAGATATAAATTTTGTGGTTATTGCTACACCAACGAATGGCTGGGCTAAATTTTTAGTGGCTTTGGAAAACGGTATGATGACCGGAAAGTACATGAATATGGGTTGAAAAAGATGGTTTTGTGTAAAAGCGGTTTAATAGAGATTTCTTCATTATAAAGCGAAAGTTATGTCACAAAGATGCATGTAGAAATATTGTCCACACCACTGAAAGACTGATAAATTAAGAATTTTTAAGAATTGTTCGTTACAGGATGACAAGTTTGCTCAAATGATGTTAGTCGCATAGAAATCGCCATTTTTCGATTATTATGTACAAAGAGTGTCTATCCAAATGGAATTATTGAGGTTAATAGAAGCAAATAAAGTATTAAAATAGACTGAATAAATTACTTGGCAGAAAGGACACTGTGGAAATCATAAAGATGTTATGTATACTGGAATGATTATCCGCAGTGAATTCGATCATAGAGAAAAAGAAACAAAGGGGAACCACGAGATGAGTTATGTGGATTTGAAAAGCAAAACTATTTTGGTTACAGGTGCTGCAGGTTTTATAGGATCTAACCTGGTAAAGCGTCTTTATGAAGATGTGGAGGATGTGACAGTCATCGGCATCGATAACATGAATGACTATTACGATGTGCGATTGAAGGAAGCAAGACTTTCTGATCTGTCAGCGCATCTTTCCTTTATTCTTGTTAAAGGCAGTATTGCGGATAAAAAGCTGGTTAACAAGATATTCGAACAGTACAGACCACAGGTTGTTGTAAATCTTGCTGCCCAGGCAGGTGTTCGCTACTCCATTATTAATCCGGACGCTTATATCGAGTCCAACTTAATTGGTTTCTATAACATCCTGGAAGCCTGCAGGCATTCTTATGATAAAGGTCATACTCCTGTAGAACATCTGGTCTATGCGTCCAGTTCATCTGTCTATGGTTCTAATAAGAAAGTTCCCTACTCCACGGATGATAAGGTGGACAACCCGGTTTCCCTTTATGCTGCTACGAAGAAATCAAACGAACTGATGGCTCACGCTTATGCGAAGCTGTATAACATTCCATCAACTGGACTTCGGTTCTTTACAGTGTACGGCCCGGCTGGTCGGCCAGATATGGCATATTTTGGCTTCACGGATAAACTGAGGGCAGGAAAAACGATCCAGATATTCAACTATGGTAACTGCAAGAGAGATTTTACATATATCGACGATATTGTGACCGGTGTGGAAATGGTGATGGCCAAAGCACCTGACAGAGCCACAGGTGAAGATGAATTACCGGTGCCGCCGTATGCCCTTTATAACATTGGCAATAACCATCCAGAAAACTTGCTGGATTTCGTACAAATACTAAGCGAGGAATTGGTAAGGGCAGGTGTGCTGCCAGAGGATTATGACTTCGATGCTCACAAAGAACTGGTACCGATGCAGCCTGGTGATGTCCCAGTAACTTATGCTGATACATTAGCATTGGAACGTGATTTTGGCTTTAAGCCGAGTACGGCTCTGAGAACCGGATTAGGACGATTCGCTGAATGGTACAAGGGGTTCTATATGTAAGACCTGTAAATGAGCTAGTAGAGATACAAGAACTGGGAGGAGAAAACGATTATGAGAAAGTTTAAAGATTCGAAGATTGCGGTTGCCGGAACCGGTTATGTGGGTCTTTCAATTGCCACACTGCTGTCACAATATCATCAAGTGATGGCCGTGGACATCATCCCCGAGAAGGTCGAACTGATTAATAATAGGAAGTCTCCAATTCAGGATGACTACATTGAAAAATATCTTGTTGAGAAAGATCTTAATCTGACAGCTACCTTGGACGCGAAAGAGGCTTATACAGATGCAGATTTTGTGGTTATTGCCGCACCTACGAACTATGACAGCAAGAAAAATTTCTTTGATACTTCTGCAGTTGAGAATGTGATTGGACTGGTTATGGAGTATGCTCCAGACGCAATCATGGTTATCAAATCTACCATTCCGGTTGGATATACAAAGAGCATTCGTGAGAAAACTGGTAGTAAGAGTATTCTTTTCAGCCCTGAATTTTTGAGAGAGTCAAAGGCTTTGTATGACAATTTATATCCCAGCCGCATCATAGTGGGTACCGATTTAGAAGATGGTCGTTTAGTTGAGGCGGCACATATTTTTGCTGAGCTTCTGCAAGAAGGTGCCATCAAGGAAAATATCGATACATTGTTTATGGGCTTTACAGAAGCCGAGGCTGTGAAACTGTTTGCTAATACCTATCTCGCACTTCGAGTAGCGTACTTCAACGAGTTGGATACCTACGCGGAAATGAAGGGACTTAATACTCAGCAGATCATCAAAGGCGTATGTCTGGATCCGCGTGTTGGAGATTTTTACAACAATCCTAGCTTTGGTTATGGCGGTTACTGTCTCCCCAAGGATACAAAGCAGTTGCTGGCAAATTATCAGGATGTTCCAGAGAACCTGATTGAAGCAATCGTGGAGAGCAACAGAACAAGAAAGGACTTCATCGCAGACCGTTTACTGGAGATTGCTGGTGCATATGGAGCAAATGATAGCTGGGATGAGAGCCGTGAGAAAGAAGTTATCGTTGGAGTGTATCGGCTGACTATGAAGAGTAACAGTGATAACTTCCGTCAGAGCAGCATCCAGGGCGTTATAAAGCGGATCAAAGCAAAAGGAGCTACGGTAATTATTTACGAACCGACTTTGAAAGATGGGGATACTTTCTTCGGAAGTAAGATCGTAAATAATTTGGATAAGTTCAAGAGACAGAGCCAGGCAATCATTGCTAACCGGTATGACAAGTGCTTGGATGATGTGAAAGAGAAAGTGTATACGAGAGATATTTTTAGACGCGATTAATGGAGACGATATGGATAGGAGAACTAAACATAAGCATGATAAACCAAGGCTTTGCCTTGTGTCTTCATCAGGCGGACATTGGGAACAGCTGCAGAAATTGCAGCCATTAATTGATAAGTACGATGGATTTATGATTACTGAAAAAACGCAGTTCCAGGAAAATGCGAAGTACCTTATGATGCAAACAGACCTGAAGGATAAATTTATGCCATTTAAGATGGCTATAAACAGCATTAGATCTCTTGTAATATGGATCAAAGAACGTCCGGATTTTGTGATTACCACAGGAACTATGGTCGCTTATCCGTTTTATCTACTAGCTGTGTTGTTCCGCAAAAAATTTATTTATATAGAGACGTTTGGCAGGGCAAATATGCCCACTGTTGCAGGAAAGAAAATGGAGAAACACTCTGACTTATTTATTGTGCAATGGGAATCTCAAAAGAAGTATTACAAGAAAGCTATTTATGGAGGATGCCTGTATTAAAGATTATACGGGAACCTATGGTTGTGGAGGATACATGAACGAATGATATTTGTAACTGTTGGATCAAGAAAATATCCCTTTGATCGATTATTTAAAAAATTAGATGAGTTGTACGAGGATGGGACTATAGGTGAACAAATGTTTGCTCAGACAGGGACATCTATATATCAACCGAAACATTATAAATTCAAGAATTTTATTTCGCCTGATGATTTCATGGAGAAAATTAATGAGGCGGATATTGTTGTATCGCATGGTGCATCTGGTTCCATTATGAAAGCTCTTAATGCAGGCAAAAAGGTAATTGCAGTAACACGGCTTGAAAAGTATGGAGAACATATTAATGACCATCAGATACAAAATAACGAAGCGTTCAGCAGCAATGGATATGTACTGATGGCCGATTTAGAGCTTAGTGATCTCGGAGAATGTTTTAAGAGAATACATGACGGAACCGATGGAATGCGGCCGTGGGAAAATAAAGATCCTCTGGCTATAGTGAATTTGATAGATAAATTTATTCAGGAGAATTGGTAGCATAAGGAAAGCTGGTAATGATGAAGAAAAAGCCTATTCGAATACTGCATGTCGTGCAGCGGATGGAAGCCGCCGGACTGCAGTCATTTATCATGAATATATACAGAACGATCGACAGGTCACAGATGCAGTTCGACTTCCTAACGCATTACAAAGAGCGCCAGTTCTATGACGATGAAATCGAGCGGCTGGGAGGAAGGATTTACCGTCTCTCTGTGAGGGAGGATAAGAATCCTGTCAAGTACTTAAAGGAACTCAAGAAATTCTTCCGTGAGCATCAAGAATACGAGATCGTACATGGCCATATGGATAGCCTTGGCCTCTTCTATCTGGAAGCCGCAAAGTTGTCCGGGATAGATAATAGGATTGCTCATGCACATACCGTGATCATCGGCGGGGATTTAAAAAAACGGTTACGGAATCTCCTCAACAAGGGATACAAGGTCAACGCTACATGCCTTCTGGCATGCTCCGAGGATGCCGGTATGTACATGTTCGGAGATTCTGATTTCAAGGTGATACATAACCCGATAGACGTTCAGCGTTTCGCTTATAACGAGACAGTGAGAAATATAGTCCGCGCTGAGTTGGGAGTGCAGGATAAGATTGTCATCGGTCATGTGGGCAGGTTCTCATACTCCAAAAACCACGAATTCCTCCTACAGATATTTCAGCAGATAACTAAGATTGAAGACAGGGCTGTTCTGGTTCTCGTAGGACAGGGGGAACTGGAGACAGAAATTCACCATCAGGCCAAGGAATTAGGTATAGAAGACAGGTTTTTTTATCTAGGTGTAAGAGCTGATGTGGAGAGACTTTACCAGGCATTTGACAGCTTTGTGTTCCCTTCTAGATTTGAAGGATTGGGAATCGTAGCAATCGAGGCACAAGCGGCCGGACTTCCGACCGTATGCTCAGACAGCGTTCCACAGTTTGCGAACGCTACGGACTTGTTTACAACAATGCCTTTGTCAGCGTCCAGCAAGGAATGGGCGGAGACGGTCATGGACAGGATAAATATAGGCAGCAGAAAGGGAAGGTCACAGGAACTTATGGATGCAGGATATGACGTTAACAAGGTTTCCGTAGAATTGATTGAATTGTATGGAAATATGATTGGTGGGGGGAGGGGGGGGGGGTAAATGTTTTTCTTCTCCTCATACCGTTCATTGGGAGCCCGGCTAGCGGGTGCTTATCTACTGAACAAAACAGTTTAAGTGACAGAGCAGCAGCTTAATCGGGCGGCATGACGGAAGGATGTGAGGTGAAGGAAATGGGATTTACTGAGATTGAAAAAGCAGGGAAGCAGATCTTTGAGCAGTTTCCAGTCATAAAGAGAACCGCTAAGCGTGTCTACCAGCTGGCGAATGTGGCTACATCAGGAGAGGCGTTCAAAGTGGAAGGCGCTGTGACAAGAGTATCACCGGATGATGGTTATGAGTACTTCTACGGCTATTATGACAAATCTCCTTGGGATGCCACAGACCGTTATATGATCGCCCTTAAGATGAAGCAGACTTATAAGTCTGTGGCACCGAAGGAAGTGGGGGCAGTCTGTTTAATAGACACCAAGAAGGACAATAAGATCTACAAGATCGGTGTGACACATTCCTGGAATGTACAGCAGGGATGTATGGCGCAGTGGATGGGACCTGATTTCAAAAGCCGGGTTATCTACAACGATTTTCGCGATGGGAAGTACTGTAGCGTTATCTATAGCCTCAAGGAGAAGCAGGAAGTTAAGGTGTTTCCGCTGCCTGTATACGATGTGAGTCGTGACGGAACATACGCTTTAAGTCTTGATTTCAACCGTCTTCACCGTATGCGTCCCGGCTACGGTTATAGCAACCTTCCTGATGCCTCAAAAGGAGTCCTTTGCCCGGAAGAAACTTGCATTTGGAAGATGAATATTGAAAACGGGGAAGTAGAAGACCTGTTCAAGTACACAGACTTCGCTGCCTTCGGGCACGATGCATCCATGGATGGGGCCGAGCACAAAGTCAATCATCTTATGATCAGTCCGAACGGGAAGCGTTTCATGGTTCTCCACCGCTGGTTCCAGAAGGGAAGGAAGCACACGAGGCTTGTTACGGTAAATCTCGACAAAACTGAGATGTACAACCTTAGTGATGATGTCTTCGTGTCGCACTGCTACTGGAAGAATGACAAAGAGATACTGTCCTTCCTTCGGAAGAAGGAGACTGGTGACCACTATTACTTGATGAGAGATAAGACGCAGGAGTATAAGCTCTATTGGCCTGAACTCAACACCGATGGCCACTGCAGTTATTCTCCTGATAGGAGGTACATTATTACGGATACATATCCAAACAGAAAGCGTATCGCGTCAGTTTATCTTTGTACAGAAGAGGAGAATACGTCAAGAAAGATAGCGAGAGTATTCTCGCCCTTCCGTTACGATAATGACTGCCGCTGCGATCTGCATCCGCGTTGGAGCCGTTCCGGGGACAAGATTTGCATAGATTCAGTTCATGAAGGGAAGAGAGGGGTGTATGTGATTCCTGTGCCGGTATATTCAAAACCGGCTCCTTTAAAACTATCTCAGGATGAGAAAATTCCAAGGATCCTCCACAGTGTGTGGATGGGCGGCGGACCGAAGAGCGATGTTGTAAAAAAGAGCATGCAGAGTTGGAAAACTTACTGTTCTGACTACCAGGTGATGGAGTGGTCTGAGGACAACGTAGATTTGGAAAATACCTGCGAATATGTGAAGCAGGCGTATGAAAAAAAGAAATGGGCATTCGTATCTGATTATGTTCGACTTAAAGCTCTCTACGAATACGGAGGCATTTACATGGACACAGATATGGAAGTGCTCAGGAATATCGATGAATTTCTTACATACGATGGATTTGTATGCGCTGAGAGCCATCATACGGTCTGCACGGCGATCATAGCTGCAAAGCCGCATGCCGAGTGGGTGAAGGAACTTCTTGATGAATATCAGCATATATCCTTTGTGAAGGAAGACAACTCTCTGGATACTTTGCCGAATACTAAGCGGTTGCAGAGATACCTTGAGAAAAAGTATTCCTATCATTGGGCGGATACAGTTCAGGAGCTTGAAGAAGGTTTCATGATCTTCCCTCAGAAATATTTTTCTCCACTTAATTGTTTTACAGGCGTTTTGAATTTAACAGATAACACTTATACATTCCACCATTATGACAATACTTGGAAGAGCAGCAAGGATAAGCTGAAGAAGAAAGTTATGCAGGTGGTAACCAAAGTGATTGGAGAAGACACCAGGTATAAACTGGTGGAATTAAAATCCGGTTCTGGAAAGGAATGATGGAGGATGCCTATGAAGAAATTGCTTATCGTCCTCTGGTTTGGAAAATTTCCAAACTACTTTGAACTTTATCTTGATTCCTGCTCCCATAACAGAAGCTGGAATTGGATGATTTTTACTGATCAGGATGTAGACGAATATAGCGTTCCGGAAAACGTAGAAATCGTCAGGACGAGGTTTTCAGAAATCAAGGCGAGGATATGTAAGTGCCTGAAAGTTAACTTGTCAAATAAAGCAGGACCCTATAAGCTGTGCGACTTCAGGCCCTTTTATGGTTATATTTTCAGTCACGAGATAAATGGCGTTGGGGGTGAGGGGTATGAATATTGGGGACATTGTGACATCGATGTGATCTGGGGAAACCTCAGCAAGTTCTATCCTGACGAGATTATCAGGCAGTATGACAGGTTTCTGATCTGGGGACATCTCACTATGTACAGGAACACGCCTGACAATAATGAGATGTTCAGGAGACTAGATTTTAAAAATGTCAACTACAAAATCATTGTAAACAGTAAGTATAACTGGGCGATCGATGAATACAGCAAATATTCCCTGCTCAGGATCCAAGAGAAGCTGGACTGCTACCAGATATACAGGGACAGAGATGCGATCGCCGACATTGCTCCTTATGACGGCTATCAGATTTGTGACGGCGCGGGATACATTGCTCCGTCAGTCATGAGCCCATTGGATTATGTGAGGGTCGAGCCGGGAGCAATATATATAAAACGGAGCAAAGACGAAGCTGAAGAAGAAAAAGCATATGCCCATTTCCAGAAGCGGGATTTTGACATTCTTCCGCTGAATGATGACGGTCAGTATTATGTGTTATCCAACACGATCTGTACCGACAAGGACTACAAAGGAAGAGTAACCATAAAGAAAAGCAATCGCAAGTGGGAGATAAAGCGGGCGCAATGCGGGAAGATACTTGAGATCATATTTTCAAGGTACCGGAAGAACAGACGATAAAGATATTAAAGACAGAACAGATAGGAAAAGATATACATGGCCGATGCACACAAAGCGGAATATAAGATCACGGTCCTAATGACCGTATATAACGAGCCGGTCGAATTCGTGGAGAAAGCGATCAGTTCCATCCTGACGCAGAAATTTAAGGATTTTGAATACATCATAATTCTGGACAAACACGACAACTATGAGATGCGTTCATATCTGGAAGGAACGGCAAAGGAGGATGGCAGGATCCGGTTCTATGTAAATGAGCAGAACATGGGACTGGCCAGAAGCCTGGACAAAGGAATAGATCTGGCGAAAGGTATGTATATAGCACGTATGGATGCGGACGACATCTCAAAACCAGATAGGTTAGAGAAGGAAATTCATTTTATAGAAGAGACTGGAGCAGATATGGTCTGCTGCTTGGTCGATAAGATCGATGAAAAAGGCGAGAGATGGGACGAGATCAAGCCTTTTCCTGATTCGGCTGAATTCATAGGGAAGATGTTGCCTGTTCAGAATATTGTTGTAC
The DNA here is from genome assembly GCF_020554465.1 of Enterocloster sp. 210928-DFI.2.20. Classification (NCBI taxonomy): domain Bacteria; kingdom Bacillati; phylum Bacillota; class Clostridia; order Lachnospirales; family Lachnospiraceae; genus Enterocloster; species Enterocloster sp. 210928-DFI.2.20. The sequence goes on from NZ_JAJCHK010000002.1 coordinate 386,948, forward strand.
ATCCCACCGTGATGATGAACACGGAAAGAGTCAAGGTTCTTGGCGGATATCGCCCGTTTGCATCCTGCCAGGATTATGATCTGTGGCTCAGGATGCTGACCAACGGATATCAGATAAAAATTTTAAATGAAAACCTGCTTAATTTCCGCAGGCATAAAAACAGTATTACAGCCAGTAAGAGATATGTCCAGCTTTTGAATGAGGTTTACATTAGGCAGTTATATAAGGAACGTGTCAGCACGGGGAAAGACACCTTCTCGGAAGAAGCTCTGGTCTGCTTCATGAAATCCCATCACGCCGATAGCAAAGCCGTGAATGAAAAAGAGAATAGCAAGTCCGCTTTATATAGGGAAGGTGTTGAGGATCTTAAACGCAGGAAGCTGGCGAGTGGAGGAGTAAAAATATTGAGGTCGATTAGTTCTTACACTGTGAGGGAGAGCATCAAGGTGACCGTTAATGCAAGAAAAGTAAAGAAACAATTCATTCAAAGATTAAGAAAAAGGGAACTATAAGGAGCACAAAATAGTGGGAATCAAAGGAGCTTTAAAAAATATATTCGGAGAGGCCAAGCTTTCAGCAATAAAGGGTATGGTCTGTCACTGCGGATGTAAGGCGGGAATGCTGGTAAAGCGTTCTCCAGCTTTAAAGATAGTGGGAAATGTGAAGATCAAGCATGTTCTGGAGGCGGACGGATACCACGTTTACAGAGGTTATTACGATCTGAACTATCTGAACAGCGGAAGGTTCTTATGCCACAGGCTTCCAGTGGGGGCAACGGATAACAGGGGTACAAAGTGTGATATAGGATATTACGATCTGGAAGCGATGAAATTCCATAAGGTGGCTGACACGAATGCATGGTGCTGGCAGCAGGGGAGCAGGCTCAGATGGCATCCTATCGAGAAGAACCGCATCCTTTTTAACTCCATTGAGGGTGACCATTACTGTGCAAAGATTTGTGACACTGATGGAAATCAGATCAGGATTATCGACCGGCCACTGTATGATGTTACACCGGATTTTAAATATGGCATCAGCCTGAATTATTCAAGACTTCAGAGGATGCGTCCGGGATACGGGTACAACTATTTTGAGGATGAAACAAAGGATGTCTATGCACCGGAGAATGACGGGCTCTTCCTTGTTGATTTGGAAAGGAATGAGAGCCATCTGATCTATTCGCTAAAGGAGCTGGCCACAGTAATAGACCCGGCGGGGAAGTGCATCCATTACTTAAATCATGTGAGTATAGCTCCCAACGGAAAACATTTAATCTTCTTCCACATTTTTGTCGATCCGAATGTGAAGGGATGGAAAACGATCCTGTATGTCTCTGATATCCAGGGGCAGGAGCTGAAGGCTCTTGAAAAGACAGATAAAGTCTCCCATTACTGCTGGATGGATGATGAGTCCCTTATGGTTACCTGTGTGAAGGCATCGGGTGAGACATATTACTGCACTTATAGCATCAAGGACGGTGAAAAGAAAAGCGTTGATATAGAAGGACTGAATACGGACGGACACCCGGGACGGATTTATGGGACGGATGTCTGCATCACGGACACATATCCGCTTGGCAAGAGCCGCCAGAAGCTGATGAGCTTTGCTCTGGATGATGAGAAGACGACAACGTTGGCTTTTGTTTACCACGATTACAGGCTGCGCGGAGAAAAACGGTGCGACCTGCATCCCAGTACCGCGGATGGAGAACGTCTGGTATCCGTGGATACTACTTATCAGAAGAAGAGACGGTCGATCGTGATATTTGAGCGGAATTGAGAAGAGTCTGAGGTTGAGATGACACTGATACATGATTTGGATGAGATCGATACAAAGCTGAGGTGAAACCGGGATAAAGCCGAGACGGAGACTATAAAAAATAGCTGGATAAACAGCATGGGAGGATAGATAATGAGCAAGGTAAGTGTGGTCGTTCCGATCTATAAGGTCGAGAGGTACCTGGGTAACTGTATTGAATCACTGATAGGACAGACATTAAAGGATATAGAGATCATCCTTGTTGATGACGGAAGCCCTGATAACTGCCCGTCAATCTGTGATGAGTATGCGGCAAAAGACGGACGCATCAAGGTCATCCATAAGCCGAACGGCGGAGTGAGCGCCGCAAGGAACGACGGACTTAAAGCGGCAACCGGAGAATACATCATATTCTGCGATTCCGATGACTGGATGGAGCTGGACGCTTTCGAGGTGCTTTATGAGGCGGCAACAACCAACGACTCGGATATCGCCATCGGTGATGTCTACATGACCTATGGGGATGGTGGCAACAAATACGTGAAGTTTTATAAGGACGGATTTACGACATTAGACAGGAGTTATATCACTGAACTGATCAAGGCGGATATATATCGCACCTACTGCCCGATGCCTCCCGCAGAAGGAGCTGCGTTCGGATACGGCGGACCATGGAACAAGCTGGTCAAAAGGGAACTTCTGATAAAGAACGTCATTGAATTCGACCTGAGGGTCAAGGGAATATTCGATGACATCCTTTATACCGCCCATATTTTGGCTGACGCAGAGAAGGTCACATACGTCCAGAAGCCAGTCTATTACTACAGGATCATCAATACCTCGATCACACGCACATTCAAGCCGAATGTGGTTGAGATCAACACGGCTATCTTCAACAGCTGGGAAGAGTTTTTTGCTTCACAGCCTAATGGAAACGAGTATAGGGAAGCTTTCTGTGCATGCGTGTTGAGAAGGCTTGAGGAATCGATCAGGCTGTATTTTATCAATGATAAGAATGAGAAGTCAAAGGCGGAACTTAAGAAGGAACTCTCGGATCTTATAAAGCAGGAACCATACAAAAGCGCAGTCAGGAGAGCCGACTTTTCTAAGGTTTCTAAGAAACAGAAGATGATTGCGATACTTGGGAGATTTGGATGTATTGGGCTTGTTTATAAGATTAGGGCTTTTAGATAAGGAATGCATTCGTGCTTTTCACTAACGAAGGGATCATTAAATGCTAGTTATATTGATTTTGGTTTTATTAGTAATATTGTGGGTTGCCTACAACATTTCACATAAGGAATTATCAGCACCGGCATTTATTTTTGTGGCACCTTTTATCCTCATGTGTGCGATAGCCTTGGCATTCAGCAACATGTGGGATTTTGAACTGCACTGGAACACATTTCTGGTGATATTCATTGGGAATATTGCATTTGTTTTGGGATGTGCATTTGGTGACAGAATTGCTATCGGGAAAACTTTCCATTATGGAACATATTGCACGGCTGAAAATGTACGAGTCGTAAAGTCTTGGAAATATATCCTGCTGTTGCTTCTTCAGGTAGTCTGCTACAGCGTGAAGCTTATGTACATCATGCGGTTTGGAACATCTCATGGAGTGGCTAATACGATAAGTGTCTGCTTGGTTTATTACAATAATACGGTTAAGTTCACAACCAACGAGACGATCAGCTTTCCGTCATGGCTGTCACTTGGGTTGGACATTTCTACGGTATTTGGTTTTGTGTGTGCCTGCTTTCTTGCACAGCAGCTTGTACTTAGAAAAAAGGAAAAAAAGAATCTGATACTCCTGTTAGTGAATTTTGTTCTCGCAATAGTTGGTGGTGTAACCTCAGGAGGACGTGGCGGATCTGTTCAGGTTATAATTGCCTTTATAATGGCTTATCTCGTTTTGTATCAGAGAAAGTTTGAATGGAAAAAGAGCATTCCGTTTAAAACAATATTGTTTGTCGTCATTGCCTGTGTGGGTATAGTCGCACTTTTCTGCGCATCTGTTACGTGGGTAGGGCGGTATGAAGTACATTTGTTTGGTCGGTACATTGCAAATTACTGCGGTGCACAGATCTTTAACTTGAATTATTGGCTTAATAATAACCCAGAATTCTCCAGATTTTTTGGACAGCAAACGTTCTATCCAATCATAGAAAAGTTTGCCAGCATACTGGGTATCTCAGAGTGGGCTGATTATCACGTTGGAGTTGACAGTGTATACGCGGCTGGATACAGCACAGGAAATGTTTTTACAACATTTTATTCATACATAATGGACTGTGGATATGTTGGCATAGTTATAATGCCGATTATATTTGGGATATTTTCACAGATGGTATATAAGTTTGCAAGGAAATCACCGTCAAAGTATCCGATTAATGCTGGTATGATTTTCTATTGTATGATTGCGTACAGTATTGCGTTTTCATTCTTTGGTGATAAATTTGGAAGTTTGGTATTCACCTTTAATATGATGAAGAGAATCATAATTTTGATAGTACTTAGCTTCTTCTTGTACTATTTCGACATACGTGGGCTGAAGATAGTGATAAGAAAATCGGATGTATTAAGCAGAATTCGCATAAAAATGTGATTTATTTGTAGAGTATTTTGCGCGCGAGGATTTGTGGATGAAACAAATTGGAATTATGACATATCATGCGGCACATAATTTTGGCTCCGTGTTGCAAGCATATGCCACACAAAAGCTTTTAAATGAACTTGGATATTCAAATGAAATTATAAACTATAGACTTCCAAACCAAAAAGAATATTACAATAAATTATATTCTACAAGATTTGGATACAAGGAATTCTTGAGACGATTGATTCGTTTTCACGAGACTGATAGCCGGAAATTACGCATAGATAAGTTTGAGGATTTTATACACCGCAAGCTAGTACTTACAGAAACAGAATATAACAATTATTTGGAACTACGTAATGCGAATTTTTCATACCCGGTTCTTTTGGCAGGGAGTGATCAGATATGGAATGAGCATTGCAGGGCGGAATATTGGACCGAGCCGAGAGAGTCAATTCTTGGCTATTATTTGGCGATTGGTAATGCTGCTGCTGCGAGGATATCTTTTTCATCTAGCTTCGGTGGAATGAAGAAGGACGAGATTGAAAAATATCTGAATTATCTTGAGAAATTTCAGTCTATATCTATTCGTGAATCAGAGGGAGCGGAGTTACTTTCATCAATGCTTGGAAGAACTGTATATAATACATTAGACCCTACACTAATGCTTAATTCTGAGGGATGGAAACTGGATGGAACTTATAGTGTAGACGAAGATTATATCTTTGTGTACACATTGAACAGGTTCAAGGCAGCAAATGAGTTTGTAAAGAACGCTAAAGATCTGGCTAAAAAGTTAGGTAAAAAGGTGGTCTGTGTTTCTCCATTGAGCAATATTCTTGATAAGGATATCGAAACGCATGCGGATTTTGGACCGCTTGATTTTCTGTCATACATACGATGTGCATCATTAGTTATTACAGATTCTTTTCATGGCACGGCGTTTTCTGTAAATTTTCGAGTTCCTTTTTACAACATTGGGAAAGGACAGGATTCGAGAAAAGTTCAGTTATTAAAGAAGCTTGGGCTAGAGAGCCGTATTTGTGGAAATTTTGAAGAACTGATATACTTAAATGATTGCGCGTGTGAATTTGACGAAGCTACAAAACGACTAAATGAGGAGAGATATAAAACCAGACAGTATTTAGCTACAACGCTTAGGGAGGTATTGCCACTTGATTAATATATGTGATACAAGCGTGTGCACCGGCTGCGCAATGTGTGCTTCGGTATGCAGAAAAAATGCAATTACAATGGTTGAGAGTCCTGAAGGATTTCTTTATCCGTATATTGATGTCGATAAGTGCGTTGAATGTCATGAATGCGAAAAGAAATGTCCGGCCATCCTCTGTGCAGTACGGAATCCGGAATCGGATTTTTATATGGGCTGGCACAAAGATAAAGATGTCCTCTTGTCTAGTTCTTCTGGAGGCATATTTACTGCTATAGCAGACTATATTTTTGATAACGGAGGAGTGGTATTTGGTGTAGTTAGGGATCCTGAAATAAACCGAGTATACCACACTTATACTGAATGCAGGGATAATTTGGATCCATTTCGACTGAGTAAATATTATCAGAGTGAGGTTGGAGAAATATATAAAACTATTGCAAGCTTTTTGAAAAAAGGAAGATTGGTATTATTTACTGGGTCAGCATGTCAAATCGTTGGGTTATATTCTTATCTAAACAATAAAAGATTTGAAAACCTGATTACTATGGATGTTTTATGTCATGGTGTTGCGAGTAAAAAGGTGATTGATTCATATATTGAAAGTCAGGAAAAAAGATATCATAAGAAGATCTCAAATCTTTTCTTTCGTACCAAGGAAGAAAAGAACGGATGGTGCAGGGGGGAGGGGGCTAAAATGAAACTAGAATTCGCTGACGGCACCTCTCATCTGTCTGAAGGGCCTTATGACACCTATATGCTTGGCTTCAATAATAATTTCTTCCTTCGAGAATCTTGTTACAAATGTAAATACTGTGGGACAGAACGAGTTGCTGATATTACAGTCGCTGATTATTGGCGATGCAATGATAATCGAATTCCCGAGGAACAGATGAGGCTTGGAGTTTCCTTGATTTTGACAAATTCTGTAAAAGGGAAAGAAATTCTCTCCCATATAGAAAAAGATTGTGTAATATACAGCATTAATCCAAAGGATGCCATTCCCGGTAACAGAGCTCTTAGCAAACCTCAGATACGACCAGTAGTCAGAGATACTTTTTTCCAACAGATGGACAAATACGGGTATCGAGGAGCAATCGAACGTCAGTTTAAAAAGAGGTTTCTTAAATACAATTTAAAGTGTTTTATTCGAAAGGTTATTCCTAAAAGGGTGGTTGCAAGGATTCTTAAAAATCCGTAATGCTGTCTTATATAAATATATGTCCAATGGATTGTCCATATGTCATTGATGAGGGAGAGACTTTGGTGGGGGATTTTCTTATATGAAGACGCAGAGTATCAAGAAAAACTATATTTTAAATACTGCTTATCAAGTGTTGACATTAATAACACCGTTGATTACTGCTCCTTATATTTCACGGATTTTAGGACCAGAACGCGTAGGAATATATAGCTATACTGCCTCAGTCGTGGCATTTTTTACAATGTTTGCAGTATTGGGAACAACAACTTACGGACAGCGAGCTATAGCACAATGTAGGGATGATAGGGAGAAGAGAAGCCGTACTTTTTGGGAAATTGAGGCAATCAGCATTATCTCAACGATTATCTGCATTGTGGCATGGATTGCTCTCATACTGGTATCAACTGACTATAAGCTATATTTTATAATCCTGTCGGTAGAGCTCCTTGCTGCTGGATTTGATATTATTTGGTATTACAGTGGACTAGAAAGATTTGATGCAATAGTTGCGAGGAATGTTGCTATTAAATTCAGCAGCGTCCTTTTGCTGTTCGTGCTAGTAAAAAATGAAAATGATCTCTGGAAATACATAGCAATTCTTTCTGTCAGCAAGTTTGCCGGTAATATTTCTATGTGGTTTCCTTTGCGAAAAACGGTTGACAGAGTTGATTTGCAAGCTCTTAAAATTGGGCCGCATTTTAAACAGACATTAGTTTATTTTATTCCCACAGCAGCAGCCTCGATATATTCATATCTTGATAAAGTTATGTTGGAGATGTTTACTGATACCACAGCAGAAAATGGATTTTATGAACAGGCCAATAAAATAATAAAACTTTGCTACACAGTTACTATTTCACTCAATACCGTAATGTCCGCCAGGATGTCATACCTTTTCTCAGCGGAACGTTTTGATGAGATACGGGAGAAATTGGAAAATGCTTTAGCGTTTATGGTTACGTTGAGTATTCCAATGGTCTTTGGTATCGCAGGAATCGCTAACAATTTTGTGCCGTGGTTTTTTGGAGATGGGTATGACAAGGTAATCATTCTTCTGGTGATAGAAAGCTCATTGGTTTTGATTCTGAGCATGCATAATTTTTTGTCTGCTCAGTATTTAATTCCATCCGGACAAAGAGTGCGTAGCACAACTGGCGTCATAGTAGGAGCAGTGACAAATTTCGTTTTTAATTTGATTTTGATACCCAAATTTCAGTCGGTTGGAGCAATTGTTGCAACTCTTATAGGTGAAAGTTCAATATGCATCTGCTACTTCTATATGAGTAAGGAATATGTGCCGATTTCTATGTTTCTAAGGTATCTTCCAAAGCAAATTGTATCTGCGGCTGCGATGCTAGTGATTGTTTTGCTTATTGGTCAAGGGCACAGCGGAAGCATTTTGATTACTATTATACAAATTGCTGTAGGGGCTGCGGTGTATGGAGTAGCGTTGCTTCTACTAAGAGAGAAGCTTGTAATCAGCATGCTCAAGCAGATGCTAGGCAAGCTGAAGAGACTACATTAGATTTAATCCAGAACCAAATAAGAAAGAGGTAAATTGATGAAAGATGTATACACTATATCAAATGAAGAATCTCAGCGCATAGAAATTATGAAGGTGATTATGTGCTTCGGTGTGTGCTTCGTCCATTCATACTCCGACAGATTCGCCGGTCTGGATTGCTGTGGGGGGGGGGGGTCAAAGCTGATATATGCTCTTAGTTTTTTAATGTGTAATATC